>CAYPDY010000124.1:0-7949 GCA_964409515.1 uncultured Dehalococcoidia bacterium
ACGAGGACGGGCTGGTCTTTCACACCGGCAACATGAAGGACTTGCACCGGCAGCTGGCACAAAACCCCAGGGTGGAGCTCTGTTTCAACGACTTCCAGAAGGGTATCCAGGTGAGGGTCAGCGGCAGCGTCCAACTGGTGGAGGACATGGCGCTGAAGAAGGAGATCGCGGCCAAGCGCGATTTCCTCAAGCCGTGGGTGGAGCAGTGGGGTTGGGAGATGCTGGTGGTCTACCGCCTCAGAAACGGGAAGGCCACGACCTGGACCATGCCGACCAACTTCGATCCCAAGACCTACGTTGAGCTGTGACGCCTGCCGCGGGACACGCGCCATGCCGAGACCAGCCGGCGCGGAGCAGTGGCGGACAGCGGAGGCCTAGCGGCAGAGCCGGCAGGGTTGAATCCAGAGCCGATGCTGCACTGAAGCCGGCAGCGGAATGCCGTTCTGACTGCATTGTGACTTCAGCGTCACACGTGACCAGGTCAGACTCGGGACTGGCTCCGCGGCCTGCCGGTCAGATGCGGAACCCGGTTTGCGTCTGGTAATATCCATGCCCCCCCCTAGTTCAAGCTGTCCCTGATTCTGCCCAGCAGCGGGTTGAACAGATAGCGCGCCTCATCGTTCCCCTTGTCAATCAGGACAGGGGGGCCCCATGAGAGCAGTATCATGCCCAACGTCGCCAGAACAGAATCCGGGGGCTCAGTCATGTCCACCGCACACCACAACAGGCCATCATCAGTGCCGGTCGTCCTAATCTTTCGGGCATCCGCCAGGTCCTCGACGCACTTGGAGATCATCTGCCTTCTCGATGGCCGGATCCACGTCTCCAATCTCTTCATTGGCACTCCCCCCCCTTCTATAGTGCACGGCTGTCCATCAGCCCGGTGGACTCGCAGACGATTATGGCAGCCGCCGGGCCTCCATGGTATCAGCACATTTACTCAGTGGGGTATTGTGCAGATTACCTATTCGTCCATGACTATCGTATGGGAGTACTACTGTGGACAGCGGGTCCCCGCTCGATGACCCGGGAATACCAGCCGACTATCGGAACCCGATTTCGCGTTTGAGGTGGCCCGTGTTCAGGTCTATCCAGGCGCAGTGAATCTGGGCCCGGGCCAGGAGCTCACCGTCTTCCACCCGGCGGACAAGGCAGTGCCGCACCGCCGTGGCCCGCCTGGTGTCGGAGTACCAGGTGGCGATATCCAGGTCGTCACCCATCCTGGCCGCCTGGCGGTACTCGATACGGTGCCGCCGGGTCAGGATGGCCGAGTGCTCCTCGGTCATCCGCTCCGCGGACCAGCCATGCGCCTGGGCCAATCGCACCCCCGCCTCTTCAACGTAGGCCAGGTAGACGGCGTTGTTGACGTGCCACATCATGTCAATATCGTGCCACTCCACCTGTCTGCCGATGGAGAAGACATCCGCCGGCGCATCGGGGGATGCCGGGAAACGCTCCCGCGGCGGCACCCCCCCGGGGGGGCCGTCAGGGCAGAATGCGGCCTGCATCTGGGCCGGCACCGTCGCCGGCCGGACGGTCCGGGCATCCACATACACCCAGTCGGTAACCGCCGTGGCCGCCGGCTGTCCCGTACCCACGGAGGCGAATTCGTACGCCCGCCGTGAACGAGAGCGGCGGAAGTCCAGTACCCACGTCCTCAGGTCTACTCTGTCGCCGTACCGGAGAGGTCTCAGGTACCTGATGTCGGTCTCCCTTACCAGCCAGACGTAGCCCAACTCGCGGTACCGCGCCCAGTCGTAGCCCACCGCGGCCGAAGCGGCAAAGGCCGCCTCTTGCATCCAGCGGAAGTAGTTGGCGCTGGAGAGGTGCCCCAGCGCATTGCACTCCCAGTATCGCACCGGGAATGTCTCGTGGTGAACAATGGGCATGGCTACTCGGGGCCTCCGTGCACGCTGATCATGAGCCAGCTGCCGTCCTTCTTCAGGTAAACCTCGGTCCACCGGCCCTGCTCCTTCTCTGCCTTGCCCTTCGCCATGGCCACCTCAGCCTCGAAACTGTAGTGCGCCACACCCACGATGCCATCATAGACCTCCACCCGCATCGGATAGAGACGGTAGCTGGTGATTCTGGGGTCCGTCTCCGCCGCTTTCAGAGCGAAGTCCCGTCCGTGGGGCAGCGGGCTGCCGGCCACCCAGCCGGTGTACTGGGGGTGAATCGACGCCTTCAAGGCGGCGATGTCTCTCTGCTGGAGCAGACGCCAGAGCTCCTGGACCCTGTCCCAGACCTCCTGCTGCTGGGGCGAGAGCGGCTCGGCGGATTCAATGTGCATCATGCTTCCACCTTTCCCCGCAGCACCTTCACAGGCCATGCGTGGTCTTGATTCGTTTGAGCAGGGGCCCGATGTCCACCGCGTCGCCGCCGTGCGGCGGAGGCCCCAGGGGGTCGTCCTCACCGGCAGGCAGCCCCACCAGGACCTCGATCGACGCCTTGACGGAGTGGGCCAGGGCCTCGAGGTGGTAGCCGCCCTCCAGGGCACAGACGATGCGCCCTTGACATAACTCCTCGGCCAGGCGCTTCAGAATGGCCACCATCCTGGCAAACCCACCCACGGTCACCTGCATAGAGGATATGTTGTCAGCCCAGTGCGCATCATAGCCCGCCGACACCAGGATGATCTGGGGCCCGAAGCGGCGGGCCACCGGAACAATGATCTCCTGGAAGGCCAGCAGGTACTCCCTGTCACCCGACCACGGCGGCAGCGGGATATTCACTGTGCGGTCCAGGCCCCCGGCCACCCCCGTCTCCTCGACTCGGCCGGTGCCGGGGTAGAGGGGGTACTGGTGGGTTGAGATATACAGCACCTGGCCGTCGGAGTAGAAGACGTCCTGCGTCCCGTTCCCGTGATGCACGTCGAAGTCAACGATGAGGACGCGGGCCAGCTCGTACTTCTGCACCGCAATCCTGGCCGCGATGGCCACGTTGTTGAACAGGCAGAAGCCCATCGCATCCGTGCGCGTGGCGTGGTGCCCGGGGGGCCTGACCAGCGCGAAGGCGCTTTCAATGTCGCCGTTGATCACGGCCTCGGTGGCCCGGCCAACGCCTCCCGCCGCGAATATCGCGGCTTCGTAAGAACCGGGTGATGTCACGGTGTCCCCGTCCAACCACCCGCCGCCGTCGGACGCCGACCGGTCCACCCGCGCAATGTGCTGGGCGGAGTGGACCAGCAGCAGGTCCTCCATGGCCACCGGCTCCGGCATGATGCTGACCAGCTCCCGCCTCAGGTTGCTCGAGCCCAGCAGTCCCACGGTGCGCTCCAGCCGCCGGCCATTCTCAATGTGATCTCCAGTGTCATGCCCCAGGTATACCGGGTCGTAGACCAGTCCCACGCTCATGGTGTGCCCGTCCCTCCGTACGCGCCAACGCTGCGCTCAACCATTGCTTTGTACGCCTGCATCAGCCGCCCGGTCAAGGCGCCGGGGCGGCCCGAGCCTATGTCCCTGCCGGCCACTATGGTGAGCGGCATTATCTCTATCATGGAGTTCGTCAGGAAGGCTTCATCAGCTTCGAGCACGTCGGCCACGGCCACGTCCAGCTCCTCGGTGACGACGCCCAGTGACGGCGCCAGCTCCCTCAAGATCACGGCGCGGGTCACTCCAGGCAGGATGCCGCAGTGCTCGGCAGGGGTAAGGAGACGGCCGTCCTTGACGTAGAAGATATTGGTGCTGCCCCCCTCGGCCACCAGGTCATCGTCATTGAGCAGGATAGCGTGGTCCACATTGAAGCAGGCGGCTTCCTGGCGGGCCAGCAGCAGGTCGAGCGCGCTCAGGGACTTCATTCTGGAGCTGTGGCATCTGGGGCTGCGATGGACCATCGAAAACGTGGCCGAGAAGCCGCGGCGGTAGATGTCGTCCGGCGGCGGCCGATAGTCGATGGCCGTGATGAACACCGTCGGCTCGCCTCCTACAGGGCCGCCCGGGACCGGTCCTTCCTCGCCGGGCGAGACCGTGAGCCTGACGCGGGCATTCGACAGGTGGTTGGCTCTCAGCGTGCTGTAGATGGCCTTCTCCATCCTGGCCGGGTCTTCCAGGTCGATCCCCAGCGTTCCGGCTGAATGCTCCAGCCTGGCCAGGTGCTTGTCCAAGAGGAAGACCCCGCCGCCGTATGCCCGCATGGTCTCAAAGAGGCCGTAGCCGTAGAGGAAGCCGTAGTCCATGGGGGAGATGCGCGCCTGTGACAGAGGGACCAGAGAACCGTTGAGGTAGACGGTGAGTTCCATGCTTTCGCTGCTCACGACCCGGCCGCCACCAGCGGCGGCGTGCCCAGAGCCTGAAACAGCGCCTCCGCTTTGTGCAGCGTTTCCTGATACTCCTCCTCGGGATCCGAATCATACACGATGCCGCCGCCCACCTGTAAGTATACCCTGTCTCCTTTGACCATGATGGTACGGATGACGATGCTGAGGTCCATCTGGCCGCCGAAACCCAGGTAGCCGATGGAACCGGTGTATATACCCCTCCGCGTAGGCTCCAGTTCGTCGATGATCTCCATGGCCCGCACCTTGGGCGCGCCAGTGACCGAGCCCCCGGGGAAGCAGGCCTGCAGCAGGTCAATGGGGCCCTTGCCGTCGGCCATACGCCCCTCGACACATGAGGTGAGCTGAAATACCGTTGGGTATCTCTCCAGCGTGCAGAGCTCGCTGACATTCACCGTGCCGATGCGGCAGACCCGGCCCAGATCGTTCCTTTCCAGGTCCACGATCATGACGTTCTCGGCCCGGTCCTTGATGCTGTCCCGAAGCTCGCGGGCCAGCGCCGCGTCCTCAGCCTCCGAGCGCCCCCGGGGACGCGTGCCCTTCATGGGACGCGTCTCCACCCGATCGCCGTCGACCTTCAAGAATCGTTCCGGCGAGGCGCTCAGGACTTTCACCTCGTCGAGGTTGAGACAGGCCGCGAAGGGTGCCGGGTTGATGGTGCGCAGCCTCTGGTACAGGCCCCAGGGATCCACAGCCAGATGCCCGTCGAACCTCTGGGAGAGATTGACCTGGTATATCTCACCGGCGATGATGTGGTCCCTGGCCGCCCCCACAGCACGCAGGTAGTCGTCGTGAGTGAAATTGGAGCGCAGGGCTATCCCGCCGCCACCCGGTGCGGGCAGGGCCACGGACCGACAACCCTCCAGTGCTGCCTTCACCTGGCTGAGACGTTCCCTGGCCCTCCTGAGTCTGGGGCCTTCGTCCTGCTCCGGGAAGCCGCTCGAGGCGATGAAGGCCCTGTGATGCAGATGATCGAAGGTGATGGCCACGTCATAGAACCCGAGGCAGCACTCCGGCAGATGGAGGTCGTCCCTGGCCCTGGACGGAACACGCTCGATGAAATGGCACAGGTCGTAGCCGAGATATCCCACCACCCCGCCTGCCAGCGGAGTTGGCACCCCATCCGGGTCAAGGCAGTATTCCTCCATCATTTCGCCCAGCAGCGTGAACGGACTGCCCGTTCGCATCTCTTCTCTTCCGCCGCCCGAGATGGTGAGCTCATCGCCGCGGCTCTTCAGCACCAGAAAGGGGTCAGAGCCAACGAACGAGTAGCGTCCCAGCTTCGCCGGATCCGTGCCGCTGTCCAGGAAGAAGGCAAACGGCTCACGTTGGTAGACCCCAAAGACCTCGGCGGCAGTGAACGGCGGACGGATTTCTTCAACGAGGGGGCGACGCTTCACTTGGGCTGCATCCTCCGGCGGGGCGCCTTTCTGAATGATACGGAAGTTCGGGTGGCGTTTCAACCGCGGGGGGCCCCGCCCGGGTCCATGTATGTATTGACAGCCCGGCCGGCACTGACTAGAATTCGGTGACAGGGTGCGGGGACAACCACGGTCCCATTGTTGGAGGAGGAGGTGCGGCATGGTTACAGTCCAGGATCTGAAGCAGTTCGATCTCTTTGCGGGGCTGGACGACTCGGAACTGGCCCAGGTCGCCCGGCTCTGCACCAGGCGCGCCTTCGAGAACGCCTCTGAGATATTCTCCCCGGGCGCGCCGGCCGCGGACATCTTCATGCTGGATGGCAAGAACGACGCAGTCCAGATCGAGATGCCGGTTACCGAGCATGGCCCCAGGACCGTCATCCATACGCTCCAGAAGGGCGAGGTCTTCGGCTGGGCGGCCCTGGTGCCGCCTCACCAGCGCACGGCGACGGCCCGGTGCGTGGAGAAGGTCAGCCTCATCTGCCTCAACGGCAAGGAGCTGAGAGAGCTGCTCGACAAGAGCGAGCACATGGGCTACTTGGTGATGAAGAACTTGAGCGCCATCTTGAGCACGCGGTTGAGCCACACCACCATGGCCCTGCGCCGGGAGATCCGGAAGCTGACCCTGAAGCCGGTCAGCGCCAGGTAGAAGGGCGCCGCACGGTGCGGCCGCTCCATGCGGGCGCGTAAGGACAGGCCGGCGCCGCCGAGGCGGACGGCAGGGAGCGGGCGACTTCGGCCCCCGGAGCTAGGGTTTGCCCTTGTTCAGCTTCTTGATCTCCGCTTCCACCTCCCGGGCGCCCTCGGCATAGAACTTCTCCTCGTCGGGGGCAAGCTCCTTGAGCAGCCGGAGAAACTCGCCGGCATGCACCCTTTCCTCGTTGGCGATGTCCTCCAGCACCTCCGCCGCCAGCTTGTGGTCAATGGACTCCGCCAGCTGCATGTACATCTGGACCGCCTCGTATTCCGCAGCCACCAGGAACCTTATGGCTCTGACGAGCTCCGCTTTGGTTAGCTTCCGGCCATGGGTCAGGCCCGAGAATGGGGAACCGAACTCCGGCATCGCGGCACCTCCTGTATGCGCTATAGATCGAATTGTACCGGATGCAACGCCCGGTTGTCTCCAGAGGGAGGCCGGGGGGCTGGCGCGAAAGGTTCGCCAGCCCCCGGCACCCTCCGTTGCCAGCTTCTGCTAGAGGTCCTGGGCCCGGCCGAACACGACATATGTTCGTCCTGTCCCCAGATCCTCAATGGTGGCCGCACCATACCATGAGCCACCCTTCATCCTCTTCACGGCTCCCTGACAGGTGATGTACTCATCTTCGTAGTCGATGGTAATCAAGCCCAGGCTGTTGAATACCTTCATCATGGCGTCGCCGGCATGCTTGCAGCCGAAGTCCTTCTCCGGCGTGATGAACTGGAAGGTGTGGCCGCCTTCGCCGATGGCCGTGTCGTTCACCCTCACGGCGAAGGTCTGGCCATGGCCGCCGAACTCGTACTGGTACCACGGGAAGTTGCCGGTCCATCTGCTGGCCACGGTGGTGCTTGTCTGCGACACCCAGGCACCGCCCACCAGCTGTCCGTTGGTGACCATCTGGACCGCCACGCAGCCCCTGACGTCCTTCCACGCTTCCATGACGGTGCTCGCCACCACCAGGTTGTTGGCCGTCATCTTCGTGGTGATGGTCTGCTGGACTGCATAGTAGCCAGGGATGTTCTCCCCCTGGTGCGGGCCGGCCGGCACGACTACATCGTTCCAGCCGATCTGGGCCTTGCTGTCCGAAATGGCGTTCATGTCAGCCCAGCTGATGTCGCCCACCTCTTTGCGGGGCAGCGGAATGTCGTCGCCCCGGACGCCATTGTAGTTCAGGTCGGGCAGCTGGTAGCCTTCATAGCCGGCGGCCCTGTGCACGTTGTAGGACACCACGTTCCCGCTGGCATCCAGCACCGGCTCAATGTAGGCTGCTGCCGTCGCCTGGGTGGTCACCGCCAGGGGTCCATACTGGGAAGGTGTGGTGGTCGCACTGCTCCAGGTCTTGCCGAGGTAGAGCGGGTACTCGAAATTGATGACGTCATCATTGAAGACGGTGGCCGTCGTGGCATTCTCGGACCCCCTCATGTACCAGTGCAGCTCCTCCGCGTCGCCCTCCGACCTGAGGTACGCCTTGTAGGACACGGCCATGGTAGGCCCCAGGGTCGTGTTTATCTTGTACGGCTGTCCACCGATGATCTTGTCTGGCTCATAGTTGCCATAG
>CAYPDY010000125.1:0-7855 GCA_964409515.1 uncultured Dehalococcoidia bacterium
TCCTGGCCTACAGGATACACCAAAATGGCTTAAGTGAACAGTATTGGGGCTAGGCTGCAGCAAGGCCTACGTCTCGATGGTGCTGAGCGGCAAGAAGAAGCCCAGCAAGAGGATGGCCGCCATGCTGGGGAAGGTTAACTCTCCAGCCCATTTTGAGCGTGGGGGGCCTACTTCAAATCCGTTGATGGGCACCCAAAGTGTCCATGGTGGGTTCGACACCCATTCGCTCCCGCCAGCCCCTGGTGGATCGTCCCCTGGTTTTATGGCAGAATGTGCCTGTCGTGGGCACGAGACATCCCAGAATAGCCAGGGAAATCAGGACGGTGGCGGTCATGATAGATCTCTACTGCCGCAGCCGGCATGGGGGTGACACTCCATGCGCTGAGTGCAGCGAGCTCCTGGTCTATGCCAGCGAGCGCCTCCAGGCCTGCCCGTTCCAGGAGGGGAAGACAACCTGCGCCAGGTGTCCCGTTCACTGTTTCAAGCCGGCCATGAGAGACAGGATCAGGGCCGTGATGCGCTATTCCGGGCCTCGCATGCTGCGCCGGCACCCTGTCCTGGCGGTGCGCCATTTCATGGACCGGTCGAGGAAGAAGCCGGTTAGCCCTCTTCTCTAGCTGGACATCGGGTGTTATCATAATGAGACGGCGACCAGCGTGTTTGAGAGAGGGACGTTGGCCGTATGGTTTACATTCGTGACTGGGCGATGCGGGGTGGTGTAGGGGCAGCACGCGGTGTTTTGCGCACTGAAGCCCAGGTTCGAATCCTGGCCCAGCATCCAGCAGTGCAGTGTGAACATAATGTGACGCCGGCCAGCGTGTTTGAGATGGTCACGTTGCCCCGGGATGCTAGAATCCGGCCGTAACGTGATCAGTGTAGTTGGGGCGGTGTAGCCAAGAGGTAAGGCAGGGGCCCGCAAGGCTCCATGCAGTGGTTCAAATCCACTCGCCGCCTCCAAATATTCCCCATAGTGACGCTACTCCTTGGCGGCCCTTCCACCATCCCGCGCGCCCGCGCGGAGGCTGCCGGCCGGCCACGCCAACCGGTCAGTACTTCGCTATCTCCAGGTTCAGGTTGGCGTATTTCGACGCACCGTAGAGGTCGGGGAAAAGCGAGGAGTGGTTGATGTTCATCCGGTTGAGCGATCTCAAGGCCGTTGGCCGCTCCGTTTCGGGCACCTCGTACTTTCTCAGGCGGACGTGCTTGTGCTCCCGGGGAAAGTTCGCCCGGACCCACGCCTCCAGGTCCATCCCGGAGGGCGTGCGGGTGAAGAGCGCGCGCTGGTTGACCAGCCTGGGGTTCTCGTTGGAGAAGGGCTCGACGAACTCCACTATCGGCGGACGGGCACTGCCCCGGTGGGCCTTGGCGATCTCCCTTGAGCGGATCTCCACCGCGATCTTGGAGACGGCAAAGACCATGCGGCTTCCGGTGCTGCTGGGCACACTCGATTCGAAGGCGAAGAAGGCCGCCACAAAGGGAGACTCGGTCCAATCCAGGAGGGGGGAGGCCAGCCCGTGGTGCTGGCCCAGGGCCCACCAGTCATTCTCGCTGGGGATCTCGGGTGGATTGGTGCCGCGGCGGCCCCGGATCGCCCGCTTGAACCGCATGAGGTGAGCGTTGGCGGTCCTGACGTCGCCGGCCTTGCCCAGCTTTCGCAGCAGCCTGTCCAGGGTCGGCTCGAGGCGCCAGGTCGAGTCACGCTGCCCCCTCCACACGTAGTGCGGAATCAGCAGGCGGGCCCCCATATAGGTGACGAAGTCCTCCCAGTCGGAGACCGCCACATGCTCGACGCCGTGCTCAAACGATATCGGTTTCATGCGTTTCTACCTGCACTGGGGGCAACGCAGGGTCTGCATGAGCTCCATGATCTGGCTGGCCAGTACGGGGGCGGCCGGGCCCGTCACGAAGTCCGGCGGGAGGGCCTGCCCGTCCGTTCTGAGGTAGGCATCG
Organism: uncultured Dehalococcoidia bacterium; assembly: GCA_964409515.1. Taxonomy (GTDB): domain Bacteria; phylum Chloroflexota; class Dehalococcoidia; order UBA2247; family RBG-13-53-26; genus JAFGCL01. The sequence goes on from CAYPDY010000125.1 coordinate 1,951, forward strand.
AAGAGCTGCCGGCAGGCCCCGGCGGTGTCACCCCAATCGATGAGGTCCCGGGCGGCTTCCAGCATGTTCCTCAGGGCATCCCGGCGGTGAACCGCGGAGTGGCCTGAGCCGCTCCCGGCCAGGGACCCGTCCTCCACCGAGTCATCGAAGAAGTCCAGGATGTCCGCTATCTGCTCCCCGGGAGTGTCGGCGGGCACCAGGAAGTCGAAGTCGATCATGAATATGTCGAGGTTGCCGTGGCGGTCATCGGTGCAGACCAGCCGCTGCCCGTCGATGTCATGGAGGTACTGTTCGGACGGTTCGGCAGTCGCCTGGACGGCCACCCCCAGGGGGATGCTGTAGATCCAGAGGTTGGCGTCACCGGAGGCATAGCTCTCGTAGGAGATGAAGTCCCCGGATATGCGCGGCAGCCGTTCGTACTCCTCTGTCACGGGGTAGAGCGCCACCGTCTCCCCGGTGCTGATGCGGTAGTAGTAGAGGTCACCGACGCTGGCCCGGTTGGACGTGAAGGCGATGATGTCGCCCGCCATGGCGGGCTCCAGGTCATCCGCCGCGTTGCCGGCGCCGATGACCGTGACGTCGCCGGTCTCCAGGTCGAGCAGGTGTAGGTCCATCGTGCCGGTGCCGTAGTCCTCCCAGGCCACCCTGGAGCCGCAGACCACCGGCTTCCGCTGTATGGCGCTGTCGCTGGTGAGGCGGGTCTCCTCCATGGTGTTGAGATCGAGCAGGAAGATGTCCAGGTCGCCGTCGCGGTCGTCCTCCCAGACCACCAGGTGGCCGTTGATGTCCGGCCTCCTCTGGTCGGCCGGGTCGCTGGTGAGGCGCGTCGTCTGGCCGGTGCCTATGTCGTAGAGCAGGACGTCTGCGTTCCCCGTGCCGAAGTCGGTGTAGACCACCCTGGTCCCGTCGATCTCCGGCAGCATCTGGTCGCCGCCGCCCGGGGTGATCGGGACCTCGGCTCCGGTCTCCAGGCTGTAGAGATAGATGTCCGCGTCCAACTCGCGGCGGTCGGTATACACCACCCAGGGTCCCGAGATGTGCGGGTAGAACTGGTCAAAGGTGTTGGTGGTGAGCTGGGTCTCGGCGGCGGTGAACTGGTAGTTGACCTGCGAGACCAGCCCGGCAGGGAACAGCGCTGCCACGATTGTGATTACCATGGCCAATGCAGCGGCCAGACTGAACTTCCTCAATTCCCCTCCTTCTGATGATACGGTCGGGTCCCGGCCGCGTACCGGGCGCTGCCCTAGTATCTGACCAGCGAGTACACGGGACAGTCCAGGAGCTTCCGGCCGCCGAGCCCGGTCAGCTCCACCAGGAAGGCGGCGCAGATCACGTTGCCGCCACAGGCCCTCACCAGGTCCGCCGTCGCTTTCGCCGTGCCTCCCGTGGCCAGGACGTCGTCCACCACCAGGACCCGCTGGCCCGCGTCTATGGCGTCGACATGCATTTCCAGGGTGCCCATGCCGTACTCCAGCTTGTAGTCCATGGTCAGCCGCTCGTAGGGGAGCTTGCCTTCCTTGCGGATGGGAACGAAGCCGCACTCCAGCTCATGGGCCAGGGCGGCCCCCAGGATGAAGCCCCTGGCCTCCACGCTGGCGATCAGGGCGATATCCTCCTTCTGGAAACGATAGGCCATGGTGTGAATGGCCCTGGCCAGGATGTTCCCCTTGCGCAGCAGCGGGGTGATGTCGCGAAAGGTGACGCCCGGCTTGGGCCAGTCCTGGATCTCGCGGATGTACTTCTTGAACTCACCATCCTCGCCGGGCGTGGCGGCCCCGCTGGCGTGCCGATTCTGTTCCCACATGTGCTCCTCCGTCGTGTCCCTGCCTGACATCCTCTGTTGCGGGCAGTACTCTGGCAAGGATTCTACAGAACCGGGCCCAATAGAGCAAGCACGGCCTGCGGTAAGATGTAACCTGTACGATAGTATCCGGTAATACATCACGAGCGGGCGCCGCACGGCCTGAGAACATTTTGTGACTGTGAGACGCGACCTTGAGACACAGGTATGACGCCGCGCCTGTAGATTGTGTCGCATACTGTCAAATCAAGCAACAAGGAGGTCGCTTATTATGGAGCAACAGTCATTGCTGCAGAAGCTCGACGGGGCAGTCTACCGTATCAGGGTGGTGGAGAAGGAGCGCAATGACTCCCTCGATCGCATCCAGGTGCTCGAGCGCGAGGCCGGCGAGCTGAGGCAGGTGATCGCCACGGCCGAAGAAAAGGCAGACGAGATTCTGAGGGGAAGCTAGGAACCCCTCGCGGCAGAGGTTTATCCATGGCTGCTGCGCAGTGGCCTTCGCGGGCGTTGCGCGGCAGCCTTCTTTATGTCCAGGCTGCTATGATGTCCGGCCTCTTATGTGCCCGCAGCTATCTCTGCGCGGTACCGACCGGCTCTCTTATGGCTTCGGCCTTCCACACCTGCTGCTGGCGCGGATCGATGAAGTAGTCAATCGCCTCGCCGCACTCGGCGCACCTGGCCCTGGCAATCCCGCCGGACTCCGGCAGCGCTGAGCCCAGCATCATGCCGCCGGCGGACTGGAAGCAGCGGGGGCAGGGCCCGAAAACGTGCACGCCGCCGTCTTCACACACGAACCAGCGCAGTGTCGGCCCCGCAGCCGTCGTTTCGACTGTCGGCTTCTCAACTGCCGCCGGCCCGGCAGACACCGCCGCCTTCTCGACTGCCGGCTTCGCAGATGCCGCTTCGACCCTGGTCTTCTTGCTCTTCTTCGCCATTCTGCACTCTCCAAAACCGCGGCGCAGTGCGCCGCGCCCGGGAATGCTCCAAGATTACAGCCGGCCTTTCACAGAGGGGTCTCAGGGCCGGGCGGCCCCGTCACAGATTCCTCTCACGATGGGGTCAGCTCTCCAGCGTCATGGAGAGGGTGAAGTTCACGCTTGATGATCCTGAAGTGCCCGGAGCAGGGCCGGATCGTCCTCCGGGCGGACCGTGCGCGGGTCTAGGAGCAGCGCATTGCCTTCGATGCGCGCTATCACGGGGGGCCGGTTGGCCCGCAATCTCTCCGACAGGCGCTGAGCCAGGCTCGGGCCTTTGACCCCGGGCGTCCCCCTGATGACCAGCAGCTTCGTCGGCAGGGTGCTCCCCGGCAGGCTGCCTCCCCCCACCACCGACTCCCCGTCGGTCACGGAGGCCAGCGCACCAAGGCGGCCGGCCCATTCCCGGGCGCGTCCCTCGATCTCGTCCAGGGGCATGGCTATCATCTGCCACACGGGCACCTTCTGCTCCGCTTCCCCTTTCAGATAGTGCCCCAGGGTGGCGGCCAGCCCCGCCAGCCTGGTCTTGTCGATGCGAACTGCCCGGGCCAGCGGGTGCTTCCTGAGCCTGGCCACCAGGTCCGCCCGGCCCACGATGATGCCGGCCTGCGGCCCGCCCAGCAGCTTGTCTCCCGAGAACATGGAGAGCGCCGCGCCGGCGGCCACGCTGTCCTGCACCCTCGGCTCCGGGGCGAGCCCGAACCCGGCGGTGTCCAGCAGGCAGCCGCTGCCCAGGTCGTCCAGGACCGGCAGTCCCTTCTCCCGGCCCAGCCGCGCCAGGTCGTCGATGGCCACCTCCTGGACAAATCCCACGACCTTGAAGTTGCTGGAGTGCACCCGCAGCAGGGCGGCCGTCCGGGGCGTGATCGCCTGCTCGTAGTCAGAGACGTAGGTGCAGTTGGTGGTGCCCACCTCCACCAGCTTGGCCCCGCTCTGCCGCATGACGTCGGGCACGCGGAAGCCGCCGCCGATCTCCACGGCCTGGCCCCGGGAGACGATGACCTCTTTCCTCTTGCACAGGGCGGTCAGGGCCAGGAGCACGGCCGAGGCGTTGTTGTTCACCACCATCGCATCCTCGGCCCCGGTGAGACGGCACAGGAGAGAGGACAGGTGTACATCGCGGTGTCCGCGTCCTCCGGTGGCCAGGTCAAGCTCCAGGTTGGAGTAGCCGAATGAGGCCTGCTCCATGGCGGCCATGGTCTCCCAGGAGAGCGGCGCCCGGCCGAGGTTGGTGTGGATGATGACGCCGGTGGCATTGATCACGGGCAGGAGGCTGGGCTCCGCCAGAGCGCGTACGCGGCCGGAGACCGATGCCGCCAGGCTGTCGGCCGAGGGAGCCGGCTCACCGCGCGAAATCAGCTGACGGCTCTCTTCCAGGACCTGGCGCACCACTTCCACCACCAGGTTCCGGGAGTGAGACGATTCCAGGTCCCTGATGCGGCTGTCGGCCAGCAGCTTGTCGACGCTGGGAAGGCGGCGGAACTCACTCTTCATGCTCACGCCTCCGGGCAGCCCCAATCTAGCACACGCCGCAGACAGGCGCAAACCGGCCGTCCGGGCGGGACTTGATACGCGGTCCACTGGCTGATTAAGCTATAATCATACCGATACCCTCTGGGGAGGAACCTGAGATGATCTACCTGGACAATGCCGCCACGTCCTGGCCCAAGCCGGAGGCCGTTTATCAAGCCATGGACAGCCTGATGCGGAACACCGGGGCCAGCCCCGGCCGCTCCGGGCATCTCATGTCGCTCACGGCCGCCCGTATCGTCCACGAGACGCGCGAAGCGTTGTGCGAGTTCTTCGGCATAGCCGACCCTTCACATCTGGTCTTCACCGCCAATGCCACGGAGGCGCTGAATCTGGCTGTCAAGGGGCTGCTGCGGCCGGGAGACCACGCTGTCACCAGCAGCATGGAACACAACTCCGTCATGCGTCCGCTGCGGGCCCTGGAGAAGGCCGGGGTCGAGCTCACCGTGGCCCCCTGCGCCTCCGATGGATCACTGGACCCGGGCGAAATCGCGCGGGCCATACGGCCCAACACCAAACTCATTGTCCTGACTCATGCCTCGAACGTGGTGGGGACGGTGCTGCCGGTGGCCGCGGTGGGCCGCCTCGCCCGGAGCCACGGGGTGCCGCTGCTGGTGGACGCGGCGCAGTCGGCCGGATGCTATCCCATCGACGTGGAGACCATGAACATCGACCTGCTGGCCTTCTCGGGGCACAAGAGCCTCTTCGGCCCGCAGGGGACCGGCGGCCTCTACATACGCCCGGGCCTCGAGTCCCGGCTGGAGCCCCTGAAATACGGGGGCACCGGGAGCTTCTCGGAGCACGAGAACCAGCCTGACTTTCTCCCCGACAAGTACGAGAGCGGCACTCCCAACACGGTGGGGCTGGCCGGCCTCGGCGCGGGGGTGCGGTTTGTCATGCGTGAGGGCCTGGGCAACATACGGAAGAAGGAGGAGAGGCTGACCGGGCTGCTGTTGAACGGATTGGCGGCCATACCCGGAGCGGTCCGCTACGGGAACGGCGATCCCGGCGGGCGTGTCGCCGTCGTCTCCTTCAACATCTCCGGGGTCCCTTCCTCCGACGTCGCGCTGCAGCTGGAGGAGGATTTCCGGATCATGTGCCGGCCCGGACTGCACTGTTCGCCCGCAGCCCACAAGACCCTGGGGACGTTCCCGCAGGGTTCGGTCCGGCTGAGCCCCGGGCATTTCCACTCGGTACTGGACATTGAGAAGACGCTGGAGGCTGTTAGGCAGATCGCCAGGAAGGCCAGGTGAAGGGATGTCAATGATCATCGATGCGCGGGGACTGAGCTGTCCGCAGCCGGTAGTGCTGGCCAAGAAGGCGCTGGAGAAGGCGAACGACCTGACGATTATCGTCGACAACGCCACTGCCGAGCAGAACGTTTCACGGTTGGCCGAGGGGCACGGCATGGAGGTGTCGGTCGACAAGAAGGGGGACGGGATCTACCTGCGGCTGACCCGGGCGGCAGACCAGGTGCTGACCATCGACGTAACTGAAGGCAATTTCATCGATTTCGACCATGCCCAACTGTTTGCTCACCTGCACGGCTGTTTTTTGCATGAAAGCCACCACCGCCGATTGTTTTTCAGGGTCCACGCCA
>CAYPDY010000126.1:0-7851 GCA_964409515.1 uncultured Dehalococcoidia bacterium
AGCCGGCGTCTTGACCGGGGTCGAAGCCGGCGTCTTGACCGGGGTCGAAGCCGGCGTCTTGACCGGGGTCGAAGCCGGCTTCTTGACCGGGGCCGAGGCCGGCCTGGCACTGAGGAAAGCGATCCTGTCCGTGACGACCCTGACCGCGGTCATGGGGCTGCCTGCCGTGAGCAGCTCGGCAGCCAGCGTATCGTCCTTGATGATGTCCTTCACCCAGTTGTGGAAGTCGTTCTTGGCATCATTCGCGTGGTAGGTGAAGGTTCCGTCGTTCATGGCCGCGAGCGCATCACGCAGCTCCCTCAGATTCTTCAGGACCCGGCCATCGCAGCACCAGAAGGCGTACTCCTGCGGCACATCGGCCAGATAGGTCTTCGTGTCCGTCATCGCTGATGTCGCCATGAATATGCCCCTCCTAAAAATATTGGCCCGGAAACGGCCATAGTTTGCCACATTTCGTATTCCGTGGCAACAGCCCCTGCGCCAACGCCCGCTAGCTGCCTTCCACCTGCAGCGGCTGGCCCATCCATCCCAGCGCCGGCCAGTCAGCGGATTCCTCGCGCCCATCACAGGCAGTCCCGGCCGCCAGGAGCGCCCCCTGCAGTCCGGCCTGATACTCCAGCTTCCTGATCAGGTTCTCGACGACCTTCTCCCAGACGTACTGCTTCGCCGTCTCCCTCCCGGCCTGCCGCATCCTGAGCTTCTTGTCGGGGTGCCTCTCGAGGTGGGCCAACTGCGACTCGATCTCCTTGGGATCAGCGGTCTCCATGACCATGGCGTTGCGGTCGTGTATCGCGTAGTCCTCGCCGGTACTGCCGGTGAAGGCGATGCCGCCGGCCGCCATGGTTTCCAGGCCCACCAGCCCGAACGGCTCGTGGCCGCTGTTGGCCAGAACGGCATCCGACGAGTGATAGATGACCTTGAGGAGGCTCAGCGGGCAGTGAAACCGCAGGTTCAGCACATCGGCGCCTTCGCTCTCACGGAGGGCCTGCAGGTGGTCCGCGAAGGTGTCTCCCCGGGCCCCCACATCTCTCACTTTGAGCCCCAGCGACCGTGCGTGGTGCACGACCTCTTCCCCATGGGGCTCGATGCCCCCCCTGGCCAGCAGCACTGCCTTCTTGCCCCTGCCCCTGAGGTGGGCCATGGCCTCAACGGCCATGTTCCAGCGCTTGTCCGGGTCCCAGCGGGCCACTTTGGCCAGCACCAGATCGGCATCTATGCTCTGACGGAACCCTTCCTCCGGCCCGGATGGCACCCTGCCCAGCAGTGAACCAGGTATGCCATTGGGGATCACCAGGGGATTGACCCCCAGCCGCCACATGATATGTTTCATGTACCGGCTCACGGTGGTGATCCTGGTGGTGAAGGCCAGGCGGCCCCAGTCGATGCGGTGAAATGACATGGTGTTGTTGGCGTTCCAGAACATCACGGCGCGGTCCCGCAGTCCCTGCGAGTGCAGCATGTCGCTGATGCGGCACATGGCCTCCGCGGTGTGCCATTCCTCTCCCAGGACGACCACCAGCTTGTCCTGCCAAACGGCCGGCCGGGCAATCTGGTCGCACACAAACCAGGGAAGCGATTCATTGAAGTCGCAGAGCTTCTCGTCTTCTCCCTGGTAGACACCGGCCGGGTAGTATTCGCTTATCCACTGGCACCAGCGGTGAAGCATCAGCCTGCCCCCGTCCCGGGACTCCTCACCGGGCTGCCTCGGATCGCCGACGAAGAAGAGGTGCGTCCGGAAGCCGGCGGCCGCCAGCGTCCTGGAGAGATGGCTCACCCTGACCCCCAGGCCGCCCGCAAGCGAATATCGATCAGGCCCCTCGAAAGAGAGCACGACGAACTCGGTGTTGTCCGGTCTAATCGCCGCTGGCTTCAAGCCCACTCCTCACCAGCCCCTAACCTTCCCCATCCGGGCCGTGACAGTATTGCCGATTGTCGCCAGGATACCTATCTCATGCGGGGACCATAGATTAGCCCCGAAACGGGACCATGTCAAGGGTCGCAGCGGAGCGGCCGCAGCGGAGCGCCGACGCCGTCAGCCCTCAGGCCATTTGACGGCCACTATGCCTGCGCCTAGAATGGGAACGGCGGTCCGGACCGCCTCACCCTACGGAAAAGACGGAGCCGAACTTGTTCAAGTTTTCTCTCACGCCGAAGGACAAGAAGTTCGCCGTCCTTTTCGAGCAGAGCGCCCACAACGCGGTCAAGACGGCCCACCAGCTGAGGGACATGGTTTACAACTGGGAGAACATCGAGGAGAGGATGATCATAATCACCGATCTGGAGCACGACGGAGACGCCGTCACCCACCAGATCATCGCGGAGCTGCACCGCAGCTTCATCACCCCGTTCGACCGCGAGGACATCGCCCTCCTGGCGCATTCGCTGGACGAGGTGACCGACTACATACACTCCTCGGCCGACATGATGATCCTCTACCGGGTGGGTCAGCCCACCGGCCGGGCCAGGGAGCTGGCGGACATCATCGTGCAGGCCGCCGCCGAGGTGGAGCAGGCGGTGTCCGAGGTCCATGGCCGCATCGACCGGGAAAAGCTGTTGAAACGGTGCATGGAGATCAACCGCCTGGAGAACGACGGCGACAGCGTCTACCGCGCCGCCCTGGCGGAGCTGTTCTCCGATTCCACAGACACGGCCTCCCTCATCAAGTGGCGCGAGATCTACGAGCACATGGAAATGGCCATCGACCGCTGCGAGGACATCGCCAACGTGCTGGAGGGCGTGGCCCTCAAGTACGCCTGAAGCCCCGATTCGCCTCTACTCAGGTGACCAGGGCGGCGCAGCCGTAGACCAGGGCCCCGATGGCGCCGGCTATCGGGATGGTGAAGAGCCAGGCCCATACTATCCTCAGGGTCACGTTCCAGCGCACTGAGCGGAAGCGGTTGGCGGCACCCACTCCCGATATGGAGCCGGTAATGACGTGCGTGGTGCTCACCGGCACACCGAGGTGAGTCGCCAGGAAGATGCTGACCGCCCCGGCCGTCTCCGCGCAGAAGCCGTCGATGGGTCTCAGCTTGGTGATCTTCTGCCCCATCGTCTTCACGATCCGCCAGCCTCCGCTCATGGTGCCCAGGGCTATGGCGCTGTGCGCCGCCAGGATCACCCAGAGGTTCTCGTGCAGGCCAAGCCTGATTTCCGGTATGGCGCCCTCCACGTACAGGACCACCAGCATGATGCCCATGGTCTTCTGGGCGTCGTTGCCGCCATGCCCGAGGCTGTAGGCCGCAGCGGAGAAGAGCTGCAGGACCCGGGACCACTGGTTCACCCGGCCCGCCGGCTGGCGGTGGACGACCCAGGTAGTGATCACCTTCAACAGGTAACCCCCAGCCAGGCCGATAAGGGGCGCCACGAAGATGAAGGCCACCGTCAAGTACCACCCTTCCGGCTTGATCACGCCGAAGCCGCCCTTGGCGATGGCGGCGCCGCCCAGGCCTCCGATGAGGGCATGGCTGGAGCTGCTGGGCAGGCCGAAGTACCAGGTGATTACGTTCCAGGAGATGGCGCCGACCAGGCCGGCGAAGACCACGGTGAGCCACGGGTGTTCGTTGGGTATGGTCACCATGCCGCCGCCAATCCTCTGGGCCACCGCCGTGCCGAATATGAGGAAGGCCACGAAATTGAAGAACGCCGCCCATACCACTGCCTGCCGGGGCGTCAGGACCCGCGTGGAGACCACCGTGGAGATGGAGTTGGCGGCATCATGCATGCCGTTGGTAAAGTCGAAGACGAGGGCCAGGGCGATTATGAAGACTGCGAATACGCTCAAATCTAGAGGCATGGTGTGGCGGGCTTTCCGAACATCTTGCCGTTCCCATTCTAGACTCCGCCCCGTGGGTGGTCAAACGGTGCTCTCCGGCTTTGCGCTGCCGGCAAGGGGGCGTATAATACACCAATCAATGACAGTTCCACGCCTGGCGTCAGTACAATGTCCCGAACGGATGAGGAGGCCATGACCATGGAATCAGAAGGCGCTTTTCAGAAGGGTGTGCAGGAGATCGAGAACGACGTCGTCGCCATGGGCGGCACCGTGGAGAAGCAGATCGAGCGTTCCGTCGAGGCGTTGAAGAAGCGGGACCTGTCCCTGGCGCACAAGGTCATGGCCGACGATGCCAAGATCAACCACCAGCGGTTCACCATTGAGGACAAGTGCATCAAGCTGATCGCCGCGCACCATCCCTCGGAGGAGGAGCTGCGGATCGTGGCCGCCGTGTTCAACATCATTGTGGACCTGGAGAGAACGGGGGACTACGCCGACGGCATCGCCAAGATAGCCATCATGATCGGCGACGAACCGCCGCTGAAGCCGCTGATCGACATCCCGCGGATGGCGGAGATCGCCATCGAGATGAACCACGGCAGCCTGGAGGCGTTTGTAAACCGTGACGTGGCCAAGGCCAAGAAGGTCGTCAGCCTGGACAACGTCGTGGACGGCCTCTATGACCAGGTCTTCCGCGAGCTCATCACCTTCATGATGGTCGACCCGAAGACCATTGACCGCGCCACCCGCCTCTTGTGGGTGGCCCACAACCTCGAGCGCGCCGCCGACCGTTCCACCAACATCTGCGAAAGGGTGGTGTTCCTGGTCACGGGCAAGATGGAGGAGATCGGGGCCTCGAAGTACTAGCCCGCAGGCGGGCCCGGACCGTCTGAGCGCCTTCTAGCCTTCCAGGTGGCAGGTGTCATTCAACAGCACCAGGCTGTTGCCCCTGGTGGTCATATCCAGGATGGTCATGGAAGCCGGGGCCTGCCTCATCTGGATCACCTGGCCGAGCTCCATGCCCAGCACCTGGCAGACGATGGCCAGGTTGGCCAGAAGATGGCCCACGACCACCACCGTCCCGTCGATGTGCCTTTCCAGTATGCGATCGACCGCCCATGACGTCCTCTTCTGAACGTCCTGAAGGGACTCCCCTCCGGGCAGCGGCGTGGATGCATTGCCCTCGCGCAGTCCTTTCCAGGCATCCTGGTGGCGGCCGGTCAGCTCTCGCTCAAACAGGCCGTCGAGCTCGCCAAGGTCGATCTCTCTCAGCTCGTCCAGCAGCTGGACCCGCAGCTTGCAGGCCTCGGCGATTATCTGCGCCGTCTCGGCGGCGCGCTTGAGGGGGCTGGAGTAGATGGCGTCTATCCGTTCCGTCCGCAGCGCCGCAGCCAGCTTGTCCGCCTCTTTCAGGCCCTCCTGGCTCAAGCGGGTGTCACTGCGGCTGCCCTGGATTCTCCGCTGCTTGTTCCACTCTGTTTCGCCGTGACGTACCAGAATCAGTTTCATGCTAGCTCCCTGCCAGAATAATCCTGGTGCGATGGACCAGGCCGGGGTGCCCGGTCAGTCCCAGCGCCGCCGTTACCTGCTCCGGGCGGCCGGTGCCCTTGGTGTCACACCGGAGCCTCATGCCCAGGGTGGCCACGCTGTCCTGCCAGCTCTCCAGCCGCAGGTCCTCGATCAGCGGCCTCAGGTCATAGTGCCTGGGCCCCGTGTCCCTCATGTGGTGCCAGGGCAGTTTCTCGGCCCGGAGGGTGGCGGCTATGGCGCCCCGGACCTCGTCCTCGGTCCCGTCCGACCTGACCGAGACGCGGTACTCGATGAAACGGGTCAGCGACTGGAGGGAAGGAGCGGTCAGGGACACCTGCTGGACCTCCAGGACCTCTATCCCCGGCGGCAGCTTCACCTTCGTGTGCTGGATGAAGAAATAGGGGGCGACCGCCTTACTGACGACGACGTCCGCCAGCTCCGCTTCGCTGGTCACCCCGATGGGCAGAGGCACGGCCAGCGAGATCCGCGGATGGGGCGAGAAGCCCTCGGAGTAGGCCATGGGAATGCCGGCGCGCCGCAGGGTCCTTTCCCAGAGCCGCATGAGGTCAAGGTGAGAGATGTACTTGAGCTGCTCGCCGCGCGAGAACCTGAGTCTGAGACGCTGCACGGGTCCATCATACCTTTGGGCCCCGTGTTGGGTCAAATGTGACATATCTTGACGCGTATTTGGGCCAGACCTATACTCGAGCCACAATGGAGGTTTCTTACCTTCTCGAGCTCACCAGGGCCTATCTGTCCTCGGAGAAGCTGGCCGTCATCAGACAGGCATACGAATTCGCCCTCAAGGCCCACGAGGGCCAGCTGAGGCGGTCCGGGGAGCCGTACATGCAGCACCCACTGGAGACCGCGGCCATCCTGGCGGACCTGAGGCTTGACGCCACCTCCATCGCGGCCGCCCTCCTTCACGACGTGCCGGAGGACTGCGGCGTGCCCATAGAGGACATAGAGAAGAAATTCGGCCCGGACGTGGCCAGACTGGTGGACGGAGTAACCAAGCTGAGCCACATTTCGGGGCAGGTGGCCGACAAGCCCACCCGCGACGACCTGCAGGCGGAGAGCCTGCGGAAGATGCTGGTGGCCATGGCCGAGGATTTGAGGGTCGTCTTCATCAAGCTGGCCGACCGCCTGCACAACATGCGCACCCTGGAGGCGCTGCCCCTGGCCAGAAGACGCGCCGTCGCCCGGGAAACCATGGAGGTCTACGCCCCGCTGGCCCATCGTCTGGGCATAGGAAAGATCCAGTCGGAGCTGGAAGACCTGGCCTTCTACAACCTCGAGCCGCTCACGTACCGCCATATCAAGCACCTGCTGACCAGGAGGGAGGCGGAGCAGGAGCTGCTGGTCAAGGAGGCCGTGGACACGCTGGAGAAGGAGCTGGCCAAGGCAGGCCTCAAAGCCAGGGTGTCCGGCCGCTCCAAGAGCGTCTACAGCATTCACCGCAAGATGGAGAGATACGCCGAGCTGGGCCGGAACCTGGATGACATCCACGACATCATCGCCATCAGGGTCCTCGTGGACAAAGTGGAGGAGTGCTACCACGCCCTGGGCATTGTCCACAGCCTCTGGCACCCCATAGCCGCCGAGTTCAACGACTACATCTCCACTCCCAAGGAGAACGGCTACCGCTCGCTGCACACCACCGTCATGTGCTTCAATGTCCCCCTGGAGGTGCAGATCAGGACCTACGAGATGCACGAGAGCGCCGAGTACGGCCTGTCCGCGCACTGGGTGTACAAGGAGGGCGTAAAGCAGGACGAGTTCGGCCAGCGCATCGCGCGGCTCCGCCAGCTGCTCGAATGGCACAAGGAGATCACGGGCACCGCCCAGTTCCTGGAGCTGGTGAAGGCCGACGTCTTCCAGGACCAGGTCTTCGTCTACACCCCCAAAGGCGACATCAAGAACCTGCCGGCGGGGTCCACCCCGGTCGATTTCGCCTACCAGATCCACTCCGGCGTGGGGCACCGGTGCATCGGGGCCAAGGTCAACGGCAAACTGGTGCCGCTGACCACCTACCTCCGCAACGGCGATACCGTGGAGATCCTCCTGGGCAAGCCCGACAAGGGCCCGAGCCGGGACTGGCTCAACCCCAACCTGGGGTACGTCAACACCTCGCGGGCCAGGGAGAGGATCAGGCAGTGGTTCAAGAAAGAGGCCCGGTCAGAGAACATCGAAAGAGGGCGGGAGATCCTGGAGAAGGAGACGAAGCGGCTGAGGATGGACCTCGGCAACCGGGAGGAGCTGGCCCACTTTTTCAAGTACGATGATGTCGACGATTTCTACGCCGCCATCGGCTACGGCGACCTGAGCGCCACCCAGGTCACCCTGAAGCTGGCGGCCCAGCAGGAGCAGCCCAAGATCAAGGGGCCGCTGCCGCCAGCGGGCACCGGTACCCTGGGCGTCAAGGTCCTCGGCTCGGGAGACCTCCTCACGCGGCTGGCGAAATGCTGCAGTCCCCTGCCGGGAGACGCCATCGTCGGCTACATCACCCGCACCACCGGGGTGACCGTGCACCGCAAGGACTGCCCGAA
>CAYPDY010000127.1:0-7832 GCA_964409515.1 uncultured Dehalococcoidia bacterium
GGTAAAGGCTGCGCTCGAGGGCCGCGGTACGATGGGCTGTCCCCGAAAAGGGAAGAGGGCCCGCTCCGGCCCCCAAAAGAGAGGTTCTCGGGTAACCTCGCCAGCCTCCCTGGTCTAGCTCCGCCTTTGAGCCTTCTCGCCTTCTGCTCCTTTTTCGAGGGAGCCGCGCAGGTACCAACCCTGCCTATTTAGCTCTGGCGGATATCGCCACTTCCGGCTGCTTTAACCACCCGAGAACCTGATTCTATTGTACTCCGCTGCGTCAACGTATCAATGGTCGCATCCGCATCGTCAGTCCCGTGGCTGTCACCAGCCCTGCTGCATGATTGGACGGCGCACAGACCCCCGGAGCTTCACCCCTACAATCGGGGCTGATACGATGCGCAGATGGGTCTTGACACGACGAGTTGCTCTGCTATAATGACATTCCTTCTCGTCGATTCGTGGAAGCATCTGGCAGAGGTGTTGTACGCCATGGCAATCGGGGAAAGAGCGTTATCCGGAGCATCCCTCACCTGGACTGGGAGCAGCGACCGGGCTCTCTCAAGGTCCAGCCTGAGCGCCAAACCGACAAGACTGCACCGGGACAGCCCACCCGGCATCCGTCGCACCACAACGTCCAAACGAAGGCTGAGGGTTCTGTAGTGAGAGGAACACATCGCCTTGGGGGTGTGTCCCTGGCAGCAGAAAGACCAGGCACCTGCGATGAGACACGAGAACATAACACCCAAGAACACGGTTTTCGCCATCCTCTCTTTCGAGGGGCCGGACAGCTATGCCACCGCCGGAGGTCTGGGGGTCCGGGTTGGCCACTTGGCTGCCACGCTGGCCCGCAGGGGCTTCCCCACCCACATCTTCTTCATCGGTGACCCGCATCGCCCCGAAGAGGAGGCGACGGAGCAGGGCAGACTCATCCTCCACCGCTGGTGCCAGTGGATCAGCAGGCATCATCCCAACGGGGTCTACGACGGCGAAGAGAGGAAGCTGGCGGACTACGACCGGTCTATCCCTCTCTTCCTCACGCACCACATCGCCAAGCCCGCAGTCCAGAATGACAGGCTGGTGGTCGTTCTCGGCGAGGAGTGGCATACAGCTGAGGCGATGTGCCGCGTCAGCGACTCACTGCACTACGAAGGGCTGCGCAATCAGGCAGTCCTGTTCTGGAATGCTAACAACACCTTCTCATTCGATCGCATCAACTGGGGGCGGCTGAACTACACCACCACCATCACGACCGTCAGCCGCTACATGAAACACCTGATGTGGCAATGGGGGGTCAATCCCCTGGTCATCCCCAACGGGATTCCTCACGGTCTGCTGGCCGGTCCGGACGTTGCCCTGACCCGGGAACTGCGAGAGGCGGTGGGCGCGGACGTCGTTCTGTGCAAGGTGGCCCGCTGGGACCCGGACAAGCGCTGGGTCCAGGCGGTCCAGGCCACTGCCAGGCTCAAGGAGATGGGCCGGCGGACGACGCTGCTGGCGAGGGGCGGCATCGAACCACATCATGGAGAAGTCATGGCCAGCGCCCGCCGGATGGGCCTCACCATTGCGGAAGCATGGGCCAGGGACAGCTCATTCGAGTCGTACCTGGCCGCGATCCGGGGCGCCGCCCCGGCCGACATCATCGATATCAGGTTCCCCCTGCCTTCGGACTTTCTGCAGGTGATATACCAGGCGGCGGACGGCGTGCTGGCCAACAGCGGCCGGGAGCCATTCGGCCTGGTGGGCCTGGAGGCCATGGCAGCGGGCGGCATTGTGTTTACAGGCGGCACGGGGGAGGACTACGCCCTGCCGTTCGTTAACGCCTTCGTCCTGGAGACGGCGGACCCGATGGAGATAGTGGGGTACATCTCTTACATCGAGAAGCGCCCGGACGAAGGCATCCGCATGCGCCGCGCTGCCCATGCCACAGCTCGCTTCTTCACCTGGGGCAAGGCGGCCATGAACCTGGTGTCCAGGCTGGAGAACCAGGCCAGGGTCCAGGGGGCGCTGGCCGGGGCGCTGGAACCGTTGGTGGAGGATTTCACCGCCGCCAGATTGCCTTCGAGCCTGCTCCCCCCGCCACCATCTTCACCGGGGAGACAGCGGGAGACGGCCGGATTCCCAGTGTTGCCTGACGGCGGCGCGGAGGAGGCGGGCTGATGGAAAAAGCACAGGGGCTGAGGATCCGCGGAATCAGGCAGAGGGACCTGCCGGACATCCTCGAGGTAGACAGGAGGATCACTGGCAGGGCGGGGCCATCGGTAGACCGGTCGGCGGCCAGCAATCACTTCTGGACCTACCACCCTCCTCTATCCTTCGTGGCCGAGCTCAACGGCAGGATTATCGGCTTCGTCATCGGCACCATCGGCGGCGCCGAGTACTCCCTACCGGACTGCGGATGGATCAACGTGGTGGGGGTTGACCCTGAGTACCAGGGCCAGGGGGCCGGCAGAGCGCTGGTGAAGCACTTCGCCGACACCTGCCAGAAGAAGGGAATCAGGGCCCGGTGCCTTATTCCGCGCAGGACCGGTCGGTTCGAGAAGATGCTCATGTCGCTCGGATTCAAGCACGGAGAGCTGGTCGATTTCGTCCGGGATATCGAGTAGAGGACCGCGGAAGGATCGGGGGAGGCCGGGGTTGAGAATGGGAAGAGGGGCTCGAAGCCCCTCTTCCGTGAGTGAACTCAGGTCCTTCCCTGGTGTGGCCCGGGTCTAGTCCTCCTTCTCGTACTTGAAAGAGACCCTGACCTTTGCCCGGTAGGCTCGGATCTTTCCTTCGTCGATCTGCGCGTCCAGCTCGACCACCTCGGCAATGCGAAGGTCCCGAAGGGTCTTGGCCGCCTGATCGACGGCCAAAGCGGCCGCCTTCTCCCAGGACTCAGTGCTGGTCCCCACCAACTCGATCACCTTGTAGACGCTGTCTGCCATTGCCCTCACTCCTTTCAGACCGAAATCGTTGGGATAGACGCCCTAATGGGATGCTACGGCCCTGGCGCGCGTCTGTCAACTACCCGTGCCTCAGTGGTGCTGGGATCAGGCATGGTGAAGGGCCTGACGCTGGCTCCCTCCGGGAGCACCTCGTCGAGCAAAGCCATCGCGTCCTCCTGCATATCAGAGATTGCATGCGAGTAAGCGTCCATGGTGATGATGACCATACCACCAGCGACCGCTCAACAACCGGAAGAACAAGCCGACCAGGAAGATAACCAGGAATACCCAGAAGAGGATCAGGGCTATCTCGGTGATAGCCGATGCAATTCCTCCAAACCCAAAGACAGCGGCAATGATGGCCAGGATGAACAGAATGACAACGAGTTCCATCTCAACCCCCTGGCTCTGCTGATTTGCCGGTTATCCCGCAACACCCAGAACATGCTGCGGGCGGCGCAGATTGAATTACAGGCTCAGAATATCAGGGGATCGGGCCCCGCAGAATACGTAATCCGGCTTATTGCGCTAATGGGTCTTTACGTACCGGAACTTGATCGAGGTCTTGCCGTTCAGGCTGTCAGTGCTATGAACAGATAGTCAGACCCTCAACCTCTGCCGGAACTCCGCCACTTTCGCCTTGTATTCCCGCATCCGCTGCGGCGACATCTCATCCGGCCATTCCGTGTCCACCTTGTTGAAAGTTTCAGCCAACGCCGGGCTCTTCGAGGCCAGAGCCATCATCTCGGGGCCGGAGCCTTTCTCGATCTTGATCTTCCCCTTCATGACGACCGACACGAATCCGGCTTCCCTCCTGATCACCTTCTTCCATATGGCTGGTGGGGCCGCCAGAATGAAATCGGATTTCTTCTCGGCGTCTTCCTTGCTCAGGAGACCACTGTCGGGCTGACGGACCCCGTCGATCCAGTGGATGGAGTGGTAGATGTCTTTGTCCAGTCCGAAACTGGGGTCAGCCTGAACCCGAAACGTCAGGAAGAGATTAAAGCCCTTGAAGATGCTGGTCTGGTTATTGGGGTCTGCGGTGTAGTTCCTGCCCACGGCCTCCAGCCATTCCGGCGTCATAAACAGCAGCATTTCCCCTCCTTGTCGTTGGCACAGCCAAACCCGGCCGCGCCTAGCCTCCCAGGAAGTCCTCATCGTAGGTCATGGAGGTCGGCAGGGCCTTGAGGGTGTGGCGGCCGCGGCCTTCTTCGGACTCCTCCATGAACTCGATGTACTTTATCTGCTCATACGGCAGGAACTTGATCGAGGTCTTGCCGTTCTGGCTGTAGGCTTCGACCACGACATAGCTCTGCTTGGGCTTCAGGCGGGCCAGCTTGAATGAAGAGCCGTCAAGGCAGTGTATCTCCACCACCGGCGCCGGGATCTTCCGCTGCCTGGCAAAGTTGACCAGGCCGGCACGCCAGGTGCGGGAGAGAAAGAAATCGTGATTGAACATCAGGCGCCTCCTTTCACCCGCCCGGGACCGACGACCCGTGGCGGGACGAGCCCCGGGTCACGTTGCCGTGGCACCCTGATCGGTATCCCTGTCTCTGAGTCTCTTCAGGGCCCGTTTGGCTTCCCTTCTGACTTCCTCGTCCCTGTCCCTGGTGGCCCCTACCAGTATCTCCACTGCCCGGTCGTTGTCCATCATCGCCAGGGCCCTGGCGGCCTCGTGCCGCACCGCCGGGCTGGTGTCCTTCGCCAGGGCATCACCGAGGGACTCCACGGCCCTCTCATCGCCTATGGTCCCCAGCGTCCAGGCGGCAATCTGCCTGGCGATGGGGCGAATCCTGTTCCTGTCATGCGTCAACACGTGGCACAGGGCACTCGTGGCCGGGGGACCCACGATGACCAGCGCATCCGCTGCTTCCCGCTTCACCTTCTCGTCCCGCCGGTGCACCAGCGCATGAACCAGGGGCGCGACCACCTCTTCGCCCCTCTCCCGCAGACTGGCCACGGCCTCCTCCCTGACCAGGGGGTCATCGTGCATCAGGGAAGCCAGCAGGGCGTCAGCCACGGCCCCCGGGTCGCCGATCAATCCCAGGGCCGCCGCCGCCTCATCCTTCACATAAGGGTCCTCATCCCTGAGGGTCCTGGACAGCGGCTTGGCCGCCCTGGAGTCTCCTATCTCTCCCAGGATCCGGGCCGCCTGCTGCCGCACATGCCAGTCCTCGTTATCCAGGGCCCTGACCAGCGGCCCCACGGATTCCCGCCTCTTCAGGCGGCACAGCGACCCCGCTGCCTGCCGCCGAACGTACCAGTCCTCATCCCCGAGGGCCTCCACCAGTGGATCCACCACCCGTTCATCCCCGATCTCACCCAGGGCCCACGCGGCCTCCAGGCGGACGTCGGCATCTTCATGGTCCATGGCTTCCAGCAGGGGCTCCATGGCCGGGGCGCCGATCTTGGTCAGCGCCAGCGCCGCGTTGTACTTGATCAATCCATCCTTTTCATGCTTCAACGCCTGGACCAGCGGCGCCACCGCCACTATTCCCAGCTCCGCCACCAACCCCGAGACATCCTCGCGTCCCAGGGCCGACATGAGGGCCTGAACCCGATCATTCTGACCGGCATCATTCTGACCGGCCGCCTGCCCGACCGGGCCGGCGCCCTGGGAATCCTCTGTCAACATGCTTCCACACGCTCCATCAGAGAGAACCGTCCGCATTATAGCACAGCCGGCGTGGGAGTCCGGGAGGGCTTGCGCGGACCGGCGGCGGTGCTAGAATGTCACCAGTGCCGTCCGCCGCGCGGACAAGACCAAGCCAGGGTGGGGAGGTGATTCCGGATGCCAAAGGCAGGCAAGAAGACACAGGCAGCCTGGTCCGATCTCAAGGAATCCTGGCGGATGATCGTGGACATCGAGAAGGAGGGCCTCAAGCTGACCGAGGTCGAAGCCGACAAGAACTACGGCCTGATGAAGGAGAAGCTGCACCGGGCCGAGTCACTGGTCAAGAAGAGGAATCGCGCCCTGAAACGCTACCTCCTCCACAAGAAACGGGGTGACTGAAGCGCTCGTGATCAGCGGTGTCCGGACATGCCCGGCCGGACCCGCGGGCATCAGGATCTGCCCCGCCGTCCCTCCATGCGGGAGACGATCAGGTGCAGCACCCCGCTGGCGGCCCAGACGGCCGCGTAGGGCAGAACCACGTGAAGGAAGTCGCCCTCCTCGATGATGGCACCGGCGCCTTCGGCGTAGAGAAGGCAGACGATGAGCATGAATGCCCCCCCCACCCGGTGCCACCACCAGGCCATCAGGGAAGGGGCCACGGTGAGAGCCAGGAACCAGATGGCGATGGGGACCGCCAGGGGGCCCGAGCCGAGGTCCACTTCATGATAGATGAAGTACCCGCCAGCCAGCAGGCTCAGGGCCGTTCCCGCGATCCTGGCGGCCCAGCATGCAGCCTTCCCGTGCATCCTCTCGTCATCCATTGCTCTGGCAACGCCCCCTGCGGAATTATACCAGAGTCGACCTCCGCTCCGGGCATGAGATGACCGGTTCCCGCGCACCGCCGGCCGCGTATCCATGAGAGGACTTTGTGAGAGCCCGGGGGACCACTGTGACGCCCGGGTAATGCGATTCGGCTATCATGGTGATGTATCCGTGACCCTGCCGGATCATCGGAACAGATCCCCGGCGCGCAGCCTGTGGAATCCGGCAACCGCGGTCGCGGAGGTAAACAGAAGGAGGCCGCATCAAGACGGAGAGCGCCAGCGTGACCTGCGGGAGCTGGGCCAGCGACCCCAGGCTGAGGCAAACGGGCGTTGTGGTCTGCACCACCAGCTGCACGCTCGTAGGTACCGTCCATCTGATGGCCCAGCATCGGCTCCTGGACGAGCTCAACAGCGGTTTCGTGGCCAACCTGTACCATCTCGGTGACGAGTACCTGCCGCTCACCGAAGTGCGGATGGTCTATCCCGGCGGAGAGCAGGACATCGCCCTGTCCACCCATGTGAGAAAGCCCAACATCCTGTTTGTGGCCGAGAGGAGCGGCGGGCAATTCGACAGAGCCGGCGCCAGAGAGGGAAAGGGCCCCTCCTACCGGATCAAGAAGCCCCTCACCGCCAAAGTCTTTGTGCCTCCCTACGTCCTTGAGGGCAAGATGCATGTCGCCCTGTGGCAGGAGCTGGCCCAGGCCCTCGACGGCGACAACCGGTTTCTGCCTATGACGGACGTCGTCATTTCACCCGCCCTGCCCGGCGGGGAGTCAACACCCGCGTTTGTGGCGGTGAACAAGGAGCAGATAGTCCATATCGGCGAGCTGTCGGAGGCCCTGGAGAGGATGCGCCGGGACGTGCAGAAAGCGCTCGACGCGGAGGCGGCCGCCGACCGGGCCGTCGCGCCGGCGGCGTAGGACGGTCACAAGCCCGCGGGACGGGGGCGCCATCGCCAGCCTGCCCGCTGCCCGGACAGCGGAGTCCGGACTACTGCTAGTCGCGCCTGGAGCGCGCCGGAAGCCCAAGCGGC
This sequence comes from uncultured Dehalococcoidia bacterium, assembly GCA_964409515.1. Lineage (GTDB taxonomy): Bacteria > Chloroflexota > Dehalococcoidia > UBA2247 > RBG-13-53-26 > JAFGCL01. The sequence goes on from CAYPDY010000127.1 coordinate 7,381, forward strand.
GCTTCCATGAAGAGTCGGACCAGGCTGTCCCGCCTGGCCACACGAATCTCCGGCAGACCGCTGGGGAAGGTGGTCTTCGCCCCGCAGGACTTGCAGACAGCGTGAAGGGTAGGACCATTCCCCGGAGTCTCAATCAGCCAATGATGGATACAGTCCATGTCAAGCCTCCGCTACGCACATCCCCCCCTATTCCATTCTACTTCCTGGTCGCCCCGGAATCAAATATCCTGCACCATCGGCACGGAAATAGCGCCGCGTCCGCACGCGCGCCAAGTCATCAGTAGTCTGTCATACGCAACCTGGCCGCCCGGGCGTGGGGTCGTCCGCGGGATTGAGCCGGGCCTTGATGAGTGCCGAGGGCGGGGGTCGAACCCGCACGAACCGTGAGGTTCAACGGATTTTAAGTCCGTTGCGTCTGCCTATTCCGCCACCTCGGCGCCAGCGCTCTCCAG
>CAYPDY010000128.1:0-7774 GCA_964409515.1 uncultured Dehalococcoidia bacterium
TTCGTGGGCAACCTGGGTTACGTGGCGGTGGTCATCCTGGGCGGGTACCTGGCGGGGCTGGGCACCATCGGGGTGGGCGACATCCTGGCCTTCATCCAGTACCTGCGGCAGTTCACCACGCCCCTGGCCCAGGTGGCCAATATCACCAACATACTGCAGTCAACGGCCGCGGCCGCCGAGCGCATCTTCGAGTTCCTGGAGGAGCCGGAGGAGGTGACCGAAGCGGCCCACCCGGTCAAGCTGGAGACGGTCCGGGGCAACGTGACCTTCGACCGTGTCCGCTTCGGCTACGACCCGGAGAAGCCCGTCATCCACGATTTCAGCGCCGACATCAAGCCCGGCCAGAGGGTGGCCATCGTGGGGCCGACCGGGGCGGGCAAGACCACCATGGTGAAGCTCCTGATGCGCTTCTACGATATCAACGGCGGGGCCATCCGGATCGACGGGGTGGACATCCGGGACATGCGGCGGGAGGACCTGCGGCGCCTCTTCGGCATGGTCCTGCAGGACACGTGGCTCTTCAACGGCAGCATCCGGGAGAACATCGCCTACGGCCGGCCGGACGCCACCGAGGAGCAGATCATGGCCGCCGCCAGGATGGCCCATGCCGACCATTTCATCCGCACCCAGCCTCACGGGTACGATACCGAGATCAACGAGGAGTCCAGCAATATCTCGCAGGGCCAGAAGCAGCTCCTGACCATCGCCCGGGCCTTCCTGGCGGACCCCGAGATGCTAATCCTGGACGAAGCCACCAGCTCGGTGGACACCCGCACCGAGGTCCTCATCCAGCGGGCCATGGCGGAGCTGATGAAGGACCGGACCAGCTTCATCATCGCCCACCGCCTCTCCACCATCCGGGACGCGGAGACCATCCTGGTCATGAAGGACGGCGACATCGTGGAGCAGGGGAAGCACCACGACCTGCTGGCGGCCGGCGGTTTCTACGCTGCGCTCTACCGCAGCCAGTTCGAGGCCGTGTCCGCAGGTTAACCAGCCGGACACGCGTCGGCAGGCTGACGCGTCTCTGGCAGGCCCGGTGACCGGCCCGACACGCGTGGCCGCGGCCTAGCCAGCCGAGACTCGTGGCCTCGGGCGAGCTCAGTCCGGGGCAGGAATACCCTTTCGCCCGCAACGCGAATCGTTGCCTCAATAGGGGTGCTACCGAAACGGGGGCAGACGAGTTGACTCATGGCTTTTGCCGCAACGCGAATCGTTACCTCAATATGGGTGTTACCGAAACGGGGGCAGACGAGTTGACTCATGGCTTTTGCCGCAACGCGAATCGTTGCCTCAATAAGGGTGTTACCCAGATTGGAGGCGTCGATGACGGGAGCGGATATCGGGGAGGACCTGGAGGCGGTACGGGAGAGGTATTCCAGGGGCACGAAGAAGGAGAAGGGCAGGATACTTGATGAGCTCGTCGGTGTAGCGGGATGTCACCGGAAGTCGGCGGTGAGGATGCTGCGGCGCGGGAGACCGGCCAGCCAGGCCAGGAGCGGCCGCGGCCCGGCATACAAGGGAGACGTGGTTGAGGTGCTCAGGATGGCCTGGGAGGCTGCCGATCATCTCTGTTCCAGGAGGCTGCAACCCTTTCTGCCGGAGCTGCTTCCCGTCTTGCAGAGATGCGGCAACCGCCAAATCAGTGCTGAGCTGGCAACCCGGCTGTGCCGAATGAGCCCTTCGACCATCGACCGCCTGCTGAGGCCCTGGCGTCGCTCGGCGGCCCGGCATCGATTCTCTGTGACCAGGCCCGGGACCCGGCTCAAGATGGCGATTCCGGTCAAGGCATTTGCGCAGTGGGATGAGGCCCGTCCCGGTTTCCTCGAAGTCCACCTGGTCCATCACTGCGGCGCCAGGGATGACGGCCACTACCTCACTACTCTGTGTGCCGCAGATGTGGCTACCGGATGGTCCGAATGCATGGCGGTGCGGGGTAAGGGTCAGGGCCGCATCTGCGAGGCGATCGATCGCCTGCGCGAGCGCCTGCCTGTCCCGCTCCTGGGGCTGGACTGCGACTTCATCAACCGCAATCTGCTGGCCTATTGCCAGAGGCACCAGACAAGCTTTGCGCGATCCCACCCGCACAGAGAGCATGGCATCCGGCGCGTGGAACAGAAGAACTGGTCAATAGCCCGCCGCATAATTGGCCACGATCGCTACTCATCAGGGGCAGCCCTCGAGGCGATGGACCAGATCTATGGCATGCTGCGTCTTTACGTGAATTTCTTCCAGCCGACGATGAAGCTGGCCGGCAAGACGTGGCATCGGTCAAGGGCCGGCAAGGTATACGCCCGCAAGGTATACGCCCCGGCGCAAACGCCGTATCGAAGGCTGCTGGCTTCGGGGCTGCTATCTGACGACAGACGCCGGGAGCTCGCGGCCATCTATGACGGTCTGAACCCTATTCTGCTGAGACAGCAGCTTGACGACAACCTGAAGCGCCTGCGGGACCTGGCCGCCAGGCCTGCACTCAGCCTATAACGACCGACAAAGTCAGGCACGGTAACACCGCCAAATGACGCAACGACACCCGTTCGGTAACACTACTATTTGACGCAACGCGTCTGTACCTCCCGCTGCGGTCTATCAAGAGCCTCTCACTCCCAGCCCATCATACGATGCCGCTCTAGTATGGGGCCCGGACTGATATGCCACCGGTTGCCCGGCGGGGCTTGCGCCGGCTGGTATACTGTCCCCTGGGACTGGTTCCGGGTGACCATCCCGAAAGAGCGACGAAGGAGGGTCTCGAGTGGGCAAACATGTGGAGTGGATAACCTACAAGGGCAAAAGGATACTGTTCTTGAACGCCAACAGCCTGGGCGAGGCGGACTACATCGCGGCCCAGGAAGAGCTCAGGGAGGAGATCCTCAAGGACCGGTCCAGCCCCCTGGTCATGGTCGATGCCACCAAGACCCCGATGACCGCCGCGGCCACCAAGAAGGCCAAGGAAGTGGCCGCCGCCAACAAGGAGGCCGGCATACAGGACGGGCCCAGCGTTGTTGTCGGCCTGAGCGGGCTGCAGAGGGCGACGGCCCAGCTGTTCGGGAGAGGGATACACTTCTGCGGCACCCTCGAGGAAGGCAAGGAGTGGCTGGTCAAGGAGGATGACAAGCGCCGCAAGGGCTAGATAGCCCGGCGCCCGGATAGGGCTCTCCCAGCGCCCGCCGCCGCCGGCACCCCTCAAGGGCCGGCGCCGCTGCATCAGGCGCCACTGCTCTACGACCCTCACCCTCAGCCGGCACCGGCAAGGTTTCTGTGATCTGTTTGCCCCCCGCGGAGACAGCGGCGTGGGCTGACGGGACTCCTCTGATACCACCCTGTGATAACCGTGACATAGAATCTTAATGCAGCCCGTGAGCAGGCGGCTGCCGCCGCGCGCGTCGCTTCGAGGCGGCCGGGATGACGCCTGAGCGGGCCAGCGTACCCCGCGGGGTTCCAGGGGGAAACAGGTTTCATCGAGGAGGAGTGAGCCATGGAGAAGGATTCGAAGAGATCGATCAGGATGGGGCCTATGGTCAAGGTCTTCCTGGCGTTCCTCGCAATGCCCCTGTCATACGGGCTCTACCTGATCATCTTCGGCATGCCCACGTGGTGGGCGTTTCTGCTGATCACGATAGCTGACCTGGCAGGCTGGGCGCTCATGATAAGCCTTGTCTTGAAACGGCCTCTAGAGTCGCTGGAGAAGACCCTTGAGGCGCTGGCCGAGGGGGACATCAGCGGGAAGGTCGATGTCGGTGATCAGATCGGATCACTGGCCTCCTCTTACTCCAGGGTGGTGGAATACATGGAAGACATGGCCAGTGTGGCCGAGAGGATGGCGGACGGTGACCTGACCGTCGAGGCCAGGGCCAGGAGCGAGCGGGATGTCCTGGGCAACGCCCATGCCCGGCTCATCACCCGGCAGCGCGAGCTGATCGGGAAGACCAAGCTGGCCGCCGTCAGTGTGACCGAGGCCAGCAAGCAGCTGACCAGGGCCTCGGAGCAGACGGCGCAGGCTACCCAGCAGATTACGAGCACGATGCAGCAGGTGGCCAGGGGGGCCAGCGAGCAATCGGCCTCGCTGCAGCAGACGGCCGGCAGCGTGGAGCAGCTGAGCCGGGCCATAGACCAGATAGCGCGGGGATCTCAGGAGCAGGCCAAAGCCGTGGATGAAGCCACGCGGGCAGTCGAGGCGGTGTCCGCGGCCATCGATTCGGTGTCGGCCAACGCCCAGGCGGGGGCCCAGGAGTGGGACGCCACCGCGGAGTCCGCCATGGGCGGGGCACGGAAGGCCAATGAGACGGTGGTCGGCATGGACAAGATCAAGAAGGCCATGGACCTGGTGTCAGTGAGGGTGACGGACCTGGGACAGAGGTCGGGGGACATCGGCAACATAGTGGCCACCATCGATGACATTGCCGCGCAGACGAACCTGCTGGCGCTGAATGCAGCCATTGAGGCGGCGCGGGCTGGAGAGCAGGGCCGGGGATTCGCCGTGGTGGCCGACGAGGTCAGGAAGCTGGCGGAGAGGTCCTCAACGGCGACGAAGGAGATAGCGGCCCTGGTGAGCGGGACCCAGGCCGGTGTGCGGGAAGCGATGAACGCCATGCTGCAGGGCAGCCAGGATGTGGAGGCCGGGTACAAGCTGGCGATGGATGCCGGCGGGGCGCTGGACGAGATCCTGACCCGGTCGCAGAACGTCAAGAAGCAGGTGGCGGAGATATCGGTGGCCACGGAGGCGCTCAAGGACCTCAGCCGCGAGATGACGGGCGCCATGCAGAAGATCATCAAGGCGGTGGAGGAGAATGCGGCGGCCACCGAGGAGATGACCGCGAGCTCGGATACGGTGGCCAAGGCCGTGGAGGACACGGCCGGCGTGGCTGAGGAGAACAGCTCGGCGTCCGAGGAGGTGTCGGCCTCAACGGAGCAGATGTCGGCGCAGGTGCAGGAGGCGCTGGCGGCGGCGCAGTCGCTGGCGGACACGGCGGAGGAGATGCAGAAGCTGGTGGAGGTATTCCGGACGGATGACATCCACATCAGGAAGTAGCCGATGAGAGATCGAAGAGCCGACAGCACGGCGGAGGCGCTTCAGGAGGCGCAGGAAGTCCTGACGGCCGATGACCGGGGCCTGCGGTCCCTGCTGTACCGGGACATGCTGCTCAACGCCCTGAAGTGCCGGCGGGACGAGCTCGATATCCTGGACCTCAAGGTGATCAACCGGGCGGTGGCCGACTTCCGGCACGCCGCCTGCGTCTTCAAGCCGTACCGGGACATCCGCAAGGTCTCCATATTCGGGTCGGCGCGGGTGGCCGAGAGGACTCCGGAATTCGACCTGGCGGTGACCCTGGGCCGCCTGCTGGCCGGGAGCGGCTTCATGGTGATCACCGGGGCGGCCGAGGGCATCATGAAGGCCGGCATTCAGGGGGCAGGGGCGGAGAACAGCTTCGGGGTGAAGCTCCTCCTGCCCTTCGAGAGCAGCCCGACTAAGATCATTGAGAACGACCCCAAGCTGGTCAGGTTCAAGTACTTCTTCACCCGCAAGATATTCTTTGTCATGGAGGCCGACGCCATAGCGCTCTTCCCGGGCGGGTTCGGCACTCACGACGAGGGGTTCGAGGTGCTCACCCTGCTGCAGACGGGCAAGGCCCCGCCCATGCCGGTGGCGCTCCTGGAGCTTCCCGGCGAGCAGTACTGGGAGAGCTGGGACCAGTTCATCAGGCAGCACCTTCTGGATCGCGGCTTCGTCTCCCGGGAGGACCTCAGCTTCTACCGTATCTTCCACTCTCCCGATGAGGCCCGGGACTGGATAATGTCCTACTACTCGACCTATCACTCCATGCGGCAGGCCGGAGACCGGCTGGTCGTCAGGCTGGAAAGGGAGCTTTCCGACGACAGCATCGGCCGGCTGAACGAGGCTTTCCGCGACCTGCTGGGGGCGGGCCGGGTCTCCCGGACCGCGGCCCTGCCGGAAGAAGGGGACGAGCCGGGACTGCTGGGCAAGCCCAGGATCGTCTTCCCCTACGACCGCAAGAGCGCCGGCCGGCTCAACGAGCTGGTGCTGATGGTCAACAGCCTGGGCCGGGCGGAAGCGGCAGGCGCGCCGCCGGACCCGGCCTGCCGTTGGGCCGCGGGCGTGCCGCCGGAACCTGCCCTGCCGTTGGGCCGCGGGCGCGCCGGTCCCGATCGGCCGTTGAGCAGCACGGTTACCGCTCATCCCACTGTGCCGGACGCGGCGCTGATCTGACACGACGGTCTTTCCACACCCCGGGGGCTTGCTCTCCGTGGTAGAATCCCCATCTTGGGAGGACCACATGAACCTTGACGCGATGGGCACCCTGCTGCCCCCCGAAACCGAGCGTATTGTCCGCGCCATCCTTATGGAGGGGACGAATGACCTGGTCTGGACCGCGGACGTGGACCTGCGCAACACCTACGTCAGCCCGTCGGTGGAGAGGATACTGGGGTTCACCCCCCGCGAGCACCTGGAACGGGATGTGTCGCAGCAGATGACGCCGGAGTCCGTGGTCCGGCTGCAGCGGTTGCTCCGGGCGCAGCTGGAGCTGGAGCGCCAGGAGGTGACGGGGGCGATGGGGCCCCTGAAGGCGGAGCTGGAGTACTATCGCAAGGACGGGTCCACCATCTGGCTGGAGAACCAGATCGGCAGCATACGGGATGAGACCGGGAGCATGACGGCCCTTCACGCCGTCGCCCGGGACGTCAGCGATCGCCGGAAGGCGCAGCAGGCGCTGGAAGAAAGCGAGAGGCGCTACCGGGTGCTCGCCGAAAACGCGTCTGACATCATCTGGACCACCGACGCCGATCTCAACATCACCTACTCCAGCCCCTCGGCGGAGAGGCTGCTGGGATACGACCTGAAGGAGATCACCGCTGTCTCCATCGACCGGCGCCTGGCCCCGGGGTCGCTGGCGGTGGTGATGCAGGTTTTCCGGGATGCCCAGAAGAGGGAGGCCAGGCGGCCGGGCAGCCTGAGGGAGCGCCTGGTGGAGATAGAGCTGCTGCGCCAGGACGGCTCGTCCGTGTGGGTGGAGGTCGCGGTCAATGTCATCCGTGACGAAGAGGGGCGGATCACCGGGTACCAGGGAGCGTGCCGGGACATCAGCGAGCGCAGGCAGGTGGAGGAGCAGCTGCAGAAGGCGCACGCCGGGCTGGAGGCCCGGGTGGAACGGCGCACCGCCGAGCTGAGAGAGTCCAACGGGCTCCTCATCGAGGAGATCCGCCAGCGGAAGCAGGCCCAGAAAAGGGTGCAGGAGAGCGAGTTCAGGTACCGCGATCTGGTGGAGAACGCCAGCTGCGTCATCATGGAGCTGGACACCCGGGGCCGGGTCTGCTTCTTCAACCGTTTTGCCCGGGACTTCTACGGCTTCGAAGAGACCGAGATCATGGGCCGCCACGCGGTGGGCACGATCGTGCCGAAGACCGACTCCGCCGGAAGAAACATGAAGGCCGTGACCGCGGACATGCTCAAGCACCCCGAGCAGCACTTCGTCATGGAGAGCGAAGGCAGGCGCCGGAACGGCGAGCAGGTCTGGTTGAGCTGGACCAACAAGGGCCTCTATGACGAAGATGGCCGGCTGCGCCATGTCCTCTGCATCGGTATGGACACCACGGAGCAGAGGAAGATAGCCGGGATGCTGGAGGAGCAGGTGAAGGAGAAGGCCGCCGTGGAGGAGCGGCAGCGGCTGGCGCGCGACCTGCACGACGCCGTGACCCAGAACCTCTTCTCGGCCAGTCTCATCGCCGAGGTCCTGCCCCGGCTGTGGAAGAAGGACCG
>CAYPDY010000129.1:0-7672 GCA_964409515.1 uncultured Dehalococcoidia bacterium
GAAGGCAGGTACTCTACCAGCCTGAGTTACTCCCGCTCGTGGTACCCATTGTAGCTTCTGATGGGCGGCAGCGTCAAAGAGGCGCGGCCCTCTGCCGGGGAGCGCGCAAAACCCTTGCCGTCAGCTTGCGCTGTCTGGTATAGTCTGTCTGGCTTCGACGAGGACGGCGCCGGGCCCCGCGCGGTGCAAGGAAAGGTTAAGGGACGCTCGAATGGTTGCTTTCGGTATCGTCTTCCTGGTCCTGGCGGGCCTCCTCTTTGTTCTGCTGGCCGCCCTGCCGCGCGGTATGCCGCGGCGGACACTGGTCCAGCGGGTTCTGACCGGGCTGCTGCTGGCGGACTTCGTCGCCGGCGCCCTGTTCCTGCGCATCTACTACTCGTACGATGTCGTCTTCGGCGGAGAGTGGGTGAAGTTCACCGGGATCGATGTCTACTGGCACATCCGCATCGTGGACAACCTGTCCCACAATTTCCCCTTCATGAGCTCGCTTGATCCCTACCTCCTGTATCCCGGCGGCAGCGGTACCAGCCTCAACAACCCGTTCTTCGACTACCTGCTCTCCGGGATCGTGTGGGTGATCGGGGCGGGCTCGCCCACGCAGCACACCGTGGACAGCATTGCCCCCTACTTCCCCACCATCCTGGGCGCTCTGACCATCATCCCGGCCTACTTCATCGGCAGGACTTTGTGCAACCGCTGGGCCGGGCTGTTCGCTGCCGGGCTGGTGGCCATCCTGCCGGGCGAGTTCCTGGGCCGGTCCATACTGGGTTTCACCGACCACCACGTGGCCGAGACTCTGCTCAGCACCACGGCCGTGATGTTCCTGCTGCTGGCCCTCAAGAACTCCAGGAAGGAGAGGATGACCCTGGAGCACCTCCGGCATCCCCGGGCCAGCTCGACCGCCAAACCCCTGGCCTACGCCGCCCTGGGCGGCGTCTTCCTGGGCCTGCTCCTGGCCAGCTGGGAGGGCGCCCTGCTGTTCGTGTTCATCATCGCCGCCTTCTTCGTGCTCCAGTTCTGCCTGGACCATGTCCGCCAGGTGCCCACGGACTACCTGGGACTGGCCGGCGTGACGGCCTTCCTGGCGGCGCTGGTGGTGTTCCTGCTGCTGGGGCAGGGGAACAATACCTGGCTGGTGCTGCTGATGGCGGTGGTCATCCCGGCAGGGCTGTTCGGGCTCTCCCGGCTGATGGCGATGACGAAGCTGACGCCGTTCGCTTACCCGGCCGCGGTGGTGTTGCTGGGGCTGGCCGCCTTCGGTCTCCTGTGGGGCGCGGACCGGTCGCTGGCGGACGCCTTCATGGAGCATTTCAGCATCTTCGAGTGGAAGACAGGCACGACGATCGCGGAGCAGATCCCGTTCCCTTACGCCGTCTCACCTACGACCGGGGAACGCCATTTCAGCTTCGGGCCGTTCTGGAACGCCTTTGGCTACTCCACGCTGTTTGCCCTGGCCGGCCTCTGCTCGGTGGCCTACGCCGTGGTCAAGCGCTGGGAGGCGGAGAAGGTCTTCATCCTGCTGTGGACCCTGGTGATGCTGCTGGCCACGCTGGCCCAGCGGCGCTTTGCCTACTACCTGGTGGTCAACGTGGCGGTGCTGGCCGGCTACTCCGCCTGGCAGCTGATGCGGCTGGCCGGGCTGAAGGACCAGGAGGCGGCTCCCGCCGGGCAGCCGGAGGGTGGCAGGAGGACCCAGAAGGGGAAGAAGGCGCCGGCGAAGCCGTCCTTCCGGCTTCGGACGGCCCAGGCCTATACCGCCCTGGGCGCGCTGGCCATCTTCCTCGTGTTCACCATCGTCCCCTACCCCCTCTTCGAGCAGGAAGGGGCTGGCAGTGAGTACACATTCACCCTGCGGTACGCCAGAATGACGGCCAGCGTGACCCCGGAGAGCCCGCGGTTCTCGCCCCCCCCTGCCTGGTGCGAGTCGCTCACCTGGCTGCGGAACAATACCCCGGAGCCCTTCGGCAGCGCCGACGCCTACTACGACCGCTATGAGAGCCCCCTGGACTACTCGGCCTGGCCCGATGCCTACAGCGTGATGGCCTGGTGGGATTACGGCTACTGGATAGCCCGCATCGGCCACCGCCCGCCGGCCCAGAACCCCGGCGGCGCCATACCCGGGGTGGCGGCCTTCTTCCTGGCCCAGGACGAGGCCGCGGGGGCGGGGGTAATGGATACCTATGGCGCCAGGTACGTGGTCCTGGACTACCAGTTCCTGACCGGCAAGCTCTACGGGGCGATCCAGCACTCGGGCGGGTCCGAGAGTGACTACTACGAAGACTACACGTACATGACTACGACGTCGTCGGGCAGCAAGCAGCTTCAGACGGCGCGCCTCTACTACCCGGAGTACTACCGGTCCATGGCCGTCAGGCTGTACATGTTCGGGGGACAGGCCGTCACGCCCGGGGCCGACGAGTGCGGGGTGATCTCCTGGAAGTGGCAGGAGTCGGAGGGCGTGCCCTACAAGATGATGACCAGCTATGAGAGCTTCGACACGTATGAGCAGGCGCAGGCCTACCTGGCCGACAAGTCCCCGGAGAGCTACACCATGGTCGGCGGCAACCCCTTCGTCAGCCCGGTGCCGCTGGAGAAGCTGGAGGGTTTCACCCCGGTTCACGATTCGCTGATCACGGTCACCTGGTCCAGCGGCGGCGATACCATACCGCAGATACGCATCTTCGAGTATTCGGGGTAGCAGGTTTCGGTTCGGAGGGTCGCCCTAGCGCCGGGACTTCTGGGGGGCCTTCACCGTGGAGGAGGGCAGGCCTCCTCCGTCGATCCCGTTGAGGTCGTCATCCAGGCCCGTGGCCGCCATCTCCGCTTCGTCCATCCCGGCGAAAACGTCCAGCGTGCTGCCATCCTGGGCCGCGGCGTCGCCGGCCAGGGCATCGGCGGGGATCTCCAGGTCTCTCAGGAACTTGTCCAGGTCGGCCATGGTATCGGCCGACGCGGCTGACGTCATGTCAGGCACGATGGGCCAAGCCTGTCCGGCATCGGAGGGCGCGCCGGGCTGCGGCGCCGGCTCAGGCGAGGTCATCTTGACGGACACCGCCGGCTTCCTCCTGGGCGGCTGGGCCTGCTGACCCTGGACAGGCGCTGGTTTGGGGAGGGTGGCGGGCTTGTGCGCAGCCTGGGCCGGGACCGCGGGCTCATGGCTCGCGGGCATGGGCGGAGGGACCAGGCTGTTGTCCTCGGTGTGCAGGCCAACGCCGTCGGCCTCGGCCTTCAGGGCGACGTCGGACAGGGCGCGGCGGCCGGGCACGGGGCCCTCCAGGCGGCGGTAGCGCCGCTGGCGTGAGCGCCGTTCCATGCTGCCGGCGGCCATGGCCGCGGTGAAGAGCGTGACAATAGCTGCCGTCAGGGTGGTAACCCCGGCATACAGGAGGACTGAGAGTGTGCTCATGGCGCTCTCCGCCGCGGGCACGCGCGTCCTCCGTCAGACCTTGACCAGGGCAAAGTGAGAACCTTCATCATCGAACAGTACGAGTCGCCAGAGGTAGATGAGCTGAATGGCGGCGGCCAGTTCCGATCGGCTGATGCTTCGGGAGAGGTACCCGACCGCGCCCGCCTTGACGGCCGGGACCAGTAGCTTTCGATCATCGGAGAGGACCAAAATGCCGATGTTGGGCCGGGCCTCCTTGAGCCTCCTCACGGTCTCAATGCCATCGGTGCCCGGCATCGAGATGTCCATGACCACGATATCCGGCGAGAGCTCCTTGAGGCGCTGGACGGCCTCCTCGCCGCCGCTGACCGCCCCGATGACCGTGATCCGGTCGTCGCCGCCCAGCATCGTGCGCAGTCCCTCGCGCATGGCCTCGCGGCTGTCGATGACCATGGCGCGAATGACGTCTGCGTCCCCGGCGCGGATCGCGTCCGGGGCGTCTTCGCCAGGAGGGGCTTCAATACGAGGCGCTTCAAGAGCCATAGACCTCTCCCTGTGGTTCTCTGCCATAGGTAAGATATGCAGAGTCAATTCTTCCACCGGGGGCGATTCCAGAGAAGTCCCAAATGGATAGCATTGGCGAGCTAAGTAGCTCAAGCTCAGAGGAGGCCCATCTTGTAGCCGGCGGAAACGGCCTCGGCCCGGTCGTTGACGTTCAGCGAGGCGAAGATGGCGTTCGTCTCCCGCTTCACGGTGGCCGAGCTGATGAACAGCCTGGAGGCGATCTCCTTGTTGGTGGCGCCGGAGGCGATCAGGCGCAGTATCTCCACCTGCCGCCGGCTGAGCACGCTCTCGTGGCTGGCCTTGGTCAGGGCCGCATACTGGCTGAACAGGGCCCGGCTGACGGCCGGCGCGAAGGGGGACTGCCCCTGGTTGGCGGCCTTGATGGCCTTGATCAGCTCGTCCCGGCTGACATCCTTCAGGAGGTATCCGACCGCCCCGGCCTCGGCGGCCTGGGCCAGGTACTTGTCCTCGTAGACGGTCATGACGATGACGCCCGCCGGGGACTCCCGCTTCTTGAGCTCGCGGATGGCGTCGATGCCGCCCATGCCCGGCATCTTCACGTCCATCAGGATGACATCGGGTGACAGCTGCTCGGCCTTGACCAGGGCCTCCTCGCCGGAGGCGGCCTCCCCCACCACCTCGATGTCCCCGTCCAGGTCCAGCATGCGCTTGAGCCCCTCGCGCACTACCTGGTGGTCATCTACCAGCATCACCCGTATCGACTTCAAGGCGGGCCTCCTTCGACCGACGATGGGTTCTCGCGCGACTGATTCTCTTGTCGCGACTGATTGTCGGGGCTGGACCGGGGTATTGTCAAGACCACCCTGGTTCCTCCCTCGGGCCGCGTTTCGATGGCGAGGTCCCCGCCCAGCATCTGGGCCCGGCTTCTCATGGTCAGCAGCCCCACCCCGCCGGACGCCGCCCTGCCCCCCCCGGGCGAGGGCGCGTCGAACCCGCGGCCGTTGTCCCATATCTCGACCGTGATCCGGCTCTCACCGGTGTCGAGACGGATCTCGGTCTCGGTGGCCCGCGCATGCTTGCGCACGTTGTTCAGGGCTTCCTGCACCACGCGGTAGATGACCATGTCCTGGACCCCGGACATCTGGGGCGGCAGGTCGGTGCTGACTATCCGGCAGGCCGTGCCGGTTTCCCGGCGGAAGTACTCCACGTTCTCCTGCAGGGCCCCCAGCAGGCCCAGCTCGCTGAGGGCGGGCGGGTACAGCTCGGTGACGATCCCCCGGAGCTCCTTCACGCACCGGCCGATGATCTTGGTGGCCAGCTCCGCCTCCTCGCGGGCCCGGTCGAACTTGGACTGCGCCAGGAGCGCGCTCGACGACTGGGTATGATAGGAGGCGCTCACCATGAGCTGGGCCACGCTGTCGTGTATCTCCGTCGAGATCCTCTGCCGCTCCTCCTCCTGGGCCTTCAGCAGCTCCGCCAGCAGCTGCTCCAGGGTGGCCTGCTTGGCGCCGATCTCCCCGAAGAGCCGGGCGTTCTCGATGGCGATGGCGGCCTGCCCGGCGAGGATGGTTATCATGTCCAGGTCGCTCTCGGAGAAGTTGCCCTCCCGGGTGATATTGCTGCTGTTGAGCACTCCTATGACCGTGCCCTTTACCTTGAGGGGCACGCAGATGGCCGAGGTGATTGGCTGCCCCTCCTCGTCCCACTCGTGCTGGAGTATCCCGTTGAGCAGCAGGGCCTGCCCTGACTGGGCCACCGAGCCGGCGATGCCCTGTCCCACGGCGGCCCGGGTGGTGCTGACCACGTCCCCGGGGAGTCCCACCGCGGCCTCGATGGACAGCTCCCGCGAGGCGCCGTCCAGCAGCATGAGGGACACGCGGTCGGCGTTGGTCTCCCGCTGGACCACCTCGACTATGAGGTCAAAGAGCCGGTCCAGCTTGACTTCCGACATGAGGGCCTTGCTCACCTCGAACAGGGGCAGGAGCGTTCTGAGGCGAAGGCCCTCTCCTGCTACGTCCCGTCTCTCTTCTTGCGGCAAGAACCCTTCCTCCGCCCCGGCTCCCGGGGGGCACCCAGCTAGAACTCGAGGCTGCTGGCAAGGCGCGTTATGGGCAGCCTGGCCGTGACCACCACCAGGTTGCCTTCGCTCTTGATGCTGACGTCGTCAAAGATCAGCCTGGAGTAGTCCTCGATTCCCGGCTGCGCCGCGCGGGCGGCGGGGTCGTGGCCGAACAGGTACACGGCCTTGACGTTCAGAGTATCGCGGTTGGCCTTGCTGTAGGACTTCCCGTAGGCCACCAGGCCGGTGTAGCTCTCTCCGTGGGCGGCATTGGCCTGGTGGATGTTGACGATGAAGCCGTCGGTCAGCTTGTCCGCGACGGCCTTGAGATTGGGGTCCTCCCAGAGCGAGAGCACGTCGCTTTTGGCCGCCACGTTGATGCACGCGATGATGTCGGTCCCGCTTCCCAGGTACAGCGTGCTGTCGCGGATGCCCACCGCCTTGGTGTACGTGCTGTTCTCCCCGGGGAGCCATACCTCTACGTCCTTGTTGGCGGAGCGCGAGTAGCCCCGCTCCCCCATCTGGCGCCTGAGGTAGGTCATGTCGATGTCCCCGCGGAATACCGCCGTCGGGCCGGACAGCGTGGCGTTGTCGTAGCTGACCGCCCGGGCGCACCTCTCGACCTTGGACAGGACCATCAGCAGGTCCTCGATCTGGCGGGCGTCGGCGCTCTCCCCGAAGACGCCGAAGATGTCCCACAGGTTCGTGTCCCCGTTCAGGGCCTTGGTGTCCCAGTAGGTGAAGTCCCCCACGCTGATCGGCAGGGTATCCATCAGCTGCGGGAAGGCCCGGGTGTCCTTGGCGCAGCCGAAGCCGGCCCCGATGGCCGTCACCAGCGTGGCCGCGAGCAGGATGATAGTGACGGCGCGGTGCACCGCGGCCCATGTGCGGCCGGCGGCCCGCGGGAAACCCGCAAGCTGCGAAGAACCCGCAAGCTGCGGAAGACCCGCAGCCGACGTCTCAGAGCCCATTTCGGCGGGCACCTCCTCTAAAGGACCGTAACTGATTTGGCCAGGTTGCGCGGCTTGTCGGGGTCGCGCCCGCGGGCCAGCGCGGAGTAGTAAGCCAGCAGCTGCAGGGGCACCACGGTCACCAGGGGCTGGAAGATCTCATCCACGTCCGGTATGGGGATCCAGGCGTCGAATATGGGGTTGGTCTCCTCCGAGAGGCCGATGACGAAGGCCCCCCTGGCCTTGGTTTCGTGCGCGTTGGCTATGGTCTCATCGTAGGTGTAGTCGTCGGGGGCGACGACCACGATGGGCGTGCCGTGGTCGATCAGCGCCAGGGTGCCGTGCTTCAGCTCGCCGGCCGGCATGCCCTCCGCGTGAATGTAGGATATTTCCTTCATCTTGAGGGCCCCCTCGGCGGCGATGGCGAAGTTGATGCCCCGGGCGATGTAGTAGAAGTCGTTCCGGTCCCGGGTCTTCTGCGCCAGGACCTGCAGGCCCTTGTTGTTCTGCTTGACGTTCTGCTCTATGAGGGGGCAGATGTCCAGCAGCTGCTGGATGCCGTCGTCGAGCCGGTTCTCCATGGTGAAGGCCAGCAGGTAGAAGAGGGTCAGCTGGCTGACGAAGGTCTTGGTGGCCGCTACCCCTATCTCGGGGCCGCAGTTGAGGTAGAGCACGCTGTCGGCCATCCGGGCCAGGGTCGACCCGACGGTGTTGACCAGGGAGTAGACCAGCGCGCCGTTCTCCTTGGCCCGC
>CAYPDY010000130.1:0-7479 GCA_964409515.1 uncultured Dehalococcoidia bacterium
CCGAGATCGAGGCGGCCTGCAAGAATGCGGAGCAGCTCATCGGCCAGTTCGCCGAGCTCAACGAAGCCCTCACCTCCCCGCCCAGGGGCGGCGGGAATCCTCCTCTGGCGGCCGCGGCCATGCGGCACTACCTGGACCGGATGCAGATCACCTATCTCCTGTACCTGGGCGTGGCCTCCAGCGGGGGGGACGTGGTTCTGGGCCGGGGTCTGTTCGGCTCCGGCAAGGCGGGCTACCTGGGCGGATGCGTGATTACCTACGTTCTGGCCAGAAGCTCGGGGGAGATCGTGGCCGCCGACACCATGGCGGGCCACTCCAGCGTGAAGTACGAGCTGGGCGGCAATGAGCTCTCGGGTTTCTGACCGCGGTGGGAGCGGCGCGGGCAGCCTCGCGGCGTCCTGCCGGTGGATCGCAGGGAATTTGGACGCAGAATTTGGACGCAGTGTCCCGACAGGCGTACAATCTACATATCATTCCCCATCTTGTGGCGCAGCCGGCGTTTTGCCCGCAGCAGGAGCAGAGTAAGTAATGAACGTTCTCTTGGTCTATCCGCGTTACCCCGATACCTTCTGGAGCTTCCGGCATGCCCTGAAGTTCATCGCCAGGAAGGCGGCCTTTCCGCCGCTGGGGCTGCTGACGGTGGCGGCGCTCCTGCCTCCGGAGTGGAACCGGAAGCTGGTGGACCTCAACGTCAGCGCGCTCGGTGATGCCGACCTGGACTGGGCCGACTGTGTGTTCATCGGCGCCATGGATGTCCAGCTGCAGTCCGCGCACGAGGTCACTGCCCGCTGCCGGCAGCGCCGGAAGAGGATGGTAGCCGGCGGCCCCCTGTTTACAACCAGGTACGACGAGTTCCCCGAGGTCGACCATTTCGTGCTGGGCGAGGCCGAGGGGGTGATGGCACAGCTGGCGGCGGACCTGGCCAACGGCACGGCACAGCGGTTCTACCGGTCGGAGGAGAAGCCGGACATCCGCCAGAGCCCCATGCCGGCCTGGGGGCTCATCGGGGCGAACAACTACGCCAACCTTACTGTCCAGTACTCGCGGGGGTGCCCCTTCGACTGCGAGTTCTGCGACATCGCCCTGTTGAACGGCCGGCTGCCGCGGACCAAGGAGGTGCCCCAGCTGATCGCCGAGCTGGAGGCGGTCCGCCGTCTCGGGTGTTCCGGCACGGTCTTCATTGTCGATGATAACTTCATCGGCAACAGGAAGAAGCTCAAGGCCGATGTCCTCCCCGCCATCAGGGACTGGATGAGGGAGAAGCACTATCCCTTCACCCTGTTCACCCAGGCCTCCATAGACCTGGCGGATGACGAAGAGCTTATGAATCTGATGACGGAGGCCGGCTTCGACCGGGTGTTCGTCGGCATAGAGACGCCGAACGAGGAGAGCCTGGAGGAATGCCACAAGCGCCAGAACGGCAACCGCGACCTGGTGGCCTCCGTCAGGACCCTGCAGAATCACGGGATGGAGGTCCAGGGGGGATTCATCATCGGCTTCGACAACGATCCGGCCAACATCTTCGAGAGGCAGATCGGCTTCATCCAGCAGAGCGGCATAGTCACTGCCATGGTGGGCCTCCTCCGCGCCCAGCGCGGGACCCGGCTCTACAAGCGCCTGAAGGAGCAGGACCGCCTGGTCGGCGAGGCCTCGGGCGACAACACCGACCTGTCGCTCAACTTTGTTCCCAGGATGAAGCGCGAGACCCTGATCGAAGGCTACCGGCGGGTGCTGACCACGATCTACTCGCCGCGCAACTACTACGCGCGGATCGCCACGTTTCTGCGGGAGCATCGTCCGGTCGGTCACGGGCGAGGAAGGCTGCGGGGCAGGCATGTCCTCGGCCTGGTGTCGTCGTTCTGGTACATCGGCATCCGGGAGAAGGGCCAGGTGTACTACTGGCGTCTGCTGACCCGGACGCTGCTGCGGCAGCCCCGCTCGCTACCGCTGGCGCTGACTCTGGCCGTCTACGGCTATCACTGCCGGAAGCTGCTCGAGGGGCAGGCCGCGCCAGTACGCAACTAGGGCTTGGGGTCGATTCAGCCCGACGCCATCCCCTCAATGTACCCCATGCCGAAGCCCGGCTCCAGGAGCCGTCCCTTGAAAGCGGCCACGTCCACCCGCTTGATCATCAGGGAGCGGTAGATGCCGGCACCCCTGATGTCGCCGAACAGCCTGAACCCGACTATGCGGCTGTCCTTCAGGTACAGTTTGCGCACCGAGTCCTTCCCCCCGGCCCGGAGCTCCTCGCCCTCCATCTCCCCCACGGCCATCACCGGCAGCCCCAGGTGCTTGAGGCTGTTCATGCTGTCGGCGCCTTCGTAGGCGACGTTCCAGCCCAGCAGGTTGCCGCCTGCCACCCGGCCCTGGGCCACGGCATTGGGGAAGTTGCCGTGGATGTAGCGGCGGCCGGTGAGCCGGTTCGCGGTCTCCGCTACGTCCCCGGCGGCGAAGATATCCGGCAGGTTCGTGCGCAGGTGGTCATCCACCGGGACCCCCCAGTCGGTCTCGACCCCGGAGCCGGCGAGGTAGTCTATGTTGGGCTTCAGGCCGGTGGCGGCCACCACCAGGTCGGCCCGCACCACATCCCCCGACTTCACCTGGACGCCCTCAACGCGGGGCTCGCCGACGAAGGCCGTGGCATCGACCTCGGTGCCCTGCAGGACCCGGATGCCGCGCTTCTCCATCAGCCGCTGCACTATCTGGGACGACTCTTCGTCCAGCATGGAGCGCATCACCCGGGATCTCACCAGCTGGGTGACCTGCAGGCCCATGTCGGTCAGCACCAGGCCGATCTCCAGGCCGATGAAGCCGGCCCCGACGATGACGGCGCTGCGGGCGCGTCCGTCACGGACACGGGCCATGAGCTCTTCCGCCGCGGAGAGCGACTTGAAGTTGCAGATGCCGGGCTTGTCCTGGCCCTGGAGGGGCGCGTACAGGCGCGCGCCGCTGGCCAGCACCAGCCGGTCCCAGGGGACTATCTCGCCGCCGGCGAGGCGCAGGTCGCGCCTGTCCGGGTCTATCGACTCCACCTTCGTTCCGGGCCGGTAGTCGATGCCCAGCGTCCCGGGGAAGTCCCGGCCCTTCCAGAAGTGGACGTCCCTCCCGGTCGTGAAGTATTCCAGCATGGCCGGCGGGGAGTAAGGCGGGTAGGGCTCGCCGGAGATCATCAGGACCCGGGCGTCCTGATCATACTGCCGCAGCGTTTCCGCCGCGGTGACCCCCGCTGGCCCGGCGCCTACGATAACCACCCTCATGACGTTCTCTCGTACCAGGCTCAGGCGGCGGACGGCATGGCGATCGTCTCGGGCTCAATGAAGGGCAGCTGCAGTCCTTTCCGCTTGCCCTCGATGTGACGCCGGATCAGCACGGCGGCCCTTTCGGGGTCCGGCTCTACGCCGAAGTGCGCCCCCACCACCTTGTCCAGCCCGTCAGCCAGGAGACTGACCACGTTCGGGCTGCCGAAGATCGGCGGCTGCACCCCGACCACGGTGTAGATGCCCGAGGCCACCACGTAAGCCCCGATGGCCAGCGCCTTCTCCGAGTACCATTCGGGCGCCGCTCCGGCCAGGGGCAGAGCATCGATGTCCACCCCCAGGAAGTCGGCCAGGGCCCCGGCCAGCACCAGGATGCGCACGTTGTCCACGCAGGAGCCCATGTGCAGGACCGGGGGTATCCCCAGGGCCTTGCACACTGCGCCCAGCCCCGGCCCGGCCAGGTCCGCCGACTCCGGCTTCATGTGCCCGGCCTTCCCGTTGGCCACGGCCGCGCAGCCGGTGACCACCACCAGGATGTCGTTCTCGATCAGCCGCCTGGTGAGTGTGACGTGGCCGTAGTCGTGCTTGATCTTGGGGTTGTTACAGCCCACCACCCCCACCGCGCCCCGGATCTGCCCCTTGGCGATGGCTTCCACCAGCGGCTTCGGGGTCCCTCCCAGGGCCTGGAGGATGGCTTCCACGGAGAAGCCGCCCATCATGTCCACCGGCTTGTCCGGAATCCGCACCCGCTGCGGGATGCGGTTGGCGTAGTTCTCCACCGCGGTGCGGACCAGCTCGTGGCCGATCTCCATGCCTCTCTTGGGGTCGAAGGAGACGTGGGTGGCGCCGGGGAACTTGGCCTTGTCCGAGGTCGAGACGACTTTGGTGTGGAAGCACCTGGCCACATGGGTCACGGAGGGCATGATGCACTGGTAGTCCACTATCATCATCTCCAGGGCCCCCGTCATGATCACCAGCTCCTGCATCAGGTGATTGCCGGCCATGTGGATGCCGCGCCGCATCAGCAGCTCGTTGCCGGTGCAGCACAGGCCCACCAGGTTGATGCCCCGGGCGCCCTTCTCCCGGGCCAGCTGGAGCAGGCCGGGGTCCTGGGCGGCCCGCACCATCACGTCGGACAGCAGCGGGTTGTGCCCGTGGAGGGCGATGTTGACCTCATCGGCCCGCAGCACGCCCAGGTTCATTTGAGAGCGGACGGGCTTCGGGGTGCCGAAGAGGACGTCGGAGAGCTCGGTGGCTATCATGGAGCCGCCCCAGCCGTCGGAAAGGCTGGTGCGCAGGGAATGGAGCAGGATGTTGACATAGTCGTTGTCCACCCCCATGTGCGTCCGGTGCAGCGATTCGACATTCTCCCGGTCGATGCCCCGCGGGGTGATGCCCAGCCTGGCCCACAGCTCGCGGCGCGCCTTCGGGGCGCGCCCGACGAAGGTGAGGCTGCTCTTGCGCATGCCGTAGTCCTCCATCATCTCCCACGCCAGGTCACGGGCGATCTCGTTGGTCTTGCGGCCGTCCACCTTAACCCCGTACTCTTTCGCCAGCCGCTTCAACTTCTCGGCGTCGGTGATCTCATAGGCGGTCGTCTCCCCCGCAGCCGTGTGATGGAACACCTCGAGTATGTCCCGGCCGTGGTCGGAGTGGGAAGAGGCGCCGGCGGCGATCATCCGGGCCAGGTTGCGGGCCACAATAATGTCCGCATCGGCGCCGCAGACACCTCTCTGGGGGCCCTCGCCAAAGGGGTCGATACGGCAAGGCCCCATGGCGCAGATGCGGCAGCTGAGGCCCAGCGTGCAGTAGCCGCACTGGGGCTCCTGCTCGGCCAGCCTGTCCCAGGCCGTCGGGATGTGCTCGTCCCGGGCCACCCTCAGCATCTCCCGGGCGTCCCGGCATATGCTCAACCGGCTGAGTGCTTCGCCTTCATCATGGTGTGACATCTTCCCCTCCTCCTACGCACGCTCGTTCACTTGTCCCAGGCTCTCTCCCCAGCCGCGCCAGGCCTCGACGTTGGCGGGGAGGCGGGCTTCTTCAGGCCTGATCTGTCCCGCGGCTACGGACACCGATCGGCCCAGCCGCGTTCTGGACTTCTTCACGAGCTCATTGATATCGCCGAACTGCAGCGCGCCCACCTTGCAGGTCTCGACGCAGGCCGGCGCCTTCCCCAGGCGCTGGCGCTCGATGCAGTTGTCGCATTTGATGGCTACCGTCCTCTGGGGCAGGACCCTGGCCGAAGGGTGATAGGTGATGACGTCGAAGGGGCAGACCATGGCGCACATTCCGCAGACGATGCACCGGTGGCCGTCTATCAGCACGATATCCGTGCCGGCATCGCGGCTGATGGCCGCCGTGGGGCAGACGGCCTGGCAGGGGGCGGGACTGCAGTGGCGGCACTTGCTGGGGAACGACGAGTTCCGGCGCAGGCCGGGCGTGGCTACGATGAAGCGCCGGGGGGTCGGGCTCTCCGAAAGCGCTCCGAGGAGGGTCTTGCTCTGCGAGTGCTCGACCAGGCAGGCGATCTCGCACTGGTGGCAGCCGACGCAACGCTCCGGGTTCACAAACACCGTTTTCATATGAACGCCTCCTCAATGGCCGGATGGTCTACCGGTTAGAGACAGAGCGGGTCTGATCCCAGGGATGAACAGGGCTTGACTCTTTGCGGGCGGTCCACGATGCCGCATCCACCACATCCCCTCCCCGGACCGTGATAATCACGATGGTAGCATCGGGGCCGATAGGTGTCAATGGATGTTGACAGCCCGGGCCTCTCCTGATATCGTACAAGATAGATAGACACTACAGGCAGGCCTGCCTTTGGGCCGGCGGCGGACGGGGGGAGGAGGCATGCCTTCAGTCAGAGTCGGGGGCATCAACCTGCACTACGAGGTGTACGGCCGGGGTGACCCCATAGTTCTCTCCCATGGGTTCCTGGACAACTGCTCCGTCTGGAAGGACCAGGCGGAAATGATGGCCGGGAAGCACACCGTGGTCGTCTACGACCACCGGGGACACGGCCGGTCGGACAAGCCCCGGGGTGACTACTCCGTCCGCAGCCTGGCTGAAGACCTCCATGGGCTCCTGCTGGGCCTGCACCTGGACAGGGCGGCGGTCGTCGGCCACTCGCTGGGGGGCATGATCGCCCTCATGCTGGCCCTGGAGCACCCGGACCTGGTCTCCAAGCTGGTTCTGGTGTGCACCACCGCCAGGCTGGTTCCCCAACTGCCGATCACCGGCAGGGTCGTGGCCGGAATGGGCTATCTCGTCCCCTACGGGGTGTTCGCCGAGAAGTTCATGAAGCTGAGAGTCGTCGACCCTTCGGAGGAGGCGGCCGATGCCGGGTCAGACAGGGTCACGCGGACCCCGAAGCACGTGGCCTATGACTGCGGAAAGCGCCTGCTCACCGGCTATGACGTGAGACGCAGCGTCTCCCGTGTGAAGGCGCTTACGCTCATCCTGGCCGGGGAGAGGGACCGGGGCGCCCCGGTGGCCATGAGCCGGTTCCTGCACCGGGAGATCAAGGGATCGCGGCTGCACATCATGCCCGGCTGCGGCCACCTGCCCATGATCGAGAAGCCCCGTGAGTTCAACCGCCTCCTGCTGGACTTCCTGGGCTGAGGCTGGGCCGGCGCCCAGCCGTTCGCCATCCCTGACGCCGGCACATGGCAGCAGAGGGTGCGATGTTTCTGAGATGGAATACCGTGCCTCTGAGAGAGCGTCGTCAGACGCCCGGACGCGTCTGATACCTGTTTGTGACCGGCGCGAAATACCATGTCTGGTGCGGTGTCCGTTCCGTGTGCCGCCGTGCAGGTTGCGCCGGGAAGATATGTCGCGGGAGGAAGAGTGAAATGGCCCCAGCACCGAAAAGGCGCGTAAGAATACTGCTCCTGTACAAGATGTTCGTGGTCTTTTCCATGGTGCCCGCTACATACGCGCTCTACCTGGCCATTCTCGGCATGCCAAAGATGGAGGCGGTGGTATGGCGGCAGGCGGAGATCAGGGCGCAGGAGCAGTCGGACGTGGCCTGGAGCAGCCTGGAGTACTTCTACGGGCTCGAAGTCTCCGGGGAGATGACCCGGACCGAGGCCCAGTCAGCCGCTCTGGCGAATGTAGCCGACCTCAGGCATGGGGAAGCAGGTTTCTTCTGGGTCAGTGACTACCAGCCCGTGCTGCTGGCGGACCCGCTGAGGCCGGACCTGGTCAACACCGATGTCAG
>CAYPDY010000131.1:0-7430 GCA_964409515.1 uncultured Dehalococcoidia bacterium
GTGCAGTGTATGGCGTCCCTTCCCTGGCCTTCCTTCTCCATGGCCACTATGGTGGGGCAGTAGGTCACGGTGCGGATGGCATCGTTCCGGCTGAGTATCTCGACACTCTCATCGAGGATAAGCCCCTCCGGCCGGGGATGCATTACCTTCATGTAGTCGGCCACGTCCCTCCCCTGGACCCCCAGGAGCCGGGCCAGCTCGTCCACGTAGAACTTCATCACCTTCTCCCAGACCCAGACGTCGACCTCCAGGGCCTTGTCATTGCCCCCCAGCTCCTTCACGGAGAGATACCAGAAGCCATCCAGGGCCAGTATCATCCTGGAGGAGAGCTTGACCAGGTCGATCAGCTCGCGTTTGGTCAGGCTCTCCAGCTTGGCGTCAGCAGCACTTGCGGGCCTGTCGTCCAATCCTGTCACCTCGGTGTTCAAATACTACGCTGCCCTTGCCGCAGCTTCAGGCCGTCCTGATCTTCTCAGCCATCCCGTCTAGCTCAGACGGAGAGGTCCCCCGCAGCGTCAGGGCCGCCACCAGGGCCGCCATCATCCTGTCGACGGGCCCTTCGCCCGTCGAGGGATAGACGAGTATGTGGGAGTGGTCAGAGATGCGCATGCCCCGGCTGAATATGGAAACATGATCGGCGCCGAACGCCTCCCGGAGCTTCCTGGCCACCGCCTTGACTCCCGCGAACAGCTGGGCCATCTCCTCATCCTCGAGATCATAGAACTGGCCCACGTGCCGGCGGTGTATGACCACACACTGCCCCTGACCGAAGAGCGGCGCTATGTCCAGAATGGCGATGACATCCTCGCCCTCATAGACCTTCCGCGTCGGCACCTCCCCGGTGAACATCTTGCAGAAAATGCAGTCATCCATGCCGCCTCCCTTCGCCGGTCGGTACCACAATGGTACAGCATTCACCGCGGTCCGGGCCATCCCCGCACTGCCAACGTGGTCCGACCTTTTACACAGACCGGAACATGGCTGGTATAATGACGCCGGGTGGCCCCGCTGCCTCCCGGGCAGCGGTCCATGAGACAGCCAGATGGAATTCGACTACAACACCAAGAACGCGGCCTACGCCAGACAGCACGGCCACTGCGCCAAGTGCGGCAAGTACCTGAACCTTATCCTCGAGGACAAGCCCGGTTTCGAGGGGGCCTGGACAGCGCATGACCTCGTGTCTTTGAGTGAAGGCGGCAGCAGCAAGGCCCACAACTGCGTCATCCTCTGCATCTCCAGGCCGGACTGCCACCTCAACTTCGCCCACGGCGGAGACCTGAAGCAGCGTGTCTTCCTGACCCCTTTCGCCTTCCCCAACTGGGTATTCCAGGGCCTGCCGGAAGAGCCGCCCCGGGAAACGAAGGACCGCCAGGGAGGCTGAACCAGGTCCTCTTGCGGGCCTGCCGGCAGCCGAGACCGGTGCCCGGCGCGCGCCCCCGGCGATTTTGTGACCAGAATGAGAAGCCGTCACGCACGGGCCCAGGCTGCATTCGGGCGGCACTTGTGCTAGTCTAGAGCGCTCAAAAGCATGTTCTGCGTCAAGTGCGGCAAACTGAACAGGGACGAGGCCAACTACTGCGCCCACTGCGGCGCCAACACAGGTCAGGCAGCGCCGCCACAGGAGCCCGTCAGGCCGGCGGGGCTGGGGCGCACCCTGTGGATGGCCGGCCTGGCGGTCTTCCTGGTCATCATCGGCATCGTGATGTCAGTGGCAGTCTGTGCATGGGCGCTCAATCAAGCCTATGAGGACGGGCAGGTGGTGGTCGACGGCAAGATCGTCGTCGGTGCCGATGGAGAACCCATCGAGCTGGTCCAGAATTCCGCGGCCGCGGATGTGAGCTGGGACCAGCTGAAGCAGTTCCTGTCAGACGACCACACCGACAGGATCCGTTATGACGACGACACCTTCGTTTGTGCCGACTTCGCCGAAACGCTGCACAACAACGCCGAGGAGGCCGGAATCAGGGCCGGCTACGTCTTCATTGAGTTCCCGGGGGGAACGCCGGCCCACACCTGCAACGTCTTCTACACCACTGACAGGGGCCGGGTGTACGTGGACGACACCGGAACGCTCGACGGCGGCATCAACGCCGACAAGACCGTGGACCTGGCCGTGGGACGGGCCTACTGCCCGGTGTCGATCTTCTCCAACCCCGGGTACGATGAGGTATGGGACTGCATGGGCCGGGTCTCCGCCTTCACCGTCTCCTGGTGAAAAGGCTGGTCAAAGCCTACAGCGACTACATCTACAGAATAGACGCCGCCTGGTACCTGACCGTCAAGAGCAGGTCAGGAAACGATGAGGCCTTCGCCTGCGACCGCCACGTGTGGGAGAAGAAGCTCCAGGCCTACGAGCTCAAGACGGTCACCGGCGCCTTGAACATACACGGTGACGACGTGGTGGCCGTCATGAAGTACATGCAGGCCACACCCTGGGCGTCCCTGGGGGAGCGGCGCATGGACATCAGGAACCGGGACCACGCCATCCTCACCATACGGACCTGCCCGACGCTGGAAGCCCTGGAGAAGGAGGGCACAGGGCGGGAGAAGCTGATATGCCGGGACCTGACCACCAGCCTGTTCAGCAAGATCGCGCACTTCTTCAACCCGAAGATGAGGGTTACGGGCCTGAAGGTCCCTCCCCGGGAGACCTTCAGCGACTGCTCCTGCCAGTGGGAGTTCAAGCTGGATCGCTAGCATCCGGTCCGCTGGAGACACAAGGGCTCCCGGCCGCCGCGGCCGGCGGCACCGGGTCGCTCGGCACCGGGTCGGTCGGTACGGGCGCGGCCGCCTTCGGCTTCCTGCGGCGTACCTTGCGCGGCGCGGGAGGAGGCGGCTGCGGCACTCCCTGGGACTCCTCCACGCGGACGATCTGGTGCTTGTTGATGGCCACGAAGCTGAACTTCCATTCCCCGGTGGGCAGCGGAGGCGAGATCGAGACATCCGTCATCGGCAGGAACGTGTCCTCACCGTCGATGACGTGCACCAGCCCCTGCCCCACCTCGGAATACATCTTCCCGTAGAGGATGTAGGGCGGAATATCCACCCTGGAGGGCAGCGCCCCCTTCGCCCGCAGCAGGTTGGCTTCGGCCTCCGGGACTCCGTCCCTTTCGGGCCGGCCTCCGCTTCTCTCCGCGACAAAGAGGATGCTCGACTTGTTTATGTGGGTGGATGCCAGGGACTCCTTCTCACCCGTGGAGAAAAAGGCCTCCACATCGGTGAGCGGCAGGAACTCCCTTCCGATCCGATGCAGGTTGGCCACGATACTGCGGTTGAGAACGTCCAGCAGGCGCTGCCTGTGCGTGCGATAGGTCGTTCCGGCGAGCGTACAACCCAGGATGATCACCACCGCGTTCACCCGGTTCAGAGCGTTATCGTCCCACCAGTTCTTGACCGGAGACCCCATCTCCATCCCTTCGTCCATTTTCCTCTCCCAACTCGCGCCCGCATGGTTGTCACCCGTCTCAGGGCCGGGCCGATATGCGGGCGGCGCCAGATCAGATCGAATTGTAGACGGATACTGTAACCGGAGGCTCATGTCAACACCGGATTCCATCACAAATTGCTCACAATGCGCCGCCGGCATTCCGTCGCTCATCGAAAGAGAGTTGTGACATTGGCCCCATTGAACGAGACGTCCCTGAGATACGGTTACCGTAGCATGGCAGGGCGCCCATCTGCGCGCACGCCGGGTGGAAGATGCGATCTATGAGGAGGACAGCATGAAGGTCTTCGCCAGCAAGCTGAGAGCAGTAGCCATGGTGCTGGCCATGATGATTATGGTTCTGGCCGGCGCTGCCGCGCCCATGCCGGTATCCGCCGCCGCGTCGGGCCCTCTCTTGGCCGGAGCGGGCGCCAGCGCGGATGGCCCCGGGACCAATCCCTGGGCCAGCGCCGGGAACATAGTCGCCTCCGACGGTAGCTGCGCCGACTCGAGTCTGGGCTGGGCGGAAAACGCCACTTCCGAGTACCTGCAAGCCACGAACTACGGCTTCAACATACCGCTCAATACGATCATCAACGGGATTGCGGTGTCGATCATGCGCCGGGATACTTCGGGCAATGGGGCTATTGACGCTGAGCTGCATCTACTGAAGGGCGGCGCCATGGTCGGAGCCAATCATGCAGTCTCCACCAAATGGCCCACCACATTGACCATCGCCAACTACGGCGGCGCTGCGGATCTGTGGGGCACCACCTGGACGCCCGCCGAGATAAACTCACCCACCTTCGGCCTGTCTCTGTCCGCCACCAACACCCACCCGGCCGCGAGCAGGACGGCGTCGGTCGACTACATAGAGATCACCGTCACCTACACCATACTGACCGCCACGACCACCACCGTCGCCGTTTCGGCCGGCCCTTCCACATACGGCGACATGGTGACGCTGACCGCTACAGTGACCAGGTCCGAGGGCACGAACACCCCCGGCGGAACGGTGGATTTCCACGACGGGGGCGTCTCCATTGGCTTCGGCACGCTGAGCGACATAGGCGGCGGAGCAGCAACGGCCGCTTTCACCACTTCGTCTCTGGCTGCAGGCAGCCACACCATAACTGCCGTCTATGGTGGTGACTCCAACTTCGCCGGCAGCACCGGGACCCTCGCCGGAGGGCAGACAGTAAACCCCGTGAACATCACGGTCACCGCCGATGACCAGGTCAAGGTCTACGGCGCTGCCGATCCAGCGCTCACCTATCAGATCACCTCGGGCTCTCTCGTGGCAGGCGACAGCTTCACCGGGGTCGTCGCCCGGGAACCAGGCGAGAGTGCCGGCACGTATGACATCCAACAGGGCGCCTTGGCCCTCTCCGGCAACTACAACCTGACCTTCATCGAAGGCACCCTCACCATAAGCCCGAAGGCCCTGACCATCACCGCCAACAGCGGCGACAAGCCCTACGGTGACACGGCCGCATTCGCCGGAACCGAGTTCACTGCAGTGGGCCTGCTGGCCGGTGACAGTGTAGGAAGTGTAACCCTGACCAGCACGGGGGTTGCGGCGGACGCCGCGGTGGGCACTTATCTCATCGTGCCCAGTGCCGCCGTGGGGACCGGCCTGGGCAACTACGACATCAGCTACGACAACGGCACCCTGACAGTGCACATCAAGAACAACATCAGGGTCGACACGACGGCCGTGGCCGTCGGCCAGACCGTCAGTTTCGGAGTGACTTCCACGGGCGGAGTAGCCCCGCTGAACTACGAATGGGACTTCGACAACGACGGGGTGTGGGACAGCACCGAGCAGAACCCCACCCACATCTACCGCAGCGCCGGCACCTATTCCGTTGCCATAAGAGCCACCGACTCGGCCGGCAACAGCTACACGCAAACCAAGATCGGCTTCATTGAGGTATCGGCGACCACTCAGCCGCGCCCGGAGGTGTGGCACCTGAGTGTGACCGGGGGTGCACCGGGCCAGAGCCTGACCCTGGTGCTGACCGGAGCCAAGTTCACGGGGGCCGCCTCGGTGGACTTCGGCTACGGAATAAGCGTGGACAGCTACACGGTGGACAGCGACAGTCAGATCACAGCCGAGATCACCATCGACCCGGATGCCCGACCGAGGGAACGCCACATCGTGGTCACCACCCCGGCCGGCGACAGTGTGTTCACGGAGAGCTTCAGCATAGCCGCGGAGGAGGATTCAACCGGGCTGCTGGGGTCCTGGTGGTTCTGGCTCATAGTGGCCCTGCTGGCCGTATTCCTGGGCCTGGTATCCTTCCTGCTTCTCAAACGTTCTCCAGCGCCAGCACGTAGTTCCTGATCTCCTCAGCATACAGGTCCAGGAACCGGCGGGCGGTCTCGTCCGAGAAGCGGGTGGGCCGGTGGGGTCCCCACCACCTTCGTCACGGCGAAACCCAGGCGGCTGAGCAGCTAGCTGTGACATCCTGCGCCCGACATCCACCGGCACCATGATGCTGATCTTGCCGCTGGACCTGGCATCGATCTAGCCGAGCTCAATCGAGTCGATCCACGTGCGGATGAAGGATACCTCGCCCGACCTGCCCGACCGGTCGTGAAACATCCGGGTCGGCGGCGAGAAAGCGGAGACTACAAAGCGGTGGAGAAGGCTCGAGGCGAACCTCTCCCTCGATGGCCAGGGTCGCATGAAAGACAATGCGCTCGTTGATGCTACGGCACGGCGTCCGGCCGTCTAGCCGTGTCGGCCTCTCTCGCGGAAACCATGTAAGTCAGAGGTCCTGGCCGCCGCGGTCCAGGCCCGCCTTGGCGGCATCGTCTCCTCCGGACGTTGGCTCAAACTTGAACCTGTCCTCGGCAAAGAGCTTGAGGCAGGCCTCCGCCACAGCGGTATCGTACAAGGTGCCCTTGTTGTCGGCAATCTCTTTGAGGGCAGCCTCGAGCCCGGGCGCCACCCGATACGGCCTCTCAAAGACCATCCCTTCGATGACGTCGGCCACGGCCAGTATCCGCGCCTCAAGCAGGATGCCTTCGCCCTTGAGCCCCTGCGGGTAGCCTGACCCGTCCATCCTCTCGTGGTGCTGGCGGACGACATCGGCTATCGAAATGGGGAAGTCAATCCGCTTGAGTATCCGGTAGTCCGTATCGGGGTGCGTCTTGATGACGGACATCTCGGCCGGCGTCAGCTTGCCCGGCTTCCGCAGTATCTCCGCCGGGATGAATATCTTGCCCAGATCGTGGAGCTGGGCCGCCATGCGGACGGCGCGCATCTGGTCGTTTCTCAGGTTCATGTCCTGGCCTATGGCACAGGCCAGCCGGCCCACCCGGCGTTGATGATCGGCCACATGGGGATCGCGCTCCTCCACGATCAGCGTGATAGCGCCAATGGTGTCCTCGAGGAGCCTCTCCAGCCGGTGGAAGTTCTTCTTGAGTATCTCCTCCTGCTCACCACGGAGTTCCACCTCGCCCTTGAGCATCTTGTTCACACGTATCAGTTCGGCGTTCCTGTCCTTCAGGTGGTTCTCCAGCTCGTTCCTGGACTCAATCAGGGCGTTGTGTCTCTGCACTTTGTCCGTCACGTCCCGGACCAGCGCCAGGACTTCGCTCTGCCCCAACGGGGCCAGACGGACCTCCAGGTCATGGGCCTCCTTGTCACCCCGGACCTGCAGCTCGAAGGTCTGGAGCTGCCTGGTCTCCAGCGCCTTCTTCGTGTGCGGCTCATGCTGACGGGCCAACTCCTCAAGCACGGCCTTCCCCGGCAGCTTCGAGCTCCCGTTCTCGTCCGCCATCGCCTGGCCGTCGGCGGACCCATTGTTCCCCGGCAAGGCGGATGCTGCGTCATTGGCAGCCCTGCTGCCATCGCCCAATGCCGGCTGGATACCATTCGGGCCGATCCGAAAGAGATGGTCCGGCAGGACTTGAAGCATGGCCAAGGCATCGGTTTGGGCCTCCGCCCGGGGCGGTGACTTCGGCGAAGCGGTCTTCTCGGCAACCGCCGCGGGAG
>CAYPDY010000132.1:0-7407 GCA_964409515.1 uncultured Dehalococcoidia bacterium
GCTGGCAGAGGTGCAGGGTGTTTGGCTCCGGGCTGACGTCGAGTTCTTGTCTCATCGTTTTCTCGCAGATGCGATACCAGGCGATGGCCCTGCTGCGCTGCCCGAGGCGGCTGTGGCAGCACATCAGAAGCTGATAGGCATCCTCGCGGCAGCGGTCTTTCGAAAGGATCTTCTGGCAGAAGCTGATGCAGGCTTCATGGTCAAGCTTCTGCAGAGCATGGTTGGCAAGCTTCTGCAGGATAGCCAGGTAGGTGTCCTTCAGCGCTTCACGCCGGAGGGTCGTCCATTCTTCGTAGGGGTTGTCCTCGAGGTAGTCCCCGCAGTACTGGGCCTCCGCAATCTCGTATCCCTGCATGGCTTCAGCCAGCCTGGCTTCCTTCTCCAGTCTCCTCCCCGACCTCCACAGACCCTCGAATTGGTCTACGTCCGTCCAGACGGTGCCCTCGGGGTTGAGCAGGTAGCTCCCGTCCCGAAAAAGCAGCCACGGGAAGCCGCCGTCCGGGCCCTCGACCGAACCCAGAGTCTGCCTGAGGAGCCGGGCGGTTGACTTGAGGTTGTTGTTGGCCAGCGACGGCTCGCTGCCTGGCCAGAGGGCTTCCATGAGGACTTCTCTTGGCACCGGCCTGCCCCGGCGCTCCACCAGGAATATCAGCAGAGACTTGGCTTTCTGGCTGTGCCAGTCATCAATCAGCTTCGAACCCACGTAGACTCGGAGAGTCCCCAGACAACAGATCTCCAGGCATCGGCTGGGCTTCGCCAGGATTGGCGTCGGGCCATGCCGGCGCCTGGGACTTGGACCGCGCACTTCCGTCGCCGCAGTGGCCGCTCCCTGGGAGGTTCTTCCCGGGCGGCGCTCCGCAACGCTCTGGGCCAGATCCAGCTCGTGGCTGGCGATGGCCTCCCTCTCACTGAAACGAGAGATGACGTTCCGCAACTCCTCTCCCGCGCGCCGATAGTCAACCTGCATGAGCTTCAGAAGCTGGACAGCTTTCTCGTATCGGCCAACATGAGTGAGGTCAGGGCCTGGCGGCTCCATGATCTGCACCTCCGGCGTGCGCCGGTTGCCTTTCCACGACAATGATCAGACACAGGGGTTTCGATATCGAATCAGCTGAATGGCCAGACTCCACAGGCCTGGCTGCTGCGGCCTGGATCCCACCCGGAGCTGAAGACGGAAACGTGACCACATGGCTGCTGTCACCCGGTCCGAAGCTGGCCCTCAACGGACCCGCAAGGGGTCTCAGCGCATCGGCTCTGCCGGCCAGCTGGCTCGAGGCCAACTGCAAAAGCGCAACCGTCCAGACTGGGTTCTCTGCCATTGGCAATATGCGCCGAGAGAACGGATGCCGTCGGAAGTGAGTGACAGTGCCAACGTACCCGTCAGGTGTCCCCCCTTCTTTGGAGATCAACTGAACCAGTCGCTGTGCCTCTGGACACGGACTGGCGGCACGTCCGCAAGACAACTGTATCACAGTCGACTGGGCAGGTCAATATCGTCCAGTGCGTGTACGATGTATGCAATGCGATGGCACACGAGACATTCATCCAGACTTAGTCCGCCCCTCCTTCCGGAGGAGATCTGGGAGAGCATGGTCTATCTTCCGGGACTATTTGGGCAGTCCCTTGCACGGAGGAGGTCAGGGGTTCGAATCCCCTCAGCTCCACCAAAGGCTACTGTAGGCAGAACCGCACCCGGTTCATTCGCCTTTCCATCTTTGGGCAAGGGCAGCTTCACCAGAACCCTGAGTTAAGTAGACCCCGTAACTTCGATCTAAGTAGACTTGCTTATGGTTCGGACCCCTCCCGTCTGGAATACTGGTAGGAGGGTCGATTCCCGGCGTCGGACAATGCCAGTGGGGTTTGGCGCCATTCCGAGGTTGGGGGGTGCGATCAGGAAGAAGTGCCGGAATGATGATTCTCAAGGAGCCAGGGTGTGTTGACGATCACCAACAATCGAACAGCGATGAGAGGAGGCGCACATGTCCTACTTCGGCAAATCGGTAAGCCGGCGCGACTTCATGAAGACGCTGGCAGTGACAGGCACCGGACTGGGAGCAGCGGCCCTGATTCCGGGCTTCGCATCTTTCTCGGCCGCGGAGGCCCAGGTCCTCGCAGTGCAAGGGCTGCCTCTGCCGGGTACATCAATACCACGATTTGTTGACCCTCTTCCGCTCTTGAGCGTGGCTGGGGGACCGATGAAGACCATCATCGCCGGTGCAGCCGAGATTGCGCTGACCATGCAGGAGTTCAAGTGCTCCGTAATGCCGTCCACTTTTCTGCCCGGCACCTACACCGGGACCTGGGTTTGGGGTTACCGAAACACGACTCCGGTTAACCCGGAGGGCACCTATATCGGCCCTGTTATTGTGGCCAGCCGGAATGCTCCCACGCAGATAAGGTTCATCAATGATCTGGGCACGACCGCCACCAGCAATCTGGCCGCCTGGGTGAGCTCCACCGACCAGACGCTGCACTGGGCGAACCCCAAGGGCGACCCGATGACGATGGGGAACCCCGCACATTACGATGGCCCCATCCCAGCGGTGCCGCACCTGCACGGAGGCGAAGTCCCGCCGGTGATTGACGGGGGCCCGGATGCCTGGTTCCTGAGCCAGGCTGCTTCCGGATACGCATCACACGGCCATTCCTACTATACGAAGCCCGGTGTCCCGGTAGCCCTCAACGAGGCGGTCTACCGCTATCCCAATACCATGGAAGCGGCGCCAATCTGGTTCCACGATCACCTCCTGGGCGCGACCCGCCTGAACGTGTACGCAGGGATAGCCGGCGCCTACGCCCTCATCGACCCCGGGCTGGCCCTGCCGACCGGTCTGCATCCGGTTGGATTGCAGCAGGGTGCAGGCGGCACCGTGGACTACCTGGTTCCGCTGGTTCTTCAGGACCGCATGTTCGATACTGCCGGTCAACT
This sequence comes from uncultured Dehalococcoidia bacterium, assembly GCA_964409515.1. Taxonomy (GTDB): domain Bacteria; phylum Chloroflexota; class Dehalococcoidia; order UBA2247; family RBG-13-53-26; genus JAFGCL01. The sequence continues at coordinate 2,930 of CAYPDY010000132.1, forward strand.
ATACTTCCCCAACGTAGGCATCAACCCCGAACACCCCTACTGGACGCCGGAGTTTGTGGGTGACACCATCGTGGTCAACGGCAAGGTCTGGCCTTTCCTGAACGTGGCACCGCGGCGCTACCGGTTCCTGTTCATCAATGGCTCAAACGCCCGCACCTATGAGATGTTCATGTCCAATATGGTGACGCCGATCTGGCAGATTGGCACCGACGGCGGCTATCTGGACGCACCGGTGAAGATCGATCCGGTTCTGGGACAGAAGCTGCTGCTCATGCCGGGCGAGCGCGCCGATGTCATCATTGACTTTGCCGGCCTGGCAGGACAGACTCTGGTGCTGCGCAACACCGGTCGAACACCCTACCCGAAGGGCGCCGCACCTCATGGGGCGTCCCTGGGCCAGCTGGTTCAGTTCCGCGTCGGTCAGCCGCTCGCCGGTCCCGACTTGAGCTACGACCCTGCCGGCGGCGTCCCTTTGCGGCCCCCCATGATCCGCCTGGTCAATCCGGCCACTGGTGCTCTGGCGGCCGGGGTTGTGGCCAACAAGACCCGCCAGATGACACTCAACGAAGTGATGGGTATGGGCGGACCCCTGGAGATACTGGTCAACAACACCAAGTGGTCCGGTGTTAATGCTGATGGAACGGTCAGGACGGATTTCGCAGCTGTGAGAATCGGTGGAGGCACCGAGTACTACTCCGAGCTGCCGAACGAGGGTGACACCGAAGTGTGGGAAATCGTCAACCTGACCGCTGACGCCCACCCAATTCACACGCACCTGACGCAGTTCCAGCTGATCAATCGGCAGAACTTCAATACGAACAAGTACAACAAGGCATATGCCGCGGCCTTCCTTGGCGGGGGGATCGACCCCATGACGGGAGCAGCCTACCTGGCGGGAGTGTACATGCCAGGCTATGGCCCGCCGCTGGACTACAACACGGGCAACGCCCGGGCCCTGGGCGGCAACCCGGACATCACTCCCCACTTGCAGGGGCCCGTCAGGCCGCCGGCGCCCAACGAGGCCGGCTGGAAGGACACGGTAGTCATGTACCCCGGCCAGGTAACGCGGATCGCTGTGCGCTTCGCGCCCAACGACAAACCGGTCAACGACCCGAACCTGACCTTCCCCTTCAACCCCGCTGCCGGTGGGCACGGCTTTGTCTGGCACTGCCACATCATTGACCACGAGGACAACGAAATGATGCGGCCCTACCTGGTAAGCCCCAAGCCTGGCGCCGCAAGGACGTACGTCGATTACTAGTGAGGGGGCGTGCTTGAGAGGGGCCTTCTGGTCCCTCTCAAGCATCAGGGTGGTGTTGGTTCGCCAATTGCCGCTCAGCCTATCAGAGCGCCTGTTGAGAACGACCGGGAGGTGCCGTCTTGTTTCAAAACAAGAGAACCGGGGTGGTAGTGCCAGCCTACAACGAAGAGCTGTTGATCGCTTCCACGATCAAGAGCATACCTCCCTATATAGACCGAGTTTACGTGGTCAACGATGGGAGCAAGGACAGTACCTGCGGCATCGTCTCTGAAATCTGCCGGGAAGATGACAGGCTGGTCCTCATCAGCCACACCACTAACAGGGGCGTGGGAGCCGCGATTGCCACTGGCTACAGGAGATGCCTTAAGGATGACCTCGACATTGCCGTGGTCATGGCAGGAGACAACCAGATGGACCCCATCGAGCTTCCAAATCTACTCGCCACGATCGTCAATGGCGACGCCGGCTACAGCAAAGGGAACCGCATGTCCTCTCTCAGACATATGAATGGAATGCCCGTATGGCGGCGGTTTGGGAATTGGCTCCTTAAGTGGCTTACCAGGGTTTCGTCAGGGAACTACAAGATCACGGATCCCCAGAATGGCTACTCGGCTGCTTCCATTGAGGCACTGAAGAGGATCGACTTGGAGAGTCTCTATCCAGACTATGGCTACTGCAACGAGTTGCTGGCCAGGTTCACGGTAGCCGGGGTCAAAGTGGTCGAAGTGTCGATGCCTGCCAGATATCAGGGAGAGAAATCCAAGATCAGATACAGCAGATACATCCCCAGAGTCTCCTGGCTGCTCGTCAGGACATTCTCATGGCGAATGAAGGAGAAATTGGAGCGCCGCCATTCACGAGCATAGGATTCCAGGGAGCAAGGCATCAACACCTGCCTGGCTGAGGCCGGTGGCCACCAGCCATCCGAGGCTGACGACGTCGTGACAGCCTGGCTTGATAGTCTGCTCATCCCGTCGTCCCGTCGGTAGCGGCATCCCAATCCCCCTGATTGTCTCCAGGCAGACTCATTGTCAGCCGATCACCGGCAATAGTGTGCGCCACTCCAGCCTTGGGATAGCCTTTGCAGGCACCAGAAGTGCCCTGGCCATCGCTCTTCTTTGCGTCCGGGCTGAAGATGGCATAACATAGGTAGGTTCGCGCAGGCGAGTCCGGCATGAGTGATCGACAGGCAATAGGGAGTAGTCAAGGCTTGGGACAATGAGAGTCCTCTTGATCGCTGCCCCGTATCCCCTCGATGAATTCCCCACTCCGCCTCTTTCTCTCTGCTATCTCGCCGGCAACCTCCTGGCCAACGGTTTCGAAGTCGAAGTCCTGGACCTGTTGACATCAAAGCCTTCCGCAGCCAAGATACGGCGCAAGCTCGAACAGTATCGGCCGCAGGCGGTGGGAATCACCTGCGTAACGCTCAACTTCCTGGCAGCAGCCGCGATTCTGAAGACCTGCAAGGAATTCGACCCCGGTATTACCACCGTGGTCGGTGGTCCCCACGTCAGCTTCGCCGCTGAGGACGCCTTTCGTCGAGCCCCCTGGATCGATATCGTGGTTGCCGGCGAAGGCGACGTGACCGTTGTTGATCTGGCATCGGCGTTGGACAGAGGCGCCGATCTGGAAAAGGTGGCCGGCCTGTACATCAATCGAAACGGCAAGGTGACCAGGACTGCTCCCCGCCCACTCATTGACAATCTGGATGAGCTGCCATTCCCCGCTCGCCACCTTCTGCCGCTGTCGAGATACCATGCGCTGGGATCAGCGTGCTCAGTCGTCAGCAGTCGCGGCTGTCCTTACGGCTGCATCTTCTGCACCACTCCCCGGATGTACGGACGAAAAGTGCGCTTTCGCCAGCCGCGAATAGTGGTCGATGAGATCGAGGTCATCTGCCGGGAACACGGCTTCAACCAGATAAACATGGTGGACGACACCTTCACCCTCAATCATCCTCACGCCACGGAATTGTGCCGCGAGCTGATCCGCCGCCGCCTGCCGGTCAAATGGACCATTTTCTCCCGTGTGGATACATTGACGCGGGAGCTCCTGGACCTCATGCGTGAAGCCGGCTGCACCTGCATGCTGTTCGGCGTGGAGTCGGGGAACCAGGAGGTCCTCAACTGCATCAAGAAGGGGATCACACCGGAGAAGGTCAGAAACGGCGTGAGGATGGCCACTGAAGCTGGCATTGGCACCTTTGCCTCGTTCATCCTGGGGCTGCCCGGAGAGACTCCCGAGAGGGCTCGGGAGACGGAAGTTCTGGCTACGGAGCTGTCGGAACGCTGGGGCACGCTGTACGGATTCCACTATCTCTCGCCGTTCCCCGGGACGGAGCTCTTCGACCAGGCCGGGAAGCTGGGGATTCGTGTCTTGACCAGGAACTGGAGGCGCTACGATGCCAACGAGCCGATTACGGAGGCTTCGGAAGGCGGTATCGCCGGGGTCAAAGAGGTGATGGCCCGGTACGACAAGGGCATTGCCCTGGCGTGGGAGAATATCCGCAACGACGCGGCGGCAGGCGATGCGGAGAGTGTCGAGCGCCTGCAGAAGAAGCAGACCCTCGGTTTCGTCTGGAGGCTTCTGCAGGAAGACAACATCGAGAAGATGGGCAGAGTGAGTGGAACGGCGACGGCCCGGGACGCCGAGACGAGGCTGATCGAAACGTTGGCCCGGAAGCTGGGGACCCCGCTTGAGGTGGCCGGTCAGGAGATCAGCAGGCTGTCGCAGAACAGATGGCTGCAGCCCGAGCCTTCGCCCAACGGCTTTGTCTGGCGCTGGGCCTGAGCCCTCCGCGCCCGGGAGGCCTCGAAGGCAGTGCAATCAGGACAGTGTTCCACCGTAGAGCGCGACAAAGGTCGCATACCGCGGACCACTGAGCGAGTAGCATGAAGACCACGTGGAGGTGAGCGGATGTGCTACGTGTGTGATGGCGTCTCGCTGTGCATGGTCGGGGGTGCGCTTCTGGGGCTGCTCTTGCTGGCAGTGGTGGGAGGATCGGTCATCTGGGCTGTTGCCACCAGACGGGCCAGGAAGCGGGACTAGGTCGTCCCCCGGCAATGTCCCTCCACCAGCTTTCGAAAGTGATACCCGTATATGGCCAGCGTGATCGCCGTGGGAAGCGAGCCAGGTTGCCTGAACAGCGTGGAGGTGACCAGGCGCCAGTAGTACCCCCGCCCCTTCTCCTTGATGCCGAGGTACCACACGGACTTCA
>CAYPDY010000133.1:0-7310 GCA_964409515.1 uncultured Dehalococcoidia bacterium
CCTTGAGGAGATAGAGAAGCGGCTCGAGGTCGTGAGCCAGAAGCTGCTGAAGTACTACCTGGCTTTCGAAAAGGGGACCATGAGTGATGAAGATGCTGCCCCCCGGATCAGGGAACTGAGAGGCGAGCAAGCCGAACTCCAGAGGGTCAAAGACGAGGCGCTGGCGTACTTGGAGGACGATATGCCGAAGGAGTTGAACAAGGAGCAAGTCCTGGACTATGCCCGCGATCTTGGCCGTTTGCTGTCGCAAGGAACGTACCTGGAGCAGAAGAACTTCCTGAGGTCGTTCATCAAGAAGATCGAGTATCAGCCGGGGCAGGTGGCTATTGACTACACCATCCCCATGCCCATCGAGGAGAACAGGACGTCAGAACGAGAGGTTCTATCTATTGATAGGGTTGGCTCCCCGAGCTGGATTCGAACCAACAACCTAGCGGTTAACAGCCGCCCGCTCTACCGTTGAGCTATCGGGGAACGCGGCGCCAGCGACTGGCGCGTGTCTATTTTACAACAACTGGCCACTCCGGCGAAAGCGCTGTTCGCCGCTATGCTGTACTTGTGCTCCGGGGGCACCCTATCAACGCCCGGGCAACATTGAAGGGGGGTCTTGACAAAGCGGCCGGGCGATGGTAGTATGTAAGTAATCAGCTACTTACTTCGTGGAGGCTCTCTAGGGTGGATGAAGTGCCAGGGCCGGGACGCTGTTCCGGCGGCAGCGATGGGGCTAAGAGATCGAAGGGAGGTAAGCAATGTTCAAGACGATTCTGATTTGCCTGGATGGGTCCAGTCTGGCCGAGCAGGTGATTCGTTACGCCGCGGATGTGGCTTCGCGCTATTCGTCACGTGTCGTCCTGCTGCAGGCCGTGCCGCCCTCGGTGCCGATTACTCCCGGGGTGTCCGTCAAGACTTCCCTGTCTCTGGAGCAGAGTGCCCTGGAGTACCTGGAGGGCATGGCGTCTTCAATCAGGGCAGCGGGGCTCGTTGTGGACTGCGTGGCGGCGCCGGGGGCGCCGGGCGAAACCATCGTGCGGTACGCCAGGGAGAACAAGGTTGACCTTATCGCCATGTCCACCAACGGCCGCGGCGGGCTGGGGCAGACCCTGTTCGGCAGCGTGGCCCAGCACGTGGTAAAGGAATCGGGGCTTCCCATGCTTCTCATCAGGCCGAGGGGTGGTTAGGAGGAAGCTGCGAAAGGGGGTACAGGTGATGGCCGTTTGTGAGAGATATGGAAGGCTGGACATCCCGCAGATTGAGAGTGAGGAGCCCGTCTTCATCCTGAGGGCCAGGGACATACTGGCCGGAGATGCGATCCGGATGTACAAGCTGCTGGCGGAGGCGCATGGCTGCGACCTCGGGGAGGTCATCGAGCGTCAGATCCGCTGTTTCAGCGAATGGTCAGGCGAGAAGTCGCTCCCGGGCCGGCGCCCCGCCGGCGTGCGCGGTAGGAGTAACCGGTGAGCACACATCGGGTCTGCGTCAGCTTTCCCAGGATGGTGAGGTACGCCAGGCCGTCAACCCTGTGGTGGCGGCGGAGGCTGCGCGTCTGGTCCGGCCTTTGACAAAGTCACTGCGCAAACTATACTTGAATCTGGGCTTGCGGCTGACCGTCGTGGCCGGATGCATCGGCGTTTCGGGGCGGTCACCGATTCTCGGTTTCAGGAGACGAAAAGGTGACAGTGCCCGGGCAGGAATCTCCCTCCGACTTCATCAGGGACATCATCGATGAGGACATCAGGACCGGCAGGTACGGCGGCCGCGTGCACACGAGGTTCCCGCCCGAGCCTAACGGCTACCTGCACATCGGCCACGCCAAGTCCATCTGCCTGAACTTCGGCATCGCCGCCCAGTACGGGGGCCTGTGCAACCTCCGTTTTGACGACACCAATCCCACCAAAGAGGAGCAGGAGTACGTTGATTCCATCCTGGACAGCGTGCGCTGGCTGGGCTTCGACTGGGAGCACCGGCTGTACTATGCCTCGGACTACTTCCAGCAGATGTACGATTACGCCGTGCAGCTCATCAGGGCCGGCCTGGCCTATGTGGACGACCTGAGCGCGGATGAAATCAGGGACTACCGGGGCACGCTGACGCAGCCGGGGAGGGACAGCCCCTATCGAAACCGCCGGGTGGAGGAGAACCTCGACCTCTTTGCCCGCATGGCGGCCGGGGAGTTCCCCGACGGCGCCCGGGTGCTCCGCGCCCGGATCGACATGGCGTCGCCGAACCTGAACCTGCGCGACCCGGTGATGTACCGCATCCTGCATGCCGACCATCACCGCACTGGAAACCGGTGGTGCGTCTACCCGATGTACGACTGGGCCCACGGCATCGAGGACTCGATCGAGCGGATCACGCATTCCATATGCACCCTGGAGTTCGAGGACCATCGCCCGCTCTACGACTGGTTCCTGGAGCAGCTGGGCGTGTACCGGCCGCAGCAGATCGAGTTCGCCCGGCTCAACCTGACCTATACCGTGATGAGCAAGCGCAAGCTGCTGCATCTGGTGGAGAACGGGCTGGTTTCCGGATGGGACGATCCGCGCCTGCCGACGGTCGCCGGCCTCCGCCGGCGCGGGTACACCCCCGCGTCCGTCCGCGACTTCTGCGACCGCATTGGCGTGGCCAAGACGGAAAGCACCATCGACGTTGCCCTGCTGGAGCACTGCGTCCGGGAGGACCTGAACCGGACCGCTCCCCGGGTCATGGCGGTGGTAAATCCGCTCAGGGTGGTCATCGACAACTATCCCACTGACCAGATCGAGGAGATGGACGCCATCAACAACCCCGAGGACCCCGCCGCCGGGAAACGCAAGGTGCCCTTCTCCCGGGTGCTGTACATCGAGAGAGACGACTTCCGCGAAGTGCCGCCGCCCAAGTTCTTCCGCCTGGCACCGGGCCGCGAAGTGCGGCTGCGCTATGCGTACCTCGTCACCTGCGTGGGCGTCACCCGGGATGAACGCACCGGGGAGATAACGGAGCTGCACTGCACCTACGACCCGGCCACGCGGGGCGGCGACGCCCCCGACGGGCGCAAAGTGAAGGGCACCATCCACTGGGTCTCTGCACCTCACGCGATGCGGGCCGAGGTGCGCCTGTACGACCGCCTGTTCACGGTGGAGAATCCGGGGGATGTCGAAGGCGGCTGTGAGAGCGTGCTGAATCCGAAGTCGCTGGAGGTGGTCAAGGGGTACATTGAGCCCAGCCTGGCCTCGGCGGCGCCGGGCAGCCGGTACCAGTTCGAACGCCTGGGCTACTTCTGCGTCGATTCCCGGGACTCCTCCCCGGTGCGCCCGGTGTTCAACCGGACCGTGGCCCTGCGCGATTCGTGGGCCAAGATAGAGAAGCAGGTCTAGAGCCGCGAGGCCGTTTCCAGCGCGTCCCGCAGATCGGCGGGCAGCGGCGCCTCAAACTCCATGTACTGGCCGCTGCCGGGCAGCCTGAATCCCAGCTTCCAGGCGTGGACGAACTGCCGGTCCAGCCAGTCCACCTTCACCCCGTACACGCCGTCTCCGACCACCGGCCAGCGCCGGTGCGAGAAGTGGACCCGGATCTGGTGGGTGCGCCCCGTGAGCAGTGTGGCCTCCACCAGCGAGTAACCGTGGAAGCGCCCGGTGACGCGGTAGAGGGTGCGGGATGGCCTCCCGCCGTCAATCACCGCCATCCTCTTGCGGTCCTTTGGGTGCCGGCCGATCGGGCCCTCGATGGCGCCTTCCTCGGGCGACGGACGGCCCTGCACCAGCACCAGGTACTTCTTCAGCATCCGGCGCCCCTTGAACTGCGATACCAGGTGCAGCTGGGCGGACTTGTTCCTGGCTACTACCATGGCCCCCGACGTGTCCTTGTCCAGCCGGTGCACCACGCCCGGCCGGACCGAGCTCTCGATCCCCGAGATCTCCGGGCAATGGGCCAGGACCGCGTTCATCAGGGTGTGGCGGGGATGTCCGGGGGCGGGATAGACCGTCAGGCCGGCGGGCTTGTTGACTACGAGGATGTCCTGGTCCTCGTACAGGATGGCCAGGGGCACGGCCTCCGGGACCAGCTCCGGGGAGGGCTCGGGTGGCGGGACCTCCACCACGATGGCATCGCCCGTCCTCACCTTGCGGCTGGGCTTGGCCGGCTCACCGTTGACCGAGACGCGCCCGTCCTCGATGAGCTTGTGCACCAGCGAGCGCGACAGACCGGCGCTGGACCGGCAGATGTAGAGGTCGAGGCGGACGCCGGATGTGTCCGCGGTGAGGGACAGCCGCCGGGCAGCCTGGCCGCCTGTCACTGGCTCTTGGCGTCCTTCGCCGGCCACAGCTTGAAGATGGCCACGATGCATATGATGATCGCCGCCAGGATGAAGACGTCCGCCAGGTTGAAGGTGAACCACTCGACATCGCGGACGATCCTGACGTCCACGAAATCGGTGACCCACCCGAACCTCACCCTGTCTATCCAGTTGCCCAGGGTGCCGCCAACGAAGAGCCCCACCGCGAGATTGGTGGCCCGGCCCTTGAACGGCCCGCGCCAGAAGTAGACCGCCAGGACGGCGATGACCAGCGCCAGGGGCATGGCGATGGCAAACCACAGGGGGGCATCGATTCCGAAGATGATGCCCGTGTTGCTGACATGGCCGAACGCGATGAATACGTGATCGGGGATGGGCTCATCCACCGGGATGGAGCTGGTGATCGCCAGCTTGGTCAGCTGGTCCACGGCCAGTGCCGCGGCCGCGGCGAACAAGAGCACCAGGAGTGCCCGTCTGTCATGTCGCATCGCCGGAAAAGGCATCGTGTACGTCTATCTGTTCAGGGTAGAGTCGCCCGGCGGCGTCTGCGGCTCGCTCCTGGCAGTTCTTCCGGGCCACAGGCCGAAGACCGCTACCACGAACGCTACAATGGCCGCCAGGATGGCCACGTCGGCCAGATTGAAGGTGAACCAGTGCACATCGCCCCTCAGCCTCACGTCGATGAAGTCGGTGACCCCGGGGAACCTCAGCCGGTCCACCCAGTTGCCGAGGGTGCCGCCGACAAAGAGCCCGATGGAGATGTTGACGGCCTTGCCGGCGAGGGGGCGGTACCAGTAGTACGCCGCCATGACAGCCAGGATCAGCACCACCGGCATGGCGATGGCGAACCACCGCGGCGCCCCCAGCCCGAAGATGATGCCGTCGTTGGTCACGTTCACCAGGCGGAAGGCCCCGTGCTCCGGCATGGCCTCGTTGGGCTGAATATTGCGCCTGATCAGCTCCTTGGTCAGCTGATCCGCGGCCAGGGCCGCAAAGGCGATCAGGAACAGCAGCAGCGGGGCGCGCTTTTCACGTTTCATATGCACCGAATGCGCCCGGGGCCAGCAAGAGGCGAGCCCTCTTGAACTGCTGGCTACCTGCCAGGGAATCTCCCCTTGGCATTCTTCGACTGCTGCGCTTTGCAGTTCAAGCAGAGGTTCGCTTGTGGCAAGACCTCCAGCCGCTCGATCTCGACCGCGCAGCCGCATGTGTCGCAGGTACCGTACGTGCCCCCCTCGAACTTGCGAAGGGCATGTTCGATCTCGGACAGGGTGAACATCAGCCGCTTCTCCACGGCCAGGCGCTTCTCCAGCTCGAAGGCCTCGGAAGCCCCTTCTTCCTTCTTGCCGTAGGGGCTGCCCTCCTTCATCTCCCCCACCGCCGGGGCGGAAGCGCGGACCTGCTCCAGATGCCTCAGGAGCCTGTCCCGCTCGTCCTTCAACCGTTGTTGCAGTTCATCGAAAGTGACCGGCATCTTCCCTGTCCTCGCGCGGTGCGCCAGACGCCCATCCAACTAACCGGAAGGAGCCATCGTGGCGGATACAGAAACGCAAACAGCCCCTTGGGAGAAGCTGTTGTCCGCATTCTATCCCTGTTCCTGGCAATAGTCAAGACACCTCGCGGTTGGGTGCCGTCTACGGCCTGTCATCCGGCTTGACGGTGTACTCGGCCTCGATCACCTTGTCCTTTCTTCTGACTGACCCGAACACCGGCCTCCAGACCACCAGGTAGAAGACGATCCACAGGAGGGCCAGGAGGACCAGCAGGACGAAGAACGCCAGGGCGACGAGCGCCGACAGGATGGCGATGGGGATGGCCACCACGGCCATGACCACGAGCCACACCGCCGGGATCGATCTCAGGAGCGCGGCCAGGGTCCGCAGCCCCCGCAGACAGCCATCCAGTACGAGCTTCAGAATATCCAACGGCTCTACTCCTCCCACCAGCGCCTGGCCGATTCGGCGAATGCCTCGGGCATCACCTCGATGTCGGACTCGTGGTGGAACCTCTCCAGGACGCCGGTGTCGTTGCGATAGAAGGCCTGCAGCACCGGCCTCGAGATCAGCTTGGCGTGAAGGGCGTAGTACTCCAGTCCCTCGCCCATGGGCGCCGAGAACGTCGACAGGTTGAAGGAGTTGACGCCTGCCTTCTTGTAGGCGGCCAGGATCCTGATGACGGCGTCGGCGAAACCCGCTATCTCGTCATCATCCAGGTCCGCCAGGCTGCCCGCCCGCTTGAATATGATCTGGACCTCCCTGTTGCCCTGCGGGGAGAAGCTGGCGACGGCGGCCGCGGCCGCGTTTTCCCCGATGTACCTCTCCCCTCTCCGCCTCTCCTCGTCGACCAGGTCCAGCCAGAACTTGCGCCCCGTCCGCTGGTGATACTCCCGGCTTGCGCTCTGCAGGGTCTCCTGGTAGGACGTCGGGCGCAGGTCCGCCAGGACCTGAACGTGGGGATGGACTATGCTCGCGGCGCTGGGTGACAGGTGGTTCCAGTGGAGCATGGCGTACCGGGCGTCGGCGTCATGCCGGCGGACCAGGCTCAGGAACTCCCTGGCGGCCGCCAGGCAGTCAGAAACCATCCCGGCGGTGAACTCGTCCAGGTCCAGGAAGTGGGCGGCGCACAGGGTGGCGGCGGCGTGGTGGCTGGCCAGCGGGAACATGTTGGGGAAAAGGCAGCACTCGCCTCTGCGGATCCGGCCGCCGGGATAGAAGCCCGGATCGAACCTGGTCACCGCCTGCCCGATGTTCTCGGGGCAGAAGGGACACCCCTCCCGGGGTCCGACGACTTCCGGCGGCACGGGGGCGGGCGGGCGCTGCTTGAGCCGCCCCGCCCTTCGGGCATTCAGCCGGGAACGCCTGCCCGTAAGAGGGTCTTCCCTGAACTCGACGTACTGTACGTCCGCTTCAAAACCCGGGGGACGCAGGGTCTCCCGGGCGATCACGGTCTTCGGAAACTCCACTTCTCGATTCCTGGCCCCGCCGCGCCGGCGGTCTGCGGTCCGGCCGCGCTGGTACGATTATCGGCGCCGGCAGCCTGC
>CAYPDY010000134.1:0-7291 GCA_964409515.1 uncultured Dehalococcoidia bacterium
TGTCATACGAGGTGGTTCTGCGCCAGGGACGCACGAGCTGGAGCGCCTCTGTCACGGTGGCGCCGGTCCACATGCTGGAAGAGACGTTCCCCACGAACACCGCCTCGATGTCCTTGGGGCCCACCCCGGCATCCTCGTACGCCTCGTAGGCCGAGTTGATGATCAGGTCGGACACGCCCATCTTCCAGAGGTCACCAAACGGGGTGCAACCCATTCCGATGATGGCAACTTTGTCTTTTATCGATCCCATTTCTTCACTCCTTCCTACCGAACCGGCTTGCACTTCCAGGCATAGGCAGCAACGTCTCCCTGCCTCTCCAGCCTCCTGAAGGTCATCTCCATAGGCTGACCGACCTTCAGGGCCTGGATGTCACCGAAGTCCGTCATTTCGAGCTCCAACCTGGCGCCGCTCTCGAAGTCGATGATGGCCCTGCCCTGCGGCGGGTCCGTGACCTCAGGAATGGTGGGAATGGTATCCGTGCTGAAGCTGTAGAGCGTGACCTTCTGGGGCAGAAGCCTGACCTGATCGTAGTTGTCCTTAGAGAAGCACTTCGGGCAGATTCGGCGAATCGGGAAATCCAGCCAGCCGCACTGTTTGCACTTGCTGGCATGCAGCTTGTACAGAGAATCCCTCTCTCTCCAGAGCTGGGCCAGGCCCGGAAGGATTCCGGTAATCCTGGTGGGCTCCATGAAGAAGAGGTGGCGCAGTCTGAGGTACTTCAGGTAGCCGGGCAGCATCTTCTTGGACTTGAGGTAGCCGAGGACGCCATGCCTGTCCTTCATGCTCTCAATCGCGTCCGTGACCTTCAGCAGCATCACATCGACGCCATCGCCCCAGGCAGCGACCAGAATGGTGTCGCCCGCCTTCGCCTGCTGCAGGGCCGCCACCAGCAGCATCAGCGGGTGAGCGGCGCCGGTAGCGCCCATGACGCCGAACAGGCCATCCTGGACCTGCGTCTTGGGATCGAACTTCAGGCCGCCAGCTATGCTCGCATGCGTCCTGGCATCCGGCCCGCTGTAGACCAGCTTGGAAACGCCCTTGACGTCAACTCCAAACTTCTTCATCGCCGCGGCGATGGCCGCCTGCATCATGGGGGTGTAGCCTTCCGGACCGGTGAACCGATCGCTCCAAACATGGACGAACTTGTCGCCATTCGGTCTCCACGTATCAGTGAAATCCGTGGAGAAAGAGTGGAAGCCCTCGATGGTGGCGATGACGTCCTTGTCACCCACCAGAAGAGCAGCAGCGCCGTCGCCGGAGTTGGACTCCAGGGCCGACAGCGGAGCACCGAGCCGGCAATCGGACGCCGAAACCAGCATCTTCTTGGCCGAGCCGGCCTTCACGGCATCCATGGCCAGCCTCACTGCCGTCAGGCCGCCCCTCAGCGAGTTGCCGATGTCCGCCGTGAGGATGTTGTCACCAAAGTCGAGCGCAGCCGCGGCCGCAGCGGCCAGCTGCTTCTCGTCGAACGGCGCAGACGTCGAGGCGTTGATCAAGCCGTTGATCGACTCATGATCCTTCCCCTTCGTGCAGTCGAGGATGGCATCAACCGCCATTGTCAGAGCGTCTTCGTCAGCACCCGCTACGGACCGCTCTCCGGCGCCCCCCTTGCCCTCGAGAACCATCATCTCACGGGCCAACCGGTAAAGGGGTACATACGCGCCATAGGAACAGATACCTACCATTTTCCCTCCTTCATAGTTGGTCTTTCTAGCCTAAGAGCATCGTGGTCTACTAACGCGCGGCAAGTACCGCTAACTTTGCTAGTCAACAACATCACGAGATGCACCGCAGGTCGGAATGCGACGGGGCCAGGCCGCGGCCTGGATCGGACGCTGCCCTGGCGGAGTGCCGGACAGCACTGTGGTGTCGTGAGCTGAGGTCATGAGATGCGAATGCGCCAAAGGACGAGAATCGTGCGGGATGCTGCGGAAGCACCCCAAATTGTCCGGTCTCTCTCGGTGCCACCCCACAACTCGTAATTATAACGCTTCCCATTGACCGTGTAAAACTGCCCCTCCCACCCCCTCCCGCAGATTGGCAAAAGGGCGGCCCGGCGGTATAATTCGCTCTGGTGGTTCCAAGTCTAGGTTGCCAGAGCTGTGGCCAGTTCGCGTCCAGAGGCTATGGGTGACCCGGGTTGAGCCAACCAGACAGACTATAGGGAAAGGAGGTCATCCATAGCTACGGAGGACAAGACACTCACGTGTTCCGACTGCGGCTCCTCATTCACCTTCTCGGTGAGGGAACAGGAGATGTTCGCATCCCGGGGCTACACGAACGAGCCCAAGCGCTGTCTCACCTGCCGGGAGTCCAGGAGATCGTCCCGCGAAGGTTCCGGCGACAGCGGCAGCATGAGGCCCAGGCGCCAGATGTTTCCGACGATCTGCGCCCAGTGCGGCAAGGAAACACAGGTCCCGTTCCAGCCGAGGGGCGACCGGCCGGTATACTGCAGCGATTGCTACAACAGGATCAAGCCTGCCGGCAGTCGGTAATCACCGAGTTGAAATGCCAAAGGGGCTGGGTTCAAACCCGGCCCCTTTCACTTTGACCGGCATATGGCCTGCGGCCGGATGCCCCATCCGGACGCGGCCGGACAGCTCGGCTGCCCGTGGGCCCTCACCAGAGAGACAGGGGGCGCTGCAGGCCCCCGGACTCAACCGGGTCCGCCTCCGCGGCCCCGGCCTTCTCCTTCCGGTTTCCCGGTCGGGCCCGCTCCGGGCAGATAGGCCTGAAATCGCAGCGGCGGCAGGCCGCCCCCGGTCGAGGACGAAACCGCTTCTCGGCCCCGATGGCCCGGGCCATCAGCAGGAGATCCCACCTGGCCTGATCCAGGACGGCCTCGCCGATCTCGGCCGTGTCCACCGACGCCGAAGACAAGTAAATGAAAGAAGCCCTGGCTACGGGGTAGGGGGTCCTCCGCGACAGGACCAGGGCATTCAGGTGTAGCTGCGTCCAGTCGCTGCTCTCCGGTGTGTTGCCGGTCTTGTAGTCGATGATGTGGAGGGTGCCATCGGCCTGAAGGTCCACCCGGTCGATCCTGGCCTGCAGGATGAGGCTCCTGGTGATCTCGGCCTCAAACGAGGCCTCCACCAGGTAGGGCCTCACCTGGATGTCATGCGCAGTGACAAACGAGGCCAGCTGCCGGAGGGCCTTCTCCGCCCAGCGGCGCTCGTCCTCCGGGCCCCTGAAGCCCACCCGGTAGCGCCGCCACTTCTTCCTCAGGATCGCCTCCATGGTCTCCATGTTGCGCCGCTCCGGCGGCACCACCGTCAGGAACTCCCTCAGGGTATCGTGCACATGGTTCCCCATGGTGAAGTAGGGCCTCGGCCCGCCGTATTCATCACCAAGGTGGTCGACGTAACGGAACCGGTACTGCCGGGGGCACTGGCGGAAGCAGGCCACCGCCGTGGGAGACAGCTTCAGCATACCGGCCGCTATTCTATCACAATCCAACGCGCGCGGGCGGCCGGCGCGGGCCTTTTGGATTCCGGCCGCCTCGACCTGCTATAATCGCCATATCCGATACGGTCGGCGGCCCGGATCGGGCACTGCCGGTCCGGCGACGGTTACAGCCTGTCCCTGGCGCGGCCCGCCGACAGAGGAGGCCAAGCGTTGACTGAAATCGACAAACTCATGCGCAGCCTTGGCAGCAGCCGCTGGGAAGCCCGGCGCGCGGCCAGCGAGGCCCTGGTCAATCTCGGGTCGCCCGCCATCAGCCCGCTGATAGAGGCCCTGAAGGACAAGAACCCTGACGTCCGCTGGGCCGCGATCAGGGCCCTGGGGCGGCTGGGGGACGAAACCGCGGTCAAGCCGCTCATCAAGGCCCTTGCCGACGATGACTCCGGCGTCCGCAAGACCGCGGCCGAGGCGCTGGGGAAGATCGGGGACGTCAAAGCCATTGGCTCCCTGGTGGACGCTGCCGATGACGCCGACTGGACCGTGCGCGAGGCGGCCGTCGAAGCCCTGGGCAGGATGGCCAACGCCAGGGCCGTGGATGCCATAGTCAAGGCCCTCCGCGACGGTTACTCGGATGTCCGCCAGGCGGCGGTGATGGCGGCGGTCCAGACTGGCAAACCGGCCGTGCTTCCCCTAATCAGGGCGCTGGCTGATGACAACCCGGACACGAGGAGGTGCGCGGCGGAGGCGCTGGGCAGGATGAAGGACACCCGCGGCGTGTCCGTGCTCATCGAAAGGCTGGCGGACGAGAACGGCACCGTGCGTCAGTCCGCCGTCGAGGCGCTCGGCATGATAGGTGACAGCAGCTCCACTCCCCGGATGGTCGCCATGCTCGAGGATGAGAGCTCCAGCGTGCGATGGGCGGCGGCCAGGGCCCTGGGGGATGTGGGGGATCTCGATGCCATTGGGCCGCTCACTGTCACCTTCAAGGACCCCAACTCGGGCGTCCGCTGGGCCGCCTATAAGGCAGCCGACAGCATCTGCCGGCGATTCAACTCCCAGGACGAGCCGCCAAAGACGCAGTGAAGACACCGGAGGGCAGTTGACATGTCAGCCGCGAGACGCCGCCCCGAGACTACCAGCCCCTTCGCTCACCTGGTGGGGCTGAGCTTTCCGGAGGGCGGCGGGCCGCAGTGCCGGCTGGAGATCGAGGACAAGGTGCTCAACGTGTACGGGACGGTGCACGGAGGGGCCATCAGCACCATGGCCGATGTCAGCATGGGCTACGTGGTCTTCGAGAACCTGCGTGAGGACGAAAGGCTGACCACGCTGGAGATGAAGATCAACTACATCGCGGCCGTCTCGTCGGGGGTACTCACCGCCCAGGCCAGGCTGATCAAGAAGACCCGCAATCTGGCTGTGGTCGAATCTCGCGTGGAGTGCGGCGGCCAGATGGTGGCCATAGCCCTGGGAACCTACTACCTGTCGAAGAAGCGCCCCAGGGAGGGTGCCTGACCGGGCGATGATCCGCGGCGGCGGCCTTAGCGCCGCCTGGACCTGCGGCGCCGCGGCTTCACTTTGGCCTTCAGCGCCCTGCCCACCCTGGTCGTAGCCCGGGCCGTCCTCGCTGCCCTTCTCGAGGTGTCAACAATCCCCAGCGCCGTGCCGAGACCCGGCACCAGTCCCAGGGCCGCCACGACGGTGCCGGCGGCCTCCTTCCCCACCCTGGAGAGACTGCTGCTCACGCGCCCTTTCTTTCTTCGCCCCATAGCTACGGCCTTACCCAGGCGGTCTGCCTCGGTCACATTGTACCACCTCCAATCCAGCGCGGCGTCCCCGTTTCCAACGCATTTCCAACTGTCCTCTAACGCTATTCCAACAAACCCGGTCTACACTCACTGGAGTCCTTTGCGACAATAGGAGGTGCTGTGAACTGGATCTGCACTGCGGCTACCATCATGGTGACCATGGCTGTCTTCTTGAGGCTGCTCCGGTGGGCTTACGATAGAGCGCATCGGCCGGCGGAACAGCGGCACGTGCCGGGAGGGAGGCCCACGAGCCGCGCCAGCCGGGAACCGGGGCTTCGGGTAACAGCCAGGCGCCTGGCCGGGGCGCAGAGCCGGACACGGACCCGCGAACGCTGATACCAGTGCGCGGAGGTCCTGATCACCATGTGAGGTTCAAGAAGCTATGTGAAGCGCCGTAGTCTGGGCTGGATCCATAGCGGATGCTGTACGGAACCGGGAAGCGGGATGCCGGCCTGGCCCAGGTGGGGCTTCAGCGCCACCTGTGACCAGCTTGGGTCGAGAGGCTGTTCCGGGCTGACATGGTCTGGCGCGTAATCGCGTTTTCGCCTGACGACGAGCATCTTCATGGCCATGATGTACCCCCCCTCTATCCCCTTGGTCGGAAAGGGGGGCGGATTCCTTCGCCATGTGACCCTGGAGATCGTGCCTCAGCGCTGGTCTCCCCGCCTCTTCGGATGTGGGTAGGGGTGCCGCCAGGTCACCTTGACCCGGGGGACCTGGGAGAACTCGCCCTCCATCGTCCGGCAGTGCGCCTTGTATATCTCGATCAGCCTGTCTTCGTACTCGTAGTCGAAGGGGTCGCCCAGGTTCTGCTCCATTTCGCCGCCGGGCGGCAGAGGATGGTCCAGGTACCAGCTGACGGTGGTTTCCAGGGCCTTTTCCACCGGCACAATGTCGCGGTAGCCCAGCTGTTCTTTGACCTTCCTGGTGTCCATCACGCGGTGATAGCGGAAGAGAAGCTGGGTGGGGGCCGCCCTGAAGTTGTCCGGCAGCAGGTCAAAGGGCATCTCTACGAACTCAAACTCGTGATGCAGTATCCCGGAGAGCATCGTCACCCACTCCCGGTTGAAGAGGAGCCTGTCGTCACCCAGGTTGTATATCTGCCCGGCCGAATCCGAAGGCTTGTCGACGGCCAGCATGACGCCGTGGGCTATGTTGTCGGCGAACCCTCGTGACAGGAGGGCCAGTCCCCCTCCAGGCAGGATCAGCGGTCTTCTCCCGTCCCTGGCCCGCCGTATGACGGCCCATTCCGGCGGGCCGATATGGCGCGGCCCGTAGACGATGGGGTAGCGGAAGTGCGTGGCATTGTAGTGCCCCTCACGGCAGGCCTGCATGACGTACTGCTCTGATTCCCTTACCTGGAGAGAGAAGTGGTCCACGCCGTCGGCTGTTGACAACGGGTGGTCTTCTTCCAATGGCACCGGCGTCGGCTCCATGTGTTCCCAGGGGTTGGCCTCAGTGACCGACATCCACCCTTTGTACACGGGGAGGGCCCCGCCAACCGATATCAGTCGAGGGGTCTTCCCTCGCAGGTTCTCGGCGGTGTACCTCAACCTGCCGTAGACGGCCACAACCAGGTCAAAGGTCCTTCCCTCCAGGGCCCGGGCAATGTCCTCCCTCCAGTGAGGATCGGCATGGATATGCTCGAGCTGGTCGTGGAGGCCGCTCTCATGCACGCCTCGATGCAGGACTACTACCTCATAGCCCCTCTCAAGCAGGCCGTCTATTATCGGCGGACCGGTGGCGCCCGCCCCGCCTACGACGAGTGCTTTCATCCCTCACCCTCCTGGCTTCACGCTCTGCGTACTAGTCTTTCAAGGCAACTATGGCTGTAACCGCCGGCAGGCATTGCCGTGGCGATGCGGCGTGATTGACGAGGCAAGAGATGGAGCCAGCGAGAGGATTTGAACCCCCGACCCGCGGTTTACGAAACCGCTGCTCTACCACTGAGCTACGCTGGCCCCCATGATGCAGCAGGGCCCTGGCGTCCTCCTGCATATCAGAGATTATATGCGAGTAGGCGTCCATGGTAAAGGCTGCGCTCGAGGGCCGCGGTACGATGGGCTGTCCCCGAAAAGGGAAG
>CAYPDY010000135.1:0-7223 GCA_964409515.1 uncultured Dehalococcoidia bacterium
CCGGTCTCCAGCTTGCTGACGTAGGCGTAGCTGATGCCGGCCTTCCCGGCCAGCTCCCGCTGTGTCAGGCCCCTGGCCTGCCTGAGCTCCCTGACACGCTGCCCGAAGGTCACGGCCCGGCCCCCTGATAAATCGTTTCGAGCGTCATTTCAGCCCAGTCCGTAAACCACGGCGTTGGCCTCCTGGACGGCCTTGTCGATCAGGCCCAGGCCGGATACGTCGCCTACGCTGTGCGCCTCGGCCACCAGATCCTTGCAGGCCTCGTATAGCTCGGTCCGGGGCTCGATCGTGCCGGCCAGGAGGACCCAGTCCGCCCGGATCAGGTGCTCCGTCCCGGCATAGTGCGGCTTGAACCAGACGCCCTCCGCGGTGATCCGGGTCACGTCGCACTCGGTGTGCATGGTGATCCCCAGCTGGCGCATGCGCTCGATGTGTTCGGCGCGCCGCTTCCCCCCGATCTCGGGGGCCAGCTCCTCGGGGGCGTCGATTACCGCCACCTGGCGCCCGTTCCGGGCCAGGAACTCCGCCGACTCTATGGCCGCCAGGTCGGCGCCCACCATCACCACCGAGCCGCGGCCGATGACCGGCATCCAGGACCCGGTGATCTTCCTGAGCCGCTGCGGCGTCATCAGTCTCTGCATGAGGCCGCCTCCAAGACGCAGCGCCAGCTTGAGATAGCCGGGGACCTTCTCAGCCCCTTCGGCAGGTACTTCCCCGAACATCAGCTTGTGCAGCATAGACCCGGTTATCACGTTGGGCAGGTGATCCCCCTCTATCTTCGGGGCCACCACCCTGCCCCCCGTGGCATCGATGAACACGTCGGGCTTCTCCCGCTTCACCAGATCCGGTGTGACCGTGACTCCCAGCTTCACCGTGATCGGCAGCTTCTTCACCTGGACCATCAGGTAGTCCAGGAAGGTCTCGTTGTCCGGATGGACGGTGCAGGCGGTCACCAGGGCGCCCCCCAGCCGCCGGTGCCGGTCGTACAGGGTGACCCGGTGCCCGCGCAGCGCAGCCACCCTCGCCGCCTCCAGGCCTCCGGGGCCGGCCCCGGCAATCATGACCTTCTTCGATGCGGCCGCCTTGCCTTCCAGGGGGTACATCTCCTCCTTGCCCATGCGGGCATTGACGGCGCAGTGCACGTCTTCCAGCTTCATCAGCGAGTCCACGCAGGTCAGGCACCGGACGCAGTGGCGGATGTCCTCCAGCCGGCCCTCGGCCACCTTCCGGGGCAGCTCCGGATCCGCCAGCATGGGACGGCCCATGACGACGGCGTCGCACCAGCCCTTGAGCAGGAGCTCCTCGCCCAGGGCCGGATCGTGGATGCAGCCCACCGGCATGACCGGGACCTGCACTACCTCCTTGAGGGCATGCGCCGCCGGTACGTTGAAGCCGCAGGCGTAGTTGGCGCCGGCGATGATCTGGTCTACCAGCGACGTGATCACGCCGCCCGAGACGTGAAAGCAGTCCACTCCCGCTGCTTCCAGGATGGGCGCGATGCGCTGCGTGTCCGTGAGGTCGCGCCCGCTGCTGGCGCCGCCGATGGTTTCGTCGCCGGAGATGCGCACGGTGATGGGGAAGTCGGCCCCCACCTTCTCCTTTATCCTCTTGATGACCTCGACCGGCAGCCTGACGCGCCCTTCCACGGTGTGGCCGATGTACAGGCCGTCCTCGCGCTTGTTGCGCAGCGGAGAGAGAAAAGAACCCAGCAGCATATAGTTGTGCGCCATGTGGATTTCGACGCCGTCGTAGCCTGCCTCGCGGGCCCGGCGCGCCGCCTCGGCGTACATCTCTACCAGGGCCGGCAGCTCCTCGTCCGCCAGCTCGCGGCAGACCTGCGAGGTGGACTCGGAGCGGTTCACCGACGGGCCGATGGCTGGGGTGTTCTCGAAGAACGGGGCCAGGGACTCGGGGCCGGGGTGGCTTATCTGTGGGAAGACGCGGGCCCCGTACTGGTGCACGGCGTCGGTCAGGCGCTTGTGGGCCTCGATCTGGAAGTCGCTGTGCAGGCCCGATGAGAGCGGCTGGTAACGGTGCAGCGCATCGACGGAGTTGACCTCGGTGGTGATCAGCCCCACGCCGCCTTTGGCGCGCTCGGTCCAGTAGGCTATCTGCCGGTCCGACGGCGTCTCGTCCGGGTTGCACCAGACCGGCGTCATCGGCGCCATGACTATCCGGTTCCTGATCTCCATGCTGCCGATCTTCCAGGGTGACAGCAGTCTGCTCAGCTTCGGCATGTGCGTTACCCCCCTGAAACCCTGCTCTTGGATTGGCTAGGGCTTGAAGTCCTTGAAGTCGCTGAAATCGGTGACCCCGGCGATCTTTTTCGTCAGCTCCACGCTGGGCTGGCTGGGCTTGTACACCTGTAGCGGGATCATCTTCTTCATGTTGCCGGAGAGCTTGATCTTGTGCTTGATGTAGCCCCGCATGCCGACGGACCAGTCGTTCTGGACCAGTATCTTGTAGGCATACTCGGCGGGCATGGACATGTCGACGTCCGCCTGGGAGATGAAACCCTTCTGGATGACCCCGTGGTTCATGCCCATCTGCACTTCACCCTTCGCCGTCAGCACCTTCAGGTTGACCGTGACATCGGTCAGGGCTTTGGGCATCTGCAGGTCCCCGGCCGCCCGGGTGAGCTCGTCAACCCTGGTGAACCACTCGTCAGACAGGAATTCGGCCATTACCCCCCCCTTTCAGTTGCCTGGCGGCTCGGCCGGGGCTCCAAGCCGCGGTACTGCGTCCCGTCGCCGGCAGCCAGACACGCCTGCTGTGCATTGCATTATACTATGAATGAGGCCCGGTGGCACACCGCGGGATGTTGGATGACGCATGTCCAGCGTCGTCGCTGGCGCATTTGCCGCATCGGACCGCGGCTGCCTGCATCGAACTACTGCAAAACGTCGTTCTGGTGAGGGCAGTTGCCTGACAGCATGATTGCGTGGATAATGAGATGAGCCCGGTCACGCCAGGAGGTGCGCCTTGAGTCCTTTCCAGAAGCTGTTCAGTCCGGTCAGGATCGGTTCCATGGAGATCCGGAACCGCCTGGCGATGGCCCCCATGACCACCAGTTGGTCCGGGCCGGGGGACACCGTCAGCCAGCGCCTGATAGACTACCACGTGGCGCGGGCCAAAGGCGGCGTGGGGCTCATCACCTTCGAGGTCTGCACCGTGGACCAGAAGTTCCCCTACCAGATGCACACCGTGGGGCTCTGGGGTGACCACCTCATCCCGAGTCACATCGAGCTCACCAGGGCCGTGCATGCGCACGGGGCCAGGATAGTCCCCCAGATCTCGCATCCGGGTCCGGAGTCGTCCGCCCCGTTTGTCAACCAGCTCCAGCCGGTGGGCCCTTCAGTCTGCACGTCGCCCAACACGGTCCAGACCTGCCGGGAGCTCACTCTGGAAGAGATCGAGATGATTATCGAGCAGTATGGCGACGCCGCCCGGCGGGCCCGGGAGGCGGGGTACGACGGGATGGAGCTGCACTGCGCCCATGCCTACATGATGTGCGGGTCTTTTCTCTCTCCGCTGCGCAACAAGAGGACGGACGCCTACAGCGGCAGCACGGTGGAAGGGCGTCTGAAGTTCCCCCTGGCCGTCATCAGGAGCATGAAGGCCAGGGCCGGGAAGGACTTCCCCCTGACCTTGCGCATCTCGGGGGACGAGCGTCAGCCCGGGGGCCGCGATATCAAGGGGACACTGGAGATCATCCCCAGACTGGTGGAGGCTGGGGTAGACGCCTTCCATGTCTCCGGCGGAGTCATCGACCGGCTGACCACGGGCATCATCGCCGGTTCCAGCCATGGCTGGGGCTACAACGTACCGGAAGCCGCGGCCATCAAGAAGATCACCAGTGCCACCGTGATGGTGGTGGGCCGCATTCACGATCCCCTGATGGCCGAGAAGGTGGTCCAGGCGGGGCAGGCGGATATGATTGTCATGGGGCGGCCGCTGCTGGCGGACCCTGAGCTGCCCAACAAGGCCGCCAGGGGCGACCTCCAGCACCTGCGCCGCTGCATCTCCTGCGAGAACTGCTTCGACTCCTGCGCCGAGGGCGATCTCACCCAGATGCACTGTGCCATAAATGCCTTTACTGGCAAGGAGGGGCAGCTCAGCCTGGAGAAGGCCGCCAGGCCCAAGAAGGTGATGGTGGTGGGTGGCGGGCCGGCCGGCATGGAGGCCGCGCGCGTCGCCGCCCTGCGCGGCCACTCGGTCACGCTCTACGAGAAGCAGGCCAGGCTCGGGGGCTCCCTGCTCTTCGCCAACACCGTTCACCCCGACAACGACCGGCTGCTCGCCTACCTGCTGACCGAGATCAAGAGCCTGCCCATCCAGGTCAGGCTGAGGCAGGAGGTGACCCCGGCCCTGGTCAGCGCCGTCAAGCCGGACGCCATCATCCTGGCTGCGGGGCCCCGGATCGTGATTGGGCCGATCCGCGGCGCCGAGGGCCGGAATGTCTTCGGCGCGCCGGACATGAAGAGGATGCTGGCCGGCGATGCCGGCGGGCCGGGCGCGGCCAAGCTGCCGGCCTGGCAGAGGCTGGGGCTGCGGTTGGGCGGTCCCTTCATGCAGCGCTTCCTGACCCCTCCGCTGATCCGGCGGTTTACCAGGTACTGGATGCCTCTGGGCAAGCGGGTCGTAGTCGTCGGGGGCGACCTCGGGGCCTGCGAGCTGGCGACGTTCCTGGCCGAGAGGGGCCGGCAGGTGACTCTGCTCGACAGCGGCAAGAAGGTGGCCCCGGAGGTGGGATCCAAGAGGAGAGGGGAGGTCAAGGAGGGCCTGGAGGAGGCGAAGGTGACCGTCATCAGCGGGGTCAAATACGAGGAGATATCGGCCGCGGGCGTGGTCTATAATGTCAAGGGCGAGAAGGCGACCGCCGCCGCAGACTCCGTGGTGATCGCCGGCGATGTCGAGCCCAACCTGGAGCTGCAGAAGGCGCTCGAGGGAAAGGTGACCGAGCTCTACGCGGTCGGCGACTGCAACGGGCTAGGATTGATCAGGCGGGCCATCCACGATGGCGCCGGCGCCGCCTGCCGTCTGTAGGGACCGGCTGGCGCGACTGCCGTCTGTAAGGGACCGGTTGGCGCGCCTGCCGGATATCGGTTTGGCGACTATGGAAGAAACCCGGGTTTCCCGGTGGCGAAGGGGGAGATGAACTTGAACGACAAACCATTCACCAGGCTGTTCAGCCCGATCAGGATCGGCACCATGGAGCTGAAGAACCGCATCGCGCTGGCGCCGATGGATACGGACTATGTCAACCAGGACGGGACCGTGAACCAGCGGTACCACGACTATATCGAGGCGCGGGCGAAAGGAGGGGCCGGGCTGCTGATCCTGGAGGTCACCTCCATCGATGGGAAGTACCCCTACGTGCCCCACACGGTGGGCATGTGGGACGACAGCCAGATCGCCCCGATGCGGCGGCTGACGGATGCCATCCACGCTCACGGCTCCCGTCTCATCCCCCAGATCGCCCATCCCGGGCCCGAGTCCGTCTCTTTCCTGTACAAGGTGCAGCCCGTGGGCCCGTCTCCGGCCATGTGCTTCACCTACAAGACGACCTGCCGGGAGCTATCCGCGGAGGAGATCGCCCACATCGTGGAGCAGTTCGGCGACTCCGCCAGGAGGGCCCGGGAATCCGGCTGCGACGGGATCGAGCTGCACTCGGCCCACTGCTACATGCTGCTGGGGTCCTTCATCTCGGCCCTGCGCAACAAGCGGTCCGATGCCTACGGCGGCTCCATCGAGTCGCGCCTGCGGATCCATCTGGAGGTGCTGCGCAATATCCAGGCCAAGGCCGGCCGCGACTTCCCCATCGTCATGAGGCTGTCCGGCGACGAGCTGACGCCCGGAGGGAGGGACATCGAGGAGACGAAGTACATCGCCCCCATGCTGGTCGAGGCGGGCGTGAATGCCTTCCACATCTCGAGCGGGACCTTCCCGCAGATGTCCTGGCGGATACTGCCCCCCCACGGCACGCCCATGGGGCTGAACGTGCCCTATGCCGCGGCCGTGAAGCAGGTGGTCAAGGTGCCCGTGTTCACCGTTGGCCGGATCACCGATCCCAGGCTGGCCGAGTCCATACTGGAGCGCGGCCAGGCGGACGTCATCGTCCTGGGGCGGGCGCTCCTGGCCGACCCGGAGTGGCCCAATAAGGCCGCCAGGGGGCAGCTGGATGATATCACCCCCTGCATCGGCTGCGGCCTGGGGTGCATCCACGGCCGCGAGCACCACCCGATGACCTGCCTCATGAATCCCTCAGTGGGCCGGGAGAGGGAGATGGAGGCGGGCCTGGCCCCGGCGGCGAAGACGAAGAAGGTGATGGTCATCGGCGGCGGGCCCGGGGGAATGCACGCGGCCATGGTGGCCGCGCGGAGGGGTCACCAGGTCACGCTCTGCGAGAAGCAGGACCGGCTGGGCGGCCAGTTCAACCTGGCGGTCATACCGCCGGGGAAACAGGAGCTGACCAAGGCCACCCAGTTCCTGGCGCGCCAGGTGGACAAGGCCGGCGTGAAGGTGCGGCTCAACACCGAGGTCACCACCGGGATGGTGGAGAAGGAGAAGCCCGATGTGGCCATCGTGGCCACCGGCGGCGAGGCACTGATGCTCAACATACCGGGCATCAGGGAGAGGCACGTGGTGACGGCCCACGATGTGCTGTCGGGCAAG
Organism: uncultured Dehalococcoidia bacterium; assembly: GCA_964409515.1. Classification (GTDB taxonomy): domain Bacteria; phylum Chloroflexota; class Dehalococcoidia; order UBA2247; family RBG-13-53-26; genus JAFGCL01. Next base: position 6,676 of record CAYPDY010000135.1, read on the forward strand.
GTGCGCCGGCCGTATGGCGATGTGCTGATCATCGGCGGCGGCATGGTGGGCCTGGAGACCGCCGAGTTCCTGGCGCATCCGGGCTACAACCCGATCGTCGGCCGGACATCGGTCACGGTGGTGGAGATGATGGGCAACGTGGGGGTGGACATGGTGCCCGAAGGACGGACGCTGCTCATGGAGCGGCTGCACGAGGCCCAGGTCAGGATCCTCACCAACCGCAAGGTCCGGGAGATCCTGCAGGATGGCGTTGTCGTCATCGATACCATCCTGGAAACAAAGCCGGACCGCACCGTGGTCTGCAAGGAAGGCGACAGGGAAGAAGCCATCCGGGGGATCAAGACCATCGTCCTGGCCATGGGGGCCAGGTCGGTTGACCTGCTCAGCGCCGAGCTGAAGGCCAGGGTGCCCGAGGTCTACGTTATCGGCGACGCCAGGAAGCCGCGGAAGGCGCTGGAGGCGATCGCCGAAGGGGCCGAGGTTGCCCGGAAGGTCTAGCCCCAATACTGTTCACTTAAGCCATTTTGGTGTATCCTGTAGGCCAGGAG
>CAYPDY010000136.1:0-7078 GCA_964409515.1 uncultured Dehalococcoidia bacterium
GCTCCCGCCGCCGTAGTGCAGGAGGAGCTTCGGGTCCGGCTCATGGGGATCAACATAAATGTGGTCTATGCGCGACGTGCTGAAGGTGCTCGCCCGCCTGATCACGCCGTGCACCTCGTAACCTTTGCGCAACAGGAACTCTGCCAGGTACGAGCCGTCCTGGCCCGTGATCCCGGTGATGAGGGCCCGTTTCATGGGTGCACCGTCCGCCTTTCCCAAGATGCCGACGCGGGCTTGCGCATGGATACCGTCACGCGGCACCGCCCAAGAGGGCTACTTGAATAGACTCTCATACTCCACCTTTGGGAATACCTGCAGTTGGCCGCCGATCGTGGCATCGACGATCTCCCTGCCGACGCTGGCGAACTGCCACTTGGCGATGCGGTAGGACATCTCGGATGTCTCCAAGTCGGGGAGCTGCCAGCGGAAGCCTTTGCCGAAATACTTCGCATCGAAGTGATTGGGGTCATCGCCCTGCGAAACCACGGTGGTGTGGGGCTGACCCTGTGTGGCAAATGAATGATCGACGCCAATCAGGATCACCTTCTGGAAGCCGAGATAGTAGGCCACCTGCATCGCGACGTACGTGACGGTGGCTCCTTCCCAGATGCCCCCGGTGACGTCGGTATGGAATGTGGGAGGCCCGGGACGGTGCCGGATGAACATCATGTCTGGTGTGAAGCGCAGCAGATCGCGCGAGTGCCAGCTGATGAACTTGGGAGACGAGAGACCCTCGATGTCTCTCGCGCACTGTTCAATTACCAGCCTGTTGACCGAGACGTAGTAGGTGGTAGCGAAGCCAAGCTGATTGAACATCAGGTAGATGCGGTTTGTGCCGAATGTGAGCTCGTTCTTCAGGAGGGACAAATCCGCCCTCTTCAGACTTGGGCCGTTCCCAATGATGAAACAGCGTTGCCCAGCGTGCTTGTTCTCGAGGGCCCGCAGGCGCCTGACGCTGGCCCTCCGTTGCCCATCCAGGCTTTCGCGGCAGCTGGCGGGGATGCCGACGAGGCTCGAGAGACACCTGCGCCCGCGCTCGCCGAGAAGGCGCCGGCCGGCGGCTCTGACAGGCGCGGGAAGTCTCGCTATCATTCGGTGCTCAGCCTCGCTGTTGCCCCGCCATCCACCACCAGGGTCTGGCCGGTCATGAAAGACGACCAGTCGCCGTCTGCCAGGAAGAGGATGGCCTTGGCGATTTCCTGCGGCTGGCCCACCCGTCCCATGACCGTGCGGCGTCCGAGGTCCTGGAGCAGATCCTCGATACTTGACCCGGTCAAGGGCCCGCGGCGCAGGCCCGAACGGAGCATGGGCGTGTCCACGGCCCCCGGCAGCAGGGCATTGACCCTTATGCCATCGGGGGCCAGCTCGATGGCCATGGCCCGGGTCAAGGCCAGCAGTGCTCCCTTGCTGGCGGCGTAGGCCGCGATGTTGACCGAGGTGGCAATCGCATGGACCGAGCTGACGTTCACGATGGCCGCGGCGTGCCCGAGGAGCAGCGGATGCGCATAGCGGACCGCAAGATAGGCCGACCGCAGGTTGGCCCCCATCATCGAGTCCCACTCCTGGGTGTTCGTCTGAGTCAGGGGCTTGGACACCTGGATGGCGGCGTTGTTGACCAGGGCGTTGATGCGTCCTTCGACGGCCTCCACTTCGGCCAGCGCCCGCTGCATCTGCACCTCGTCGGAGACGTCGGCGCGTATCAGGTGGTGAACGCCAGGCAGACTGTCTATCGGGCGCCGCATGAGGCCGATCACATGCCAGCCGGCATCAGCGAACAGAATGGCCGCGGCCGCGCCGATGCCGCCCGCGACTCCGGTTATGAGAGCTATTCTTTTCATGTCGGGACCCCCAGCTGTTCAAGGAGATTGTCAATGGCCAGGCGGTTGACTCTCTGGACTGCCTCCACGGTATTGGAGCTGTTGTGGGTGCCGAAGATGCAGTTGTCGAATTCGCGGAGGGGGCTATCCAGCGGCAGGGGCTCCTTTTCAAAGACGTCGAGAGCGGCCCCGGCTACCCGGCCTTCGCGCAGGGCGGCGGCGAGGGCCGTTTCGTCAATCAGTGCCCCTCGCGCCGTGTTGACGATGTAGACCCCGGCCTTCGCTATCCCGAACTGCCTCCGGCCGATCATACGGCGGTTCCGGTCGGTCAGGCTGCAGTTGAGCGAGATGAAATCGGATTCAGCCAGCAGGTGGTCCAGGGCCAGCATGCGAATGCCGGTGCGGTGCAGGAAATCCTGCGGCGGTGGGGAGATGTCGTGCCCCACCGGGACCATGCCGGCGGCCGCGGCCCGCAGCGTGACCTCCCGGCCGATGCTGCCGACCCCCACCACCCCCAGCGTCCTGCCGCGCAGGGAAATCCCGGGCACCTTCAACCATCCCCCGTCACGCACGGAGCGGTCCAGGCGGTGAAGCTGCCTGGCCAGCAGGATGATGTAGCCCATGACCACGTCGGCCACTTCGTCGCTGAAGACGTCGGGCGTATTGGAGACGCGTATGCCGAAGCGGCGGGCGGCGTCAAGGTCGATGGCGTCGACTCCTATGCCCCACTTGGCGATGGCCTTGAGGCGGGTGCCCTTCTCGAGCACCTGGCTGGTGAACGGGTCATCCCCGGCGATCACACCGTCGAATCCGTCGATGATCTGCAGCAGGTCGGACTCGCTCATCTGCTGCACCAGCGGAGGCGCTTCGATCTCGATGTCGTGCCGTGAGAATATGTCCCGGTACTGGTCGATGGTTCGCTGCAGCTGCGGGCAGGTGACCAGGACGCGGTACCTCATGAGGCCCTTTGCCGCTGAGCGAACAGCAGCTCACCGATGCGGAAGTCCGTCTCCTCGTCTATGTCCCAGGCTTCGAGCGGGTCGATCTCGTACATCAGCGGCCTTTCGCCAATCCGGTTGCGCCGCCTTTCGAGCGTATCCCTGGTGAAGAGGTAGAGGCAGGAGTTCTCTTCGTAGACCGGGGGAAGGTCCTGGGTGCGCAGCAGGACCGCAGGGTCATGGTTGATGGCCCGGCCCTGGCTGTCCCACAGGCGCGTCTGGAGCCTCGTGACCGAGAACAGGGAGTCATGCGCCGGGTAGTCCGCCAGGAAGCGCCCGACAGCTTCCGAGATGGTGCGGCTGGTCAGGAGCGGATTGGTGCTGTGGGTCTGGAGGTAGCAGTCCGCCTCCACCCGGGTGACGTCGTAAAGCAGTATGTCATTCATGGGGGTGAGATCCGAGCGCAGGTGTTCCGGCCGGTCGATGATGTGGACCTTGAAGTGCGCGGGGGCATCCTGCTTGATGAAATCGCTGTCGGTATCGATCCAGACGCCCTTCAAGCGGGGGCAATCCAGAAGGCTGCGGACGATGTGATGGTAGAGGGGCCGGCCGCAGAAGGGCCGGTAGTTCTTGCCGGGTACGCGCTCGCTGTGGTGACGCATGGGCACCAGGGCGGCGATGGTTGGGTCCGGCATAGGCTAGAGTCCCCTCAAGACAGCCCTGGCCGGCGCGCCCTCGGCACCGGTCAGTCTCAGCGGCAGGCAGATGAGCTCATATGGCCCCGCCGAAACGCGGGACAGGTCGAGACCCTCGAGGATCACGACTCCGGCGGCCAGCAGCACCTGGTGTGTCCGGGGACTGTCCCCGTGTCTCTGCACCGAGAGGTAGTCCACTCCGATCAGTTGGACATGACGGTCCACCAGCCACTGCGCTGCATCGGCGGTCAGCGCCACGTAGTCCGTCCGGAACTCGCCGGGGTGGGCCGACCACAGCCCGGAGTTCCTGGTCTTCAAGAGCAGGCGGGATGTACCTTGAGGCAGGTGCAGGCCGGCCAGGTCAACGGCGCTCACACTCTCGGCCTCCGGGAGGGAGGCGACGAAGGCTGGACCGATCAGCACGTCGAGCGGCAGAGTATCGGCCGATGCCCCGTCAGCCAGGAAGTGGGCGGGGGCGTCCACGTGGGTACCTGTGTGCACGTCGCAGTCGAGGCGGGAGGAGTTGCAGTCGTCGCCGGCGGCGAGGGTCTTCGTCCTCGTCAGCCGGATGCCAGCGCTTCCCGGCCAGGCCGGTGTCAGCGGACCGAGGGGCACGGATATGTCAATCATGCTTGTCAACGTCGTTCTCCGTTGGAGTGCCAGAATACTCTATGCGGCGGCCCGCTTCAAGCCCCCTGTCAGCGCTCCGCGAGTGCGAGGCGTTGTTGGGATAGTAGAACTTCTGTCTGAGCTGCTCAGTCACCGGGCTGCGCTGACGGTAGCCGCGATAGGTGCCCCAGAACTGCATCAACCGGAAGGCGGCGATGGACAGGAGGTTCCGGCGCAGCACGTGGTCCTGTCGGGCGTGCTGCCAGTCAGAGAGCGTATTGCCCGGAAAGAGGCCCAGGAAATTCCACAGCGTGAAGTGTTCCTGGGGGAAGATACGCTTCATGGCGATGGCTTCGCGGCGATAGCGGTTGTATATCTGGCCGAAGGTCTCGTTGTGCGCGTGCACGACCTCGGCTTCCGGCGCATAGACTATCCTGTGGCCCAGCTCCATGGCCCTGCTGGCCCAGGCGAGGTCCTCCAGGCCGGTCAGGCTCTCATCGTAGGGCAGCTGCTGCCATGCGGACCGGCGGATGGCGGCATTGGCATTGTTGCAGAATGGATGGTTCTGCGCCGGGTTCGATTCGTTCGGGTACCACCGGGCAAAGACCTGGTGCTCGGAGTACTTGGTTGTCCCGTTGCCCCGCTGCTTGCCGTAGGCCAGCGCCACCTGGGGGTCGGCGAAGGGCGCCAGGAGCCGTTCCAGCCAGTCCCGGTAAACCGGATAGACGTGTCCGCTGGCGATCGCGATGAACTCGCCTGAGGCGGCCTGGCATCCTTTGTTCAGGGAGCGGCCGAAGGAGAACTCTTCCGGCGTGATGTGGAGCACGCGCACCGGGTAGCGGGATGCGATGGACAGCGTGGCGTCGGTTGATCCCGAGTCGACGATAATGATCTCCCTGTCAACGAAGGTCTGCTCGACAACGCCGGTGAGGAGACGCCCGATATGCGTCTCTTCATTCCGGCAGCGGATGACTATGGAACAGCGCGGCTTCTCCATTGATCGCTACACGTCCTGGATTATGAGGAGCATTGATGCGGATGGGTTGTAGGGCTTGGGTGCGTTGTTCGGTTGGTAGAAGCGATAGACTACGTCGGGTGACTCCACCAGAATCTGCCTGTCGAGCAACTGCAATGGATTGGGCATTCGTGCCTTGATCTGGACGCCTGAGGCCCGTATCAAGTCTATCCAGGTCCTTATGGGCGAGGACCATTGCGGCCCGATAGTACGCAGACGGGGAATGAGATGCCCTGCAGTGGCCGCCATGGTTGGCTTTGGGCTCAGGGTCGGGATGTCGATCGTGTGAAGCTCAGATCCGCCGCGTCTCAGACAGCGATGCATGTCCTTGAGGACGGACAGGCAAGGCTCGTGGGGTATATGCTCCAGGGTGCTGACGGTGAAGATACGGTCAAAGTACGAATCGGGGTATTTGTCTGAGAATGCGCCGAATCTCTCGAAGACGTACCTCAGACCAGGGTGCCTCTGGGGTAGCTCGAGTGGATTCCCCCAGCGTGACCAAAGAGGCTCGTTTGACCCCATGCCGAAGTCGTCTCCAACCCAGGCCTCGAGCTCGTACTTGTCAGCCAGGTACTTCGCTAGCAAACTGTAGGCCCCCCCGACCTCGATGATTCTCTGACCTTTAGCGAATCCGCCCTTCTCTTCAATCCACGGGCGGTTGTGGGCTTTGATGCCCCACTGGTCGCTAGTGTACCCGGGGAAGTCGGGCAACTGGAATCCTTCGCTCTTGTATCTGAAGAGTTCAGCAATGGTTGCCAGCGCAGCGTACTTAAGTACCAACATGCGCTCTGCTCCAATCCGTTACTGCTTCACCTTAACCACGCCGACAGGCTGGTACTTGGGGTCCCACACTCCCCACGGCATACCGTTGTCGCCGGACCTGTAGTAGAACTCGGCCAGACTGTCGCGGAGCTCGGCACAATTGCGTAGCGCCTCAAACAGCTCATCGTGGCGATCATAGTTGGATGGACAGTCGTCTGGCAGATCAAAGAGCTTGCGGAGAGAAGTCTCGGTGTAGCACCAGCCCTTGGAAGGATTGTGAAACCAGTCCCTGTCCTTTGCTGCCGCCAGCGTGGCTACCAGTCTCCCGCCCGGCTTGATGACTCGCATCAACTCACCCACGATTCGGTGCAGTGAGTCCGGCTCATTGTGCTCGAGGGCGGATATGGACACCACGGCATCCATTGATGCATCGGGAATGTCAGGCAGGCTAGCCAGGTCTTGGTTGTAGATGGTGATCGTCCCGCGGCCAGAGGGTGGTTCTGCCGGTTTCGAGAAGGCACGCCTGATCTGCCCGGGCCAGAGCAGTGGATTCCGGGTCAGGGTGCCTCTGAGGGAGGGCATTGCTGACGGCTCCAAATCATGTGGGCGCAGGCCTTTCACTCTACACCACGACCTGAAATGGGGCGCCAGCCTTGCGCGGCTGTTCAGGTCCACGCTAACCACATTGACGCCTTTCGCGGCTAGCCACCACTGCATCACTCCGACTCCGGCTCCGGCATCCATGACGTGTTCACCAGGACGGGTGTGGAGCATGTACGCGCTCCAACTCAGGTCCAGCAAGTAGTGCCAACCAAGGCCTAGGGCGAGTTGCCTGGTGGTCTGTCGCATCTCTTCTACCAATGGTCGATAGAGGTCCAGCAGAGAGACTGGCAATATGCCGATGCCATCCGTTTCCCGTTTCATGCGTAGTCAGTGGGCGGCCTTACCGTCGTCTGATCTCCCATGTGCCTTTCAAATACGTTAGTCCCAGTTCCGCGGATAGCGGGTACCCCTTCCCGTAGACATCAGACTCCACAACATGGAATCGGGCAGCGTGGTCGACATAGTCTATTCTCCCAGTCCTGCCCCGAGTTATGCTGATTTCCATCGAATAGGATCCAGGCATGAAAGGAATCTCAGGTATGTGGAGGAGAGCTTGCTCGTTTGGGTGGCGGGGCAGATCAACGTGGCCACATGTCATGCCGGTGTTTATGGCAGTAACCCTTTGGCCGGATTCGGACT
>CAYPDY010000137.1:0-6933 GCA_964409515.1 uncultured Dehalococcoidia bacterium
GGCCCGGGAGCTGGCCATGTCGCAGCCGAGGGTGAAGTCCTTCATGGGAGGCAACCAGGCGGACAAGGTCATCTACGTTCCAAAGAAGCTGATCAACATCGTGGTCAGGCCATGAACAGGGGATACAGGCACGTCAAGCCACAGCGGCCGTGCTCGATATTGGAAATAAGCTAAAGGAGGAACATGAGCTACAAGTACATTCTCTACGAGGCAAAGGACCACATCGCCACCATCACCCTGAACAAGCCGGAAAAGTACAATGCCTTCCAGTGGCTGGGCCGCGGCGACGACGCCAAGGAAGTCTGGGATGCTTTCCAGAAGGCGGAAGATGACGACGACGTAAAGGTAATCATCCTGAAGGGATCGGGCAAGGCCTTTACCGTCGGCCATGACCTGGCCAAGGTCGGCTTCCTCTATGGCTTCGGCACTAAGAAGGACGAACGCAAGCCCAGCCAGAGGATCCGCCTGAAGTATGACAAGATGGGCATGGACGACAACATGAACCACGTCTTCCTGAACCAGAAGATCACCATCTCGCAGCTTCACGGCTGGTGCATCGGCGGCGGCGTCTACTTCCCGCTGCTGACCGATTTCGCCATCGCGGCGGACGATGCCAAGCTGGGCCTCACCGAGCAGCGCCTGGGCTTCTCCGGAAGCGGCGTGTTCGGCATCACCCACCTCATCTATCATGTCGGCATGAAGAGGGCCATCGATCTGCTGCTCACCGGCAGGACCATCAGCGGGAAAGAGGCCGCGGAGATCGGCCTGATCACCAAGTCAGTTCCGCCGGACCAGCTGGATGCAGAGGTCATGAAGCTGGCCAAGGCCATCACCCTGCTGCCGCGCGACGGCATCGCCATCGGCAAGGCCACCCGCCACGTGATCTATGACCGGCTGGGCCTCATCGCCGACTTCATCCCGGGCTATATCTCCCACACCCTGTTCACCAACCTGCGCTGGGAATCCGACGAGTTCAACTTCTTCAAGCAGAGAAGGGACACGGGCAGCGCCAAGGAAGCATTCCACGCCAGAGATGCCCGCTTCAAGGGACTTATCGAGTAGTCCAGCAGCCTTTTGAGGCCAATCGGGGGACTCCGTGCTCGGCATGGAGTCCCCCTTCCTTAGGCCCGTGACCGGTGAGGAAACCCCGTTGGCGCCCCTGTGCACCCCGGCGTGCGGCTGCACGCTGGCGTGCCTGTGCACGCTCGGCGTGCCTGTGCACGCTCGGCGTGCCTGTTGCCGGAAAGGGCCAAGTGCTATACTGATTAGCGCGGTTACTTACTGAGGAGGAGCTGATGGTTGACGAACTGAAGGTGTTCACCGGAAATGCGCATCCGGCCTTGGCGCACGGCATATGCGAGTACCTGGGCATCCCCCTGGGCAAGGCCGAAGTCACCCAGTTTCCCAACGAGAACATCTTCGTCAAACTCCTGGAGAGCGTGAGGGAGAGGGACGTCTTCGTCGTGCAGCCGATATGCTCCCCGGTCAACAAGAGCATGATGGAGCTGCTGATCATGCTGGACGCCATCAAGCGGGCGTCGGCCGGCAGGATCACTGCCGTGGCGCCCTACTACGGCTACGGACGCACCGACAAGAAGGACCAGCCCCGGGTGCCCATAACCGCGCGCCTGATAGCCGATCTTCTCACTGTGGCTGGCGCCAACCGGCTGCTGACGGTGGATCTGCACGCCGGACAGATCCAGGGCTTCTTCCAGATCCCCGTGGACGAGCTGACGGCGCTCCATCTCTTCACCCGCCACTTCAAGGAGAAGAAGCTGGACAACCTGGTGGTGGTGGCCACCGACATCGGCATCTCCAAGAGGGCCCGTGACTTGGCGGACCGGCTGAACACGCCGCTGGCCATCGTCGAGAAGCGCCGGATCGGCAACAGCAGCAAGGCTGTCACCCTGAACGTCATCGGCGAGGTCAAGGGGATGCGCGCCCTGACGCTGGACGACGAGATCGACACCGGGGGGTCCCTGGTCGGCGCCGTGAACGCCGTTCTCGAGCAGGGGGCCAAGGAGGTCTACTCCTGCTGCACCCACCCCATATTCTCCGGTCAGGCGACCGAGAAGCTGCAGGCCAGCCCGGTGAAGGAGGTGGTGGTCACCGACACCGTGCCTCTGGCCGCCAACAAGAAGATCAAGAAGATCACGGTCCTCTCCATGGCTCCGCTGCTGGGCGAGGCCATACACCGTATCCACACCGGCCTGTCCATGGGGGCCATGTTCGAGTAGAATGAGACATGCTCAAGTGGCTGGACGGACTTCTTGACTCCAACGAGCGCGAGATCAAGCGTCTGCAACCCCTGGTAGCCAGGATCAACTCCCTGGAGGCCGACCTTCAGCGCCTCACCGATGCCCAGCTGCGGGCCAGGACCGATCAGCTCCGGGCCAGGTACGGGGACAAGAAGAAGCTTGACGATCTGCTCCCCGAGGCCTTCGCCGCCGTCCGGGAGGCCAGCCGGCGCACCACGGGGCTGCGCCACTTCGACGTGCAGCTCATGGGAGGCATGGTCCTCCATCAGGGCAAGATCGCCGAGATGAAGACCGGCGAAGGCAAGACCCTGGTGGCCACGCTGCCCCTGTACCTCAACGCCATTGCCGGCCTGGGCTGCCACCTGGTGACGGTCAACGACTACCTGGCCAAGCGGGACTGCCAGTGGATGGGCCCGGTCTATCATGCCCTGGGACTCACCGTGGCCGCTATACAGCACCAGGCCTCCTTTCAGTTTGATCCGGAGCACGAAGCGGAGGACCAGCGGTGGCGCCGGCTGAAGCCTGTTTCCCGCAAGCAGGCCTACGAGGCTGACATCACCTACGGCACCAACAACGAATTCGGCTTCGACTACCTGCGCGACAACATGGTGGTCGACCTCAGCCAGTGCGCGCAGCGCCCTCTGAATTTCGCCATCGTGGACGAGGTGGACTACATCCTTATCGATGAAGCCCGGACGCCTCTCATCATCAGCGGTGCCGCCGAGGAGTCCGCCCAGAAATACCAGACCTTCGCCCGGCTGGTGCCCAGCCTGGTAAAGGACACGGACTACACCGTCGACCTGAAGGACCGGGCGGTATCCATAACCGACAGCGGCATCGCCAAGATGGAGGGCGCACTGAAGAAGGAGGGGCTGCTCAAGTCGCCGGACCTCTATGATGCCAGCAACTACGCCTTGACCCACTATCTGGACAGCGCCCTGAAGGCCAACGTGCTGTTTCGGAGGGACAAGGACTACGTGGTCAAGAACGGCGAGGTGATCATCGTCGATGAGTTCACCGGCCGGATGATGCCCGGGCGCCGCTACTCCGAGGGACTGCACCAGGCCATCGAAGCCAAGGAGAGGGTGAAGGTCCAGCGGGAGACGGTCACCCTGGCCACCATCACCTTCCAGAACTACTTCCGCATGTACCAGAAGCTGGCCGGGATGACCGGAACGGCGGCCACCGAGGCCGAGGAGTTCTCCAAGATTTACAACCTGGAAGTGGTGGCTATCCCCACCAACCGGGACATGATCCGCGAGGACTACGCGGACCAGATCTACGGTACGGAAGAGGCCAAGTTTAAGGCCGTGTGCAACGAGGTGGAGAAGCTTCACAATGAGGGGCGCCCGGTGCTCATCGGCACTACCTCTATCGAGACCTCGGAGCGCCTCAGCGATCTGCTGATGCGGAGAGGGATCACCCACGAGGTGCTGAACGCCAAGATGCACGAGAAGGAGGCCTATATCATCGCCCAGGCCGGGAAGCCCGGCGTGGTGACGGTGGCCACCAACATGGCCGGGCGCGGCGTGGACATCATACTGGGCGGCAACCCTGACGAGAGGCCCAAAGAGGAATGGCAGCCCGATCACGACAGGGTCATGGCCCTCGGCGGTCTGCACGTTGTCGGCACGGAGAGGCACGAGGCCAGACGGATAGACAACCAGCTGCGCGGCCGCGCCGGCCGCCAGGGCGACCCGGGGAGCTCCCGCTTCTATGTGTCGATGGAGGATGACATCGTCAAGCGGTTTGGCGGCGACCGCGTGAAGGGCATAATGGAGTGGGCCGGCCTGGGTGAGGAAGACATGCCGTTGGAGCACTCGATGGCCAACAAGCTCATCGAGAACGCCCAGGGGAAGGTGGAGGGCTACCACTTTGAGGTGCGCAAGCACCTGGTGGACTATGACGACGTGGTGAATAAGCACCGCGAGGTCATCTACGGCGAGCGCAAGCGGATCCTGGACACTCCGAACCTGAAGGAGAACATCCAGGCCCTGGTCCGGGAAGAGATCCAGGAGGTGGTGGCCGCCTCCTTCGACAAGGAGCAGTCCGACGTGGCCGGCCTGCTGGAAGAAATGAAGCGCATCACGCCCGTGTTGCCGCCGGACATGACCCCCCAGGCGCTCGCCGGCGTTCGGCCGGAGGAGATCGAGTCCAGGCTGATCAAGGCGGCGGAATCGCTCTATGATGTTAAGGAGAAGGACCTCGGCGCGGAGAACATGCGGATGCTGGAGCGCCTGGTGATGCTCCGGGTCCTGGACAACCTGTGGACGGAGCACCTGACCATGATGGACCACATGCGCCAGGGCATCGGCCTGCAGGCGGTCGGCCACAGCGACCCGCTGGTGGCCTACAAGAAGGAGGGCCACGCCCTGTTCCAGAGCCTCACGGCCAATATCCGGCACGACCTGGCGCGCGTCATCTACAACGCCAACATCGTCAAGAGGGAACCCTCGCAGCAGACCGCCGCCAGCAAACGGCATGCCGCGCCCGTCAACAAGGATACGGGACGCAACGACCCCTGCCCCTGCGGCAGCGGCAAGAAATACAAGAAGTGCTGCGGTAAATGAACAACGGCGAGGTCGCCCGGGTCTTTCAGGACATCGCCGACCTTCTGGAGCTTCGGGACGATAGCATCTTCAAGATCAGGGCCTACCAGAAGGCGGTCCGCTCCATCGAGGACCTCCCGGTGGAGCTCTCTCAGATCATGGCCGAGGGCACGCTGCGCGAGGTTCCCGGCATCGGCGAGGCCATCGAGAAGAAGATCGTCGAGCTCCTGACCACGGGCCATCTGAAGTACTACGAGGATCTTCGCGCCCAGTTCCCGGAGGGCGTCATTTCGCTGCTCCAGGTGCCGGGCGTCGGCCCGAAGACCGCCGTGCGGCTGTCTACCGAATTGGGCGTCAGGTCTATGGAGGACCTGGAGCGGGCCATTGTCGATGGAAGGGTGGCCGGGCTGTTCCGCATGGGCGACAAGACCGCCGAGAACATCCTGAGGGGCCTGCAGTCCATGCGCACCAAGGATCAGCGCATCCCCATTGGTGAAGCCCTGCCCCTGGCGCAGGAGATCATGGCCGCCCTGCAGGAACGCGTGGCGGTGCGGAACCTGACGCCCGCCGGCAGCCTGCGCCGTTTCAGGGAGACGATAGGAGACATCGACCTCATGGGCACGGCCGATGACGCAGAGGCTGTGATCGAGGCTTTCACCACGCTGCCGCAGGTCAGGGAGGTCCTGGCCAGGGGCGGGACCAAGGCCAGCATAGTCACCAGGGGCAACCTGCAGGTTGACCTCCGCGTCGTGCCGGACGATCAGTACGGCTCGCTGCTGCAGTACTTCACCGGCAGCAAGCAGCACAACATCAGCCTGCGGGAACGGGCGGTACGGCAGGGCCTGAGCCTCAGCGAGTACGGCATCACCGTGGTGGAGACCGGCCGGCTGGAGAAGTACGCCACCGAGGAGGCCTTCTATGGCCGGCTGGGGCTGCAGTACATACCGCCGGAGTTCCGCGAGGGGACGAACGAGATCGCGCTGGCCGGAGAGCGGAAGGTCCCCGAGCCCGTCAATCCCGCAGACGTCAAGGGTGATCTGCATGTTCACAGCAGTTGGAGCGATGGGCGGGACTCGATAGAGGAGATGGCCCTGGCGGCCCAGGCCATGGGCTACCAGTATATGGCCATCACCGATCACTCGAAGGGGCTGGGAATCGCGCACGGCCTGAACCAGGACCGGGTCAGGGAGCAGAGGACCGAGATCAGGAAGCTGAACGACAGCCTCCAGGGCTTCCGGGTCCTGGCCGGCATCGAGGTGGACATCCGGGCGGATGGTTCCCTGGACCTCCCCGATGAGGTCTTACGGGAGATGGATGTGGTCGTGGCGGCGGTGCACTCCGCGATGGGGCAGGAGCAGGAGAAGATGACCCGGAGGGTCATTCGGGCCATGGAAAGCCCGCACGTGGATATCATTGCCCATCCCACCGGCCGGCTGCTCGGTGTGAGGGAGGCCGCGGCCCTGGACATGGAGGCCGTCTTCCAGGCCGCCGCCCGGACGGGGACCGTGCTGGAGATCAACGCCATGCCGGACCGCCTTGACCTGAAGGACGCCCACATCTTCCGGGCCCGGGAGCTGGGCGTGAAGCTGTCGCTGGGCACTGATGCTCATGCCGCCGAGCATCTGCGCCTCATGCAGCTCGGCGTGGGCACGGCGCGCCGCGGCTGGGCGGGGGCCGCGCATGTTCTGAACACGCTGCCTGCGGAGGGCGTGCTGGCGGCCCTGAAACACTGAGCCTCGAGGGATCCCCATGACACTGGATGACTTCTTTGCTGAACAGGAGGAATCCAGGCTCATCTTCGATGCCGTGCGCGCCGCGGTCGACGCCGTTGGCCAGAGTGAGATTCGGGTCACGAAGAGCCAGGTCGCGTTCCGCCGGCGCCGGGCGTTCGCCTGGGCCTGGATGCCCGGCCAGTATCGGCGCGGCCGGCACGCTCCGCTGGTGCTCACCGTCGCTCTCCGGCGCAAGGATGCTTCGCCCCGCTGGAAGGAGATAGTCGAGCCGAGGCCCGGCCGGTTCACCCATCACCTGGAGCTGGGCTCCGCAGCGGACATCGACGACGAGGTTGGCGGCTGGCTGCGGGAGGCCTGGTTGGACGCCGGCTGATCCGCAGTGCAGCAGGCTAG
>CAYPDY010000138.1:0-6848 GCA_964409515.1 uncultured Dehalococcoidia bacterium
AAGGGTGACAAAATCACTGAACCATTAGGGTGACAGATTGACAGAACCACGACATACCCCTTGGTAGCTCCCTCACGGTCTCCAGTGCACTTGTCATCGGTGAGCCGTTGTGCCTAGAATAGTGACGGAATCAGTGTCCGGGACGTGATAATGCCCGAAAGAAAGAACCGCCGGGCCAGCGATCCAGAAAAAGAAGCCGGAAAGCCCGGCGCCGGGGCTCGCCGCACCCGTGCCGTACGGCAGGCCGTCGTCCCATCCGAGGACGAGGGGGCGCTGCTTTCCCTCTCCGACAGCCTGCGGGATGGCGCCGCCGTCATTGACGCCGAGGGCAGGATCAAAGGGGCCAACAAGAGGTTCTGGGAGATACTGGGCGTTGCCGAGCATCGCACGCTGGGTAAACGCCTGGACATGGTGAAGGCCTTCCGCGACAACAGCGTATCCCCGAAGCTGGCCGAGCTGCTCTCCGGGCAGGAGGTTCCCCCCTTTGAGCTGGAGACCCGGACCGGGCGGCGCCAGGCGTTGAGCCTCCAGGTGAACCTGGCCCGTGTCAGACGGGCGGCAGACCCTCCCAGGGGAGCCGTGGTCATCATCCGGGACATCACGGACCAGCGCCGCCTGCAGCAGAAGATGCTGGCGGTCGACGAGAGAAGCCGGCTGTTCGTCGATAACGCCGATGAAGGCATCGTGGTGGTCCAGGGGGGGAAGGTGGTCTTCATCAGCCAGAGGGCGGCGGACCTCATGGGACGGCCGATCGAGGAGTACCTCACGAAGCCCTTCCTGCAATCCGTTCACCCGGCCGACCGCCGGATGGTGGCGGCACTGCACGAGAAGAGAGTGAGGGGCGAGGCCGTCCCCCGGCCGTACTCATTCCGGGTGGCGCGCGCCGACGGATCGATCAGGTGGGGAGAGGTCAGCGCCGTCCCGCACCGGTGGGAGGGCAAACCGGCGTTCCTGTGCATCGTAAAGGACATCACGGAACGCAAGAGGATGGAAGAAGAGCTCCGGGAGAGCGAGAGACGCTACCGCTTGCTGGCCGAGAACGTTTCGGATGTCATCTGGGTCACCGACATGTCCCTCGGTGCCACCTACCTCAGCCCCTCCATCGAACGCCTGCTGGGCTACCCCGTGAAGGAATCCCTCCACCACACCGTGGAAGGCACCCTCACCCCGGCTTCGGCCGAGGCGGCCCGGAAGCTGCTGGCGGGAACGATGCGCCGGGAGGACGATATCTCGGGCACGGCGGGGGGACTGGAGGTGGAGCTGAAGCGCGTGGATGGCTCCACGGTATGGGTGGAAAGCACCGTGTCCTTCATACCAGGGCCGGACGGACGGCCGGTGGAGATCATGGGCGTCCTGCGTGACATCACCAAGCGCAAGCTGGCCGAAGAAGCGCTGCGCGAGGCCAAGGCCAAGCTGGACCTGCTGATGCAGCAGATGCCCTGCCTGTGCTGGACCACCGACAGGGACCTCAAATTCAGCTCGTGCGCGGGCGCCCTGGTCAGCGCCGACAGGCTGGAGCGGCTCATGGGTACCGCCGTGTCGGAGTACTACGCGGCGAAAGGCGGTGAGGACTGTCCGCCCCTGTTGGCCCACCGACGGGCGCTGGCCGGCACCCTCGATTCCTACGAACTGGAGCAGAACGGAAGGGTATTCTACTGCCGGGTGGAACCGCTGCGAGACGCGGCCAACGAGCTGGTGGGAGTGGTCGGCGCCGCGGTGGACCTGACGGACTACAAGAACCTGGCCAGCCAGCTCCAAACCCTCTCCCGCCGGCTGATCAGCGTGCAGGAAGACGAGCGCCGGGCCATCGCCAGCGAGCTGCACGACCAGGTCGGCCAGTCTTTGACCGCCCTCAAGCTCCTGCTGGAGAAGGCGCAGGCCACGGCCACGGGAACCGAGAGCCGGCAGCTGGCCGTCGCCGGCGGCGTGGTCAATGACCTGATGACGCGGGTACGGGAGATGTCCCTCGACCTGCGCCCCGCCATGCTGGACGACCTGGGCCTGCTGCCCACCCTGCTCTGGCACTTCAAACGCTACACCGCCCACACCCAGGTGAAGGTCAAGTTCCGGCACGGCGGACTCCGCCGGCTGCTGCCGCCCGACGTCAGCATCGCCGCCTATCGTATCGTTCAGGAGGCATTGACCAATGTCGCCCGGTACGCCCGGGTGAAGGAGGTCTCGGTCTGCGTGCGCGCCGAGTCAGGGGTGGTCACGGTGGAAGTCGCCGACCATGGCGGCGGGTTCGATGAGGCCACACTGGCCAGGCAGCCCTCCAGCGGCATCAGGGGAATGCGCGAGCGGGCGCTGGCGCTGGACGGCAACTTCGCCGTGAAGTCCATCCCCGGCCGGGGCACCTACGTCATGGCGGAGCTGCCCTGGGAGTCGGCGCCGAAAGAAGGCAAGGAGGAAGAGCCACGGCTACCATAGTGCTGGCGGATGATCACTTCATAGTCCGGCAGGGGCTGCGCAGCATGCTGGAAGGGGAGAGCGACCTCAGCGTGGTCGGGGAAGCCGCCGGGGGACTGGAGGCCATACAGCTCGTCGAAAGCCTCCATCCCGACATCCTGGTAGTCGACCTCAAGATGGGTGACATGAACGGCATTGAGGTGGCCCGGCGCATTGCCAAGTCATCCCCGAGGACCCAGGTGGTCATCCTGTCGATGCATTCCGACGAGAGCTACGTCCTGGAGGCGCTCCAGGCCCAGGTGCGCGGCTACGTACTGAAGGACTCAACCGGCAGCCAGCTCCTCCACGCCATCCGGGAAGCCGCCGCCGGCCACCGCTACCTCAGCCCGCCCCTGTCCGAGAAGGCCATCGAGGTCTACGCGCGCAACGCCGAGGCCACAACCCTGCAGCCGCACGAGAGGCTCTCCCCCAGGGAACGCGAGCTCCTCTCCCTGCTGACCGAGGGCTACACCAACACCCAGATCGCCGAACGGCTCTGCGTCAGCCGCCGCACCGTAGACGCGCACCGGGCCAACCTGAAGCGCAAACTCGGCATAAGGTCCCAGGCCCAGCTCATCCGCTACGCCCTGGAGCACGGCATCCTGCCGTCGAACCGCTAGCCCGCGGCCGGCCCATATCTCCGAGCGCAACTGCGCATTCCGGCTGCCTCCGATTAGGTATTCCGCACATGGCTGATTAGGTCTTTTGGCCGGTTACGTTCCGGCCCGCGCCCCGGTGATAATGCTTACTGTTGTGCGCGGTTCGATTGAGTCTGGCAGGCCTGGACAGTTACACCGGGGCACCACCACCGTGGTCCTGGCAGATGACCATGGCTTCGTGAGGGCGCTGCTCCGGACCCTTCTGGACAGTCAGCGCGGCCTTCACGTCGTCGGGGAGGCCAGCAACGGCGTGGACGCAGCCCGAATGGTGAAGAGACTGCGGCCGAATGTGGCGGTGCTTGACGTTTCCATGCCCGGCATGAACGGCCTGGAGGTCGCCAGGCAGACCCGCGAGTCCTCCCTGAAAACGGGGGTAGTGATCTACTCCTTCTACACGGGCAGAGCCTACGAGATCGAGGCCATGCGGGCCGGGGCCAGCGCGTGGGTATCCAAGACGTCCAGCCTGGACGAGCTGGTGCTGGCCATCCACGAGGTGGCCGCCGGCCGGACGTACTTCAGCCCGGAGTCCCCGCCTGCCGGAAGGACGCGCGCGGACCGGAAGAAGGCACCCGTGAGCCAACATGCGGCGGTTCACCGCCGCAATTAGGCACTTTGCACATAAACAACTAGGTCAAGTTGACAATGGCGGCGGCGGGCGCCGACCCGCCATAATGCCGGCAATGCAATGCTTGAGTGCAGAGCCCGGCAGTTACCCTGGTTGAAAGGGGGGTAGATCATGACCAACTCTTGTTGTCATCACTGGGTGATCGATCCGGCGACCGGGCCGGCCAGCAAGGCCCGGTGCAAGTTGTGCCGCGCCGAGAAGGTCTTCGAGAACTACATGCCGATGATGACCTTCAGGAAGCATGTCCCCTTGCAGAAGGCACAGCGGCCGAGCCCGGCCTATGAGGCGGGCCTGGCGCCGCTGTTCGGAATGCGGCCCAGCTCCTGACCCCGGCCCGCTGGCCGCCCCAGGTAGCGGCTCATCGGCAGCACGTTGAAGGGCCGGTCGGTGTTGCTCATGGCCCATACGGCCGCCCGGGCCGTGTCCAGGGAAGTGAAGCACGGGATGCGCCTTTCGGCGGCAGCCCGGCGTATGGCGAACCCGTCCCTCATAGGAGTGCGCTCTCCGGTGATAGTGTTGATGACCCCATCGACCCAGCCCTCCCTGATGACATCCACCACGTTCGGGTGGCCCTCGCCCAGCTTCTTGGTGATCTGCTTCACAAACAGGCCCTCGCTCTCCATCATGCGGGCCGTGCCCTCCGTGGCGTAGAGCCGGTACCCCGCCCAGCCCAGCCTCCGGATGATCGGCAAAGACCGGGCCTTGTCCCGGTCGGCGATGCTGAAGAGCACGGCACCGTCGGGAGGCAGCATGAGCCCGGCGGCCATGACCGCCTTGGTCAGGGCCGCCTCGAAACCGAAATCGATGCCCATCACCTCGCCGGTAGACTTCATCTCCGGGCCCAGGTAGGTGTCCACCCCTACCAGCTTGGACATGGAGAAGACCGGCGCCTTGATGCCCACCAGTCCCTGCTTCTTCCAGAGGCCCGTTTCGTAGCCCTGCTCCCGCAGGGACATCCCGGCCATCACTTTCGTGGCGATGTTGACCGCCGGGACCCCCGTGACCTTGGAGATGAAGGGCACGGTGCGGCTGGCGCGAGGGTTGACCTCCAGCACGTAGACGGCCGATTGGCCCGCGTCCCTCATGATGATGCACTGGACGTTCATCAGGCCCTTGATCTGGAGGCCCAGGCCGATGCGGACAGCATAGTCCACCAGGGTGTCCACCTCTGAGCCCTTCAGGCCGACCCCCGGGTAGACCGTCATGGCATCCCCGCTGTGCACACCGGCCCTTTCCAGGTGCTCCATGATGCCCGGCACCAGCACCCTCTCGCCGTCACAGACGGCGTCCAGCTCGACTTCCTTCCCCTCCAGGTACTTGTCGACGAGCACCGGATGCTTCGTCCCCAGATCCAGAGCGCCGCGCATATACAGGGCGAGGTCATCGTCCCCATGGACGATCTCCATGCCCCGTCCGCCCAGCACGTAGCTGGGGCGGACCAGGACCGGATACCCGATAGACCGCGCCACGCTCTCCGCGCCCTCCAGGGTGGTAGCCACTCCCCCCGGAGGCTGAGGAATGCCCAGCCCGTCCAGGAAGTCCTCGAACCGCCGCCGGTCCTCGGCCATGTCGATGGTCTCGGCGCTGGACCCGATGATGGGCATGCCGCAGCGGGCCAGGGGCTCGCTGAGGTTGATGGCGGTCTGACCGCCGAACTGCGTTATCGACGGAGTGAGGCATTCCGCCGGATCCGCGCCGCCGGCCCGCGGGCCGGATGCCGCCGCCCCGTTCTCGTTTTCGAGGATGTCCCTCACGCTCTCCTCATCCAGGGGCTCAAAATAGAGGCGGCTGCCGGTGTCGAAATCCGTGGAGACGGTCTCCGGGTTGGAGTTGATCAGGATGCTGGCGCATCCCGCCTCCTGCAGGGCCCAGGCGGAGTGCACGCTGCAGTAGTCGAACTCGATGCCCTGGCCGATGCGGATGGGGCCGCTGCCGATGACCACGGCCTTTCGCCCCGGCAGCGGCTCAGCCTCGTTTTCCCGGTCATAGCTGCTGTAGAAATACGGCGTGGAAGCCTCGAACTCGGCCGCGCAGGTGTCGACCATCTTGTAGACCGGGCGCAGGCCCCACTCCTGCCGCGCCTGGCGCACCTGCTCCGGTGTCCGGTCGGCCAGCGTGCCCACCTGCTCATCGGAGAAGCCCAGCCGCTTGGCCTCCCGGAGCAGCTCGGGGGTCAGCGCCTCCGCCAGGAGGCGCCGCTCCATGGCCACGATGTTGCCCATCTTGCCGATGAACCACGGGTCTATGCCGGTGGCCTGGGCCAGATCCACCGGACTTGAGCCGCGGCGCAGGGCGGCCATGACCGCCCACAGGCGCAGGTCGTGCGGATGCAGCGGAAAGGCCCCCGGCCGGTCGCCCCAGGACCGGTCCTCCCACAGCAGGGAGCGATTGCCGAACTCCAGCGAGCGCACGGCTTTCTGCAGCGCGGCTTCAAACCGGCGGTCGATGGCCATCACCTCGCCGGTGGCCTTCATCTGGCTGCCGGTGGTCCGGTCCCCGGCGGCGAACTTGTCGAAGGGCCAGCGGGGGATCTTGACCACGCAGTAGTCCAGCGCCGGCTCGAAAGCGGCCATGGTCTTCCCCGTGACCATGTTGGGGATCTCGTCCAGCCGCTTGCCGGCGGCGATCTTCGCCGCCACCCGGGCGATGGGGTAGCCGGTGGCCTTGCTGGCCAGCGCCGAGCTGCGGCTGACCCGGGGATTGACCTCGATGACGTAGTAGGCGCGGCCCACCTGTCCCGCCGACCATTTCTCCGCCACCACGGGGCCGGGGGCGAGAGCCAGCTGGACATTGCAGCCCCCCTCGATCCCGAGGGCCCGGATTATCTTTATGCTGGCCGACCGCAGCATCTGGTATTCGCCGTCAGACAGGGTCTGACTGGGGGCCACCACGATGCTGTCACCGGTATGCACCCCCATCGGATCGATGTTCTCCATGTTGCAGATAGTGATGCAGGTGTCGGCCGCATCCCGCATCACCTCGTACTCGATCTCCTTCCACCCCAGCAGGCACTGCTCCACCAGCACCTCGCGGCTCGGGCTGGCGGCCAGGCCGGCGGCCGCGATGGTCTTCAGTTCATCCAGGGTGCGGGCGATGCCGCCGCCGCTGCCGCCGAGGGT
>CAYPDY010000139.1:0-1317 GCA_964409515.1 uncultured Dehalococcoidia bacterium
GCGAGGAAGAGAACCGCTGGCAGGCATCGCACCATCCCTTCACCGCCCCGCGGGACGAGGACCTGCCGCTGCTGGAGACAGACCCGGCGAAGGTGCGCGCCAAGTGCTACGACATCGTCTGCAACGGATATGAGTTGTCTAGCGGCAGCATCCGAATACATAATAGAGATATGCAGGAGAAGGTGTTCGCCCTTCTGGGCTACGACCGGGAGCGGGTGCAGCGGCTCTTCGGCCACATGCTGGAGGCCTTCGAGTACGGGGCCCCTCCGCACGGGGGCATTGCCCCGGGCATCGACAGGGTGGCCATGCTGCTGGCCGGGGAGGAGAGCATCCGTGAGGTGATTCCCTTCCCCAAGAACCAGGCCGGCTGCGATCTTACTTTTGACGCGCCTTCCGAGGTATCGGAAGAACAGCTGCTGGAGCTGCATCTCGCCAGGCGGGACAATCCTTGACGGCTCCGCGGGGCGTTTACGGCTGGCGCCGACTCAAGAAAGGGATGGGTGACAGGTGAAGACATCAACAGAGAGTACCGAGAATCGCCAGGTGGTGATGAGGGTCGAGGTCGAGCCGGCGGAGATCGACGATTCGCTCGATCACGCCTATCATCATCTGGTGAAGGAGGTGGCCATCCCCGGCTTCCGCAAGGGCAAGACCCCCCGCGCGGTGCTGGAGCAGTACGTGGGCCGGGAGGCGCTCCGGAAGGAGGCCCTGGAGGAGCTGGTGCCCGAGCTCTGCATGAAGATCATCGAGGATCAGAAGCTCGAAGTGGTGGCCCAGCCCCAGGTGGAGATAGTCGAGCAGGACCCGGTGGTGTTCAAGGCCACCTTCTCCCTGCGCCCGGAGATAGAGCTGGGGGATTACCGTGCCATCAGGATCGAAAGGCCGGCCGTCGAGGTGGGGGACGCCGAGGTGGACGATTTCATGCAGAATCTGCGTGAGCGGCACGGCGATTGGGTGCCGGCGTCCCGGGCGGTGAATTTCGATGACATGGTGGTCATCGATGTCACCCAGACGGAGAAGGGCGGCGAACCCAGGAAGCACGAAGGCCAGCAGGTGCTGATATTGAAGGACTCCATGCTCCCTCTGCCGGGTTTCTCCGAGCACCTGGTGGGGATGTCCGCGGGTGAGGAGAAGGAGTTCACCATATCGTTCGCGGAAGACTACCGGATGAAGGAGCTGGCCGGCAAGGAGTTCGAGTTCAAGGTGAAGCTGGACGAGGTCAAGGAGAAGCACCTGCCCGAGCTGGACGATGAGTTCGTCAAGAGCCTGGGCGAAGGCATGGATTCCATCGATGCCCTGCGGAAGTATGCCGCCGAC
>CAYPDY010000139.1:1327-6737 GCA_964409515.1 uncultured Dehalococcoidia bacterium
GACGGCTTGAAGAAGGTGGCGGAGGACAGGGCCGAGAGGGAGCACGAGAACAAGGTGCTGGCGGCCGTCGTCGATTCCGCGGTCAGGCTGGAGTACCCTCCGGTCTTCGTGGAGGAAGAGATCAACCGGCTGATGAGGGATCGGGACATGGCCATGAGGGACCGGGGTGGTCTGCGGGCCTACATGAAGGCCCTCAAGAAGACCGAGGAGCAGATGCGGGAGGAGCTTCGCGCCAGGGCGGTGGAGCAGGTGAGACATGACCTCGTCCTGGGCAAGGTGGCTGTAGAGGAGAAGATAGCGGTTGAGGCGGCGGAGGTGGAGGCCGATATAGAGAGCATGATAAAGAACGCCGGCGAGGGCAACAACGAGAGGCTTCAGGAGCTGTTCGGCGCGCCGCAGGCGCGCCAGGTGCTGGAGAACAGGATGTATGCCCGGAAGGCACTGCAGAGGCTGGTGGACATTGCCCTGGGCAAGGCCGCCGGCGATCCGGAACAGCAGGCGGAGGCCGGGAAGGAGTCTAAGGATGGTGATGCAGCCTAGAGATATCATCCCCATGGTGGTGGAAACCGGGGTCCGGGGGGGCGAGCGCGCCTTTGACATCTACTCGCTCCTGCTCAGGGAGCGGATCGTGTTCCTGGGGACGCCGATCGATGACCAGGTGGCCAACGTGATCGTGGCCCAGCTCCTCTACCTGGACCGGGAAGACCCGGACAAGGACATCAGCCTGTACATTCACAGCCCCGGCGGGTACGTTCACTCCGGTCTGGCCATCTACGATGCCATGCAGCTGATCCGGTGCGAGGTTTCCACCATCTGCATCGGCATGACGGCCAGCCTGGCCGCCATTCTGCTTTGCTCCGGGGCGAAAGGCAAGCGCCATGCCCTGCCCCATGCCAAGATCATGCTGCACCAGCCGACCGGCGGCCTGGGAGGCCAGGCCTCCGACATCAAGATCCAGGCAGAGGAGATCATCAAGACCAAGAACATGCTGGACGAGCTGGTGGCCAGGCACACCGGCCAGACCCTGGAGAGGGTGCAGCGGGAGACGCAGCGTGACCGCTATATGACGGCGGAAGAGGCCAAGGAGTGGGGCATCATCGACGAGATCATCACCGGCAAAGGGGCCAAGGGCGAGGCGGGGAAGTGAGGCCGGACCTGATCGGGAGGGATAAGGGAA
The DNA here is from genome assembly GCA_964409515.1 of uncultured Dehalococcoidia bacterium. Taxonomy (GTDB): domain Bacteria; phylum Chloroflexota; class Dehalococcoidia; order UBA2247; family RBG-13-53-26; genus JAFGCL01. The sequence goes on from CAYPDY010000139.1 coordinate 2,505, forward strand.
TGTCCAACGGTACGCCGATTGTGATAGAGCCCAGCGAGACCGGCGAGCGTGTCTATGACATCTACTCCCGGCTGCTGAAGGACAGGTTGATCTTTCTGGGTGGGGTGGTGGAGGACGAGAAGGCCAACCTCATCGTGGCCCAGATGCTGTTCTTGAACGGCCAGGACCCCAAGAAGGACATCCATCTCTACATCAACTCGCCGGGCGGCTCGGTTTCGGCCGGGCTGGCCATCTACGACACCATGCAGTTCGTTCACTGCGATGTCAGCACGTACTGTGTGGGCCTGGCGGCCAGCATGGGAGCGGTGCTGCTGATGGGGGGCAGGAAGGGCAAGCGGTTCGCCCTGCCCAACTCCAGCATCCTGCTGCACCAGCCGCTTATTCGGGGGAACATTACCGGGCCGGCGACGGACCTGCAGATCGAGGCGGAGGAGATGCTCCGGGTGCAGGCCAGGCTCTACCGGATCATCAGCGCCAACACCGGCCAGCCCCTGAAGCAGATCGAAGAGGACTGCGACCGCAACTACTGGCTGGACGCGAAGCAGTCCCTGGAGTACGGGGTGGTGGACAAGGTGCTGGAGAAGCTCCCCTAGCCCCGGACCAGGCGGTCAATCTCCTGCGTCAGGTCGTAGCCGGCGATGGGCTTTCCGGTCCGGTCCACTACTGTGTCACCCTCCATCCGGACATGGCCCCGGCTGAAGGCGTCGATGGTGGAGATGACCAGCGGATGCTCGCGGATGACGCCCTGCTGCCGGATCAGCTTGAAGAGGGCGTTGTCCTCCCCCTGCCGGGACTTGACCTCCTCCGCCGAGAGTCCCTCGATCTCGCTCCAGCGCCGGTCGAAGGGCTCGCCGCGCAGCGGGAAGGTGCAGTAGGCCACCGGGGGGCCCTGGTCCAGCTCCGGTGTCACCAGGTGCATCATGGCGCCCGTGCTGGCGGCCTTCTGCTCGATCAGCTGCCATATCACTTCCTGCCAGGTGCCCTTCGGGCCGCCGGGGGCGGCGGGGTGGAGATTGACCATCCTGTAGCGGCGGCACATCTCACTGCCCACCACCAGCATGTAGCCGGCGAGGACGCACAGGTCATGACGGAACCCCTGCAGCCGCTGCATGACTTCCCTGTCGTACTCCAGTCGCCATTCGTCCGGCGACCGGGCTTTCAGCTGGCGCTTGAACCCCCTCGATGAGAAGCACACCAGGGGGAGGCCGCAGCTCTTCACCAGGTCGATGAACTGATCGCTGCCCGGGGCCTCGCCCGGCTCGCGGCTGCAGAACACAAAGGAGATGGCGGCCTCGAGCTTCCCCTCGCGGATCCTCTCCTGTGCGGCCGTCAGGAGGCCGCGTGAACCCGGGCCGCGACCGGTAGAAAACCAGCCGACCTGATACATATGTCACCTCACTCCCTGAGGAGCTGTCTCCTCAGCTTCTGAGGAGCTGTCTCCTCACTCCCTGAGGAGCTTCTTCTTGAGGGTCTTGAAGGTGCTGACGGTGTGGATCATGGGGCAGGTGTGGCGGCCCCAGACCCGGCCCTGTGAAAGCGAGCGGCGAAAGCCGGCGGCGTCTTCGAACTCGGGCATGTCCACGTAGGCATGGCCGATCTCCCCGGCGGTGTGAGCATCACTGCCGGCGCTCTGCAGCAGCCTGTGCTCCGCGGCGAAGGCGAGGGCCTTCGCGTTCGAGTTTCCCAGGCGCAGGGTGCGCGCGTTGAACACCTCTACCACGTCGACCTGGGAGAGCAGCCTCATGATATCGCTGAGCCCCTGACGGTTGATGCCTCTCATGCTGTCGAAGGGATGGGGCAGACAGACCAGGCCGTTCTGGGACTTGATCCGGGTGAAGGCCTCGTCCACCGTGATGTTGCTGGGGATGGCTTCCTGCAGGAACATGCCCATTATCTCCCCGATGGGAGTCAGTATCTCCTCGGCCACCACCACGGGGAAGGGGGCGATCTCCCTGACCCGCAGGGCCCCTTCGATCGTGCCGTGGTCGGCCACGGCCACGCAGCTGATGCCGATCCTCTGGCAGCGCGCAACGACGGCCTCGGGGGTGGTGGTGCAGTCAAAGGAGTAACGGGTGTGCAGGTGAAGATCGGCCTTCAGCATGGTCTCCGGCCCCCTGTCAAGATGACTCCGTCGGGCGGGCATCCTTGCCGGCCCTGGTCAGTGTCTGCGCCCGGCCGTTCCTGATGACGACCGTGTCTTCGATTCTGACTCCGCCCCAGTCGACGATATAGACGCCCGGCTCCACCGTGAAGACCATGTTCTCTTCGATGACATCGGTGGAGTTGAGGGACACCCGGGGCCTTTCATGGACGGCCAGGCCCACGCCGTGGCCCAGGCCGTGGCCGAAGGCGTCCCGGTACCCCGCCCCGTCGATGACGGCCCGGGCGACGCCGTCCGCCTGCGCTCCCGTCATTCCCGCCTGGATGCCGTCCAGCGCGGCCGTCTGCGCCTGGAGGACCAGATCATAGACGGCTCGGAACCGATCCGGACCCGGCCCCAGGCACAGCGTGCGGCTGAGGTCACTGCAGTAGCCCTTCCAGCGCGCGCCGATGTCGAATATGACGGGCTCGCCTTCCGAGATGGGGCGGTCCGTCGGCTTGGCGTGCGGCAGGGCCGCGTTGGGGCCGGAGGCGACGATGATATCGAACGGCAGCGGCTCGCTGCCGCCCTCGCGGAGGCACTTCTCCACCTCCCAGGCCGCCTCTTTCTCCGTCATCCCGGGGTGGATGCGGGCGGCGATGTGCTTCATGGCGGTGTCGGCAATGAAGGCGGCCCTCAGGACGCAGGAGATCTCCTCTTCATCCTTTACGGCCCGGAGAGAATCGACGATCCCCTCCGTGGGCACCAGCTCCACGCCGGCCTTCTCCGCCTCCTCGGACAGGCGGCGGAACTCCGCTACCGGGACTACGTCGGCCTCAAACCCCACCTTGCCCGGCCGGCTGCCTCCGGAGAGCATCTCGGTGAACCTGCGGGACGAGCTGTTGACGGGGACCACGGCGAAGCCGGGGGCCTCCTGCCTGGCCTGCTCGAGGTGGATGAAATCGGTGGCCAGCACCGCCCTGTCCCGTGAGAGCAGCAGCATGGCCGCGGGCCCGCTGGAGCCGGTGAAGCCGCTGATGTAGCGGCAGTCCTCGGGCTTCGTGACGAGGATGGCGTCCAGGCCCCGCTCGGCCAGCCGGAGGCGCAGCCCCTGGAGGCGCCTGTCTACTGCCAAGCCTTGCCCCTGAGCTCGGCCACGAGCGTTCTCAGAGCGGCTATATAGCCTCTCCAGCCCAGGCCGGTGACCTGGCCCCGGGCGATGGGGGCGATGACCGACCTCTGACGGAACTCCTCCCGGGCGTAGATGTTGGAGAGGTGGACCTCAACCAGGGGCAGGTTGGTATCCATAAGGGCGTCGCGCAGCGACAGTCCGTAATGGGTGAGGGCCCCGGCGTTGATGATGATGCCGTCGGCGCCGCCGGACTCCCTCTGCAGGAAGTCGACCAGGTCCCCCTCGCTGTTGGACTGGATGACGGACACCTCCGTGTCGATCTCAAGGGCGTGCTGCTCGATGATCTCGTTGATCTCGTCCAGGGTCTTCTCCCCGTAGATCACCTTGTTCCTCTTGCCCAGTATGTTCAGGTTCGGCCCGTGCATCACCAGTATCTTCATTTCTTCTTCTCCGAAGACGGTTTCCGCTTCCCGGCGGGACCCTTGCGTTTGTACTTGCCCTTGAACCTGCCTCTGAAGGGTTTCTCCGACGGCTCGCCGGGCTGTTCGGACTTGGGCAGCGGCTTGGTGGTCCGGCACTTGGGGAAGCCGGTGCAGGCCATGAACTTCCCGAAGCGCCCCATCCTGATGACCATGGGCATGCCGCAGTTGGGGCAGACCTCATCGGTGGGCTGGTCGGGCTCCTTCATCTTGACCATCTCGACGCTGGCCTTCTGCAGGGTGGCCTCGAACGGGGTGTAGAACTCGCGGATGGTCGCTTCCCATGCCTGCCTGCCCTGGGCGATCTCATCCAGCTCCTCCTCCATGTGGGCGGTGAAGCTGGTGTCGACGATCGACGGGAAGTGGGCGACCAGGACCTTGTTAACGGTCTCTCCCAGCTCCAGAGGATGCAGACGGCCCTCCTTGGTCCTGACGTAGCCCCGCTGCCGGATCGTGCCGATGATGGGGGCATAGGTGCTGGGGCGGCCGATGCCCCTCTCCTCGAGGGCCTTGATCAGCGTGGCCTCGAGGAGAGGGGCATC
>CAYPDY010000140.1:0-2646 GCA_964409515.1 uncultured Dehalococcoidia bacterium
AGGCCGGCTCCTGGCTGGAGGGGAGAAGCGGGTGCCGCTGGGTGCCGAGGCATGACATCCTGTCCTGATGGGGCCGAAACCACAGGTCCCGCGTGCAGGCGATCAGACAGGCGGCGTCTGGTGACGGTGGTTTCCCGAAGAAGGGGCGAGGCATGCTGAGAATCCGGGGAAGAGAGACCAAGATCGGGCTCCTCCCGAAGCTGCTTGTCTGTTTCCTGCTGGTGACTCTCATGTACAGCGCGTACATGGGACTGTACAACCTGCCCAAGGTGGAGGCCAGCTTGCGCCAGGAGACCGAGGTCAGGGCACAGGAAGAAACGGAGATAGCCTGGGAGCTGGTGAACTTCTGCTATCAGTTTCTCGAGGTCAGCGGAATGAGCAGCAGAAGCGAAGCACAATCCTACACCCTCGTCGCACTGCGCGGGATCAGCTTTGGGGATGACGGGGAAGGCTACGTGTGGGTCAACGATGATCAGCCGGTGCTGCTGGCGGATGCCATGAGGCCGGACCTGGTGAACACCAATGTCGGCAGCTACAGGGACGAGGATGGGAACCTCGTCTTCCGCGACGTCACCAGCCTGTGTCAGAGCGACGGGGAGGGATGGTACACCTTTCGCTGGCGAAGCACCGATTCCGGCAGTGACACAGACGAGAAGCTCTCCTATGTGAAGTATTTTGAGCCGTGGGGCTGGACCATCGGCACTGGAGTCTACACCGGGGAAGTGATGGCCGCTGTTTACCAGATGAACCTGGAGCTCTGGGCGGGCATCGGGGTGATTCAGGTCCTGGGGTTGGCCATTATCGGCATCTTCGTCCACTACGTGTTGAGCAAGCCTCTCAATTCCCTTCTGGACACTTCTGAGGCGCTGGCCCTGGGCGATGTGGACCAGGAGGTCACGGTAAGGACCAGCGATGAGATCGGCCGGTTGGCGAAGGCGTATTCAGGTGTGGTGGAGTACATGAAGGAGACGTCGAGAGCCGTCTCCAAAGTAGCTGACGGAGACCTGGCGGTGGAGGTGAAGCCCCGGTCGGAGGGAGACGCGTTTGGCAACGCACTTTCGAATCTGGTCTCCAGACAACGGGAACTGATAGCCAAGGTAAAGTCGATCGCGGCGAATGTCTCGGAGGCCAGCAGGCAGCTGACCAGGGCCGCGGAGCAGACGGCGCAGGCCACGCAGCAGATAACGGGGACCATCCAGCAGATGGCGAAAGGAACGGCGGAGCAGTCGGGGGCGCTGCAGCAGACAGCAGGCAACGTGGATCAGATGGCGGCGGCCGTGGGACAGATCGCGGACGGGTCGCGGGAGCAGGCGAAGGGGGTGGATGAAGTCACGGACATCGTGAGCAAGGTGTCGACCTCGATCTCGGCGGTTTCGGGCAACGCCCGGGCCGGCGCCGAAGCCTGGCAGAGCACCGCCGCGTCGGCCCGTGAAGGGGCCCGGATGACCCACGATACCGTGGACGGCATGGGAAGGGTGAAGCACGCCATGGACGCGGTCTCGGACCGCGTGACCGGGCTGGGAGAGCGCTCCGGAGAGATCGGCAAGATAGTCTCGACCATCGACGACATAGCGGCGCAGACGAACCTGCTGGCCCTGAACGCGGCGATAGAAGCGGCCAGGGCCGGGGAGCAGGGAAGAGGGTTCGCGGTGGTGGCGGACGAGGTGAGGAAGCTGGCGGAGCGGTCTTCGGCGGCGACGAAGGAGATCGCCGGGCTGGTAAGCGGGATCCAGGCGGGGGTCAGCGAAGCGGTGACGGCCATGGAGCAGGGCAGCAGGGAGGCGGAGGCCGGGTACAAGCTGGCCGCCGACGCCGGCAGCGCCCTGGATGACATCCTGGAGCGGTCCCAGAGCGTGGGCCGGCAGGTGGAACAGATATCGGCGGCGGCCCAGCAGCTGCAGGACCTCAGCAGCGGCATGGTGGGCGCCATAGACCAGATCAAGCGGATAGTGGAGCAGAATGCCGCGGCCACCGAGCAGATGGCCCGGAACTCGGCGGAGGTATCAAGATCGGTGGAGGCCACGGCCGGGGTGGCCGAGGAGAACAGCGCGGCGTCCCAGGAAGTGTCGGCTTCAGTAGAGCAGATGTCGGCCCAGATGGAAGAGACCCTGGCGGCGGCGCAGTCATTGGCGGACATGTCGGAGGAGATGGAAAGGGTGGTGGCGGCGTTCAGAGTGACGGAGTAAAGCGGAGGGAGGGCCCCGCCCGATCAGGGTGACGGCTGGCTCAGAGAGGACAACTGCGATGTCGCAATCAACGAAGAAAAGGACCAGGATACCGCTGCTGTGGAAGGTGGCGCTGATGGCGCTGCTCATATCAGGCGTGTACGATCTCTACTACGTCTACTACGCCCTGCCCAGGTTCGAGGTCATGGCCGTCGATGGGCAGGAGTCCAAGGGGATGGAGAGGGTCGAGGTGGCCACGGGCATGCTGGAGTCGTACTACTCCCTCGAGACGTCCGGGGCCGCTACCAGGGACCAGGCGCAGTCACTGGCCGTCGAGGCGCTGGGGAGTGTCCAGTACGACGGGGGCCAGGGCGAGGGGCCGTTCTGGGCCACGGACGATGCGGGGATGCTGCTGCTGGACGCCAGCCGGCCGGAGCTGGTCAACACCTATGTCGGCGACTTGAGGGATGGGGAGGGGAAC
>CAYPDY010000140.1:2746-6715 GCA_964409515.1 uncultured Dehalococcoidia bacterium
CCGGCCGGAGCTGGTCAACACCTATGTCGGCGACTTGAGGGATGGGGAGGGGAACCTCGTCTTCCGCAGCGCCGGGGCGCTGGCCGGGAGCGGCAGCGAGGCCTTGTACCGGGTCTACCAGGCCGATGAGGACGGCGGCGGGATAGAGAAGACCGCAGCCTGCGTGGCCTCCTTCGAGCCCTGGGGCTGGGCGGTAGGCACCAATATCTCGTTTCAGGAAGCCATGGGGCCGTACAACTCCTTGAGGAACAACGTTGGCCTGGTGTTCGGCGGCATTGGCGTGTTGATTATCCTCATGGCGTGGACGGCCGTGAGGCAGTTGGCCAGCCGGCCCCTCAAGTCCCTGGTCAGGACCTCCGAGGCCCTGGCGGAAGGCGACGTGGAGCAGCGGATCGACGTCAAGTCCAATGATGAGCTGGGTGAGCTCGGCGCCGCCTACTCCGACGTGGTGGAGTATCTCAAGGAGATGGCGGCTGTCAGCCAGAGGATTGCCGGCGGAGATCTCACCGTGGAGGTGAAGCCCAGGTCGGAGAGAGACGCCCTGGGTCATGCCATGCGGCAGATGGCGGACCAGCAGCGGGAGCTCATCGCCAAGGTGAAGGCCACGGCGGTCAGCGTCTCCGAAGCGAGCAAGCAGCTCACGAAGGCGGCGGAGCAGACCGCGCAGGCCACGCAGCAGATAACCGCCACCATACAACAGGTGGCCAGGGGTGCCGGCGAGCAGTCCACCTCGCTGCAGCAGACGGCCGGCTCCATGGACCAGCTGACCCGGGCCATCGAGCAGATTGCGGGAGGATCGCAGGAGCAGGCCAGGGCGGTGGATGACGCCGCGCGGGTGGTGGAGATGGTGTCGGCGGCCATCGCCACGGTGTCGGACAATGCCGGGGCCGGCGCCCGGGAGTGGGAGAACACGGCGGAGTCCGCGGTCGGGGGCGCCCGTAAGACCCACGAGACCGTGGCCGGGATGGAGAGGATCAAGAAGGCCATGGACCTGGTGTCGCGAAGGGTTACGGACCTCGGAGACCGGTCGGGCGAGATCGGGAAGATAGTGGCCACCATAGATGACATCGCTGCCCAGACCAACCTGCTGGCACTCAATGCCGCCATAGAGGCGGCGCGGGCCGGGGAGCAGGGCCGCGGGTTCGCCGTGGTGGCGGATGAAGTCCGCAAGCTGGCGGAGAGGTCCTCCGTGGCGACGAAGGAGATAGCGACCCTGGTCAACGGGACCCAGGCCGGCGTCAGGGAAGCGGTGAATGCCATGCAGCAGGGCAGCAGGGAGGTGGAAGAGGGGTACAAGCTGGCCGCGGATGCGGGTGCCGCCCTGGATGACATCCTGACCAGATCGCAGAGCGTCCGGAGGCAGGTGACGGAGATATCGGTGGCGGCGCAGGCGCTCAAAGACCTCGGCCGCGAGATGACCGAAACCATACACAAGATCAACAAGATCGTGGAGGAGAACGCCGCGGCGACCCAGGAGATGACGGCCAGCTCAGGCGTGGTGTCGACCAACATCGAGACAACGGCGGGGGTGGCCGAGGAGAACAGCGCGGCGTCCGAGCAGGTATCCGCTTCAACGGAAGAGATGTCGGCCCAGGTGGAAGAGGCGCTGGCCGCGGCGCAGTCGCTGTCGGAGATGTCGGAGGAGATGGAGCGGACGGTGGCTTTCTTCAAGACGAACCGGCATGCCGGAGCCTGAGATGTATTTGTTACCCTGCCCGAAATGGCTGAGACACGGGCGTGATACGGCGGCACTAGACTACCAACCAGATCGCGTCGTCAAGAGGGTGGTCCCGGGGCCGGTCGCGCTGCGCGGGGCTGTTGCGGACGAATGACGGCGATGGAAAATGGGGTGGCCGGGTTGGGGACCCGGGCCGAAAGAGGGTGAGCGCATGGTGAAAGAGATGAAGCGGATGACGGAGCAGCAGCTGGTGCTGTTCGACCTGGCGTCTGAGCATTACGCGATAGACAGCATGAACGTGCGGGAGATCATCCGGATGCAGGCGATCACCAAGATACCAGGGGCCCAGGCGTCGGTGGAAGGGGTGATCAACCTGAGGGGCAAGGTGACCCCGGTGATGGACTTGCGGAAGCGGTTGGGGTTGGAAGTAGGGCAGGAGAGCAAGGAGACGCGGATCGTGGTGGTGGACGTGGAGGGCCAGGACGTGGGGCTGATAGTGGACGGTGTCAGCGAGGTACTGCGGATACCGGTATCCGTGATTGAGCCGACATCGACCATAGTAGCGCCCGAGGAGGCGGACTACATACTGGGTGTGGCCAAGCTGGAGACGAAGCTGGTGATACTGCTGGACATAGGCCGTCTGCTCGTTGGCGGGGAAAAACGGATGTCACTGGGGTCAGAAAAGGGAGCGGGCCAGGCCGCCCCGGCGGTGCCGGCGGCGTCAGGGTCTCCCGGATAGAGGATGCAGCGTTGAGTAGTTCCGGGCGCAAGGGAAAACAGGACGAAGGCTCCGAGGTGGTCTTCAGTGCCGAAGTCTCCGCGGAAGAGCTGAAGGTCTTCATCGAGGAGGCCGATGAGCAGATCGCCCTCCTGGATACGGACCTGGTCAGGCTGGAGACGGAAGCTGACGATCCTGATCTCATACAGGAGATATTCCGGGCCACGCACACCATGAAGGGCTCCTCGGCCATGCTGGGCTACCCCCGCATGTCCGAGCTGGCGCATTCCATGGAGAGCCTGCTGGACAGTGTGAGAAGCGGCAAGATATCGGTCAGCCCGGAGATCGTCGATTCCCTGCTGTACGGGCTGGACATCCTGAAGGTCTTGAGGGACGCCCTGGTTTCGCCGGAGAAGGGCATGACGGACATAGGCCCGGCGGTCGCCAGGCTGGAGGCCGCGGCGGAGACGGCCGCCTCTTTGAAGGCCGACGCCGGTGAGCCGCGGCGCGCTCCGGCAGCCGCCCGGCCTTCCGAGAGTGGCGGCGGTGAAGCCAGGACCAGCGTGCCGGTGGCGGAGCGGGAGCCCCAGATACTGAACGCCGCAGCCGACCGCTGGGCGCAGCACGCCACGCAGAGCGTGAGGGTCGACGTCAGAACCCTGGACAGCCTGATGAACATGGTGGAGGAGCTGGTCATCGACCGCTCGCGAATCAGCCAGATCAACCGCGTGCTGGAGTCCAAGTACGCCGGAGACGAGCTGGTCCGGGACCTGAGCCAGACCTCCGGCCACGTCATCAAGGTCATAAACGAGCTGCAGCAGGATATCATGCAGGTGCGGATGGTGCCCATCGGCACCCTCTTCAACAGCTTCCCCCGCCTGGTAAGGGACCTGGCGCAAAGGCAGGGCAAGAAGATCGAGTTCACCATGGAAGGGCTGGAGACGGAGCTCGATCGCAGCATCATCGAGCAGATCCGCGATCCACTGATCCATCTTCTGCGAAACGCGGTGGATCACGGCGTGGAGGATCCGGAGAGCCGCGTGACGGCGGGCAAGCCCCCGATCGCGCTGGTCAGGCTGTCGGCCTTCCAGGAAGGCGGCCACATCGTCATCTCCATGGAGGATGATGGCCAGGGAGTCGATGTCAGCGCGGTGAAGAGGAAGGCCGTGTCGAAGGGCATCATCTCCGCCGAAGAGGCGAACCGGCTCTCCATGGGAGATGCCATCAACCTGGTCTTCATGCCGGGCTTCTCCACCAAGGAGGTCGCCACCGATGTCTCCGGACGGGGAGTGGGGCTGGATGTAGTCAAGACCAATATCGAGAAGCTCTCCGGATCGGTGGTGACGGAAAGCCGGCCGGGCGAGGGCACCAGGTTCATGATCGTGCTTCCCCTGACGCTGGCGGTGATACAGGGGCTCCTGGTTTCGGCCAGCGGCACAGTCTACGTCATGCCGCTCGCCTCCGTCACCGAGACGCTGCTCGTGGAGCGGCGGGAGATACTGACCATTCGAGGAAAACACGTCATCAGGCTGCGGAACAACGTGATCCCCCTGGTGACTCTGGATGGCGCGCC
>CAYPDY010000141.1:0-6625 GCA_964409515.1 uncultured Dehalococcoidia bacterium
GATGATCCCGCCGGAGCTGTCGCTGGCGCCGCTGGTCAGCGACTGGCCGTAGTCGCTGGTGCATATGGCCGCGCCGTTGCTGGTCCACTGCGGCGCCCCCGATGAGCTGACACGCTGGGCGTATATATCTGTTTCCCCCGTGCGGTTGTCGGTCCAGGCGACAAACGCGCCGCCGGTTCCGTCGGCCATGAGCCCGGGATACTGCTGGTGATTCGTGGCGGCACATATGGCCACGCCGTTCGCCGTCCACTGTGGCGCTCCGGCGGCGTCAATCCTCTGTGAATATATGTCCCACAGGCCGTCACGGGCATCCATCCAGCCGATGACGGCGCCGCCGCCCGCTCCATCAGCCGTCAGGGACGGGTAGCCCTGATCCTGAGCAGCAGTGCACACGGCCAGGCCGTTGCCGGTCCACAGGGGAGTCCCCGCGGAGTTGACCCTCTGAGCGTAGATGTCGTAGCCGCCGCTGCGAGGGTCATGCCAGGTGATGATGGCGCCGCCCGCGCCGTCGCTGTCCACCGCCAACGACGCCTGGTCGCCGGCGGCGGTGCAGATGGCCACGCCGTTCTCCGTCCACTGCGGCGCTCCGGCGGCATTGATCCTCTGGGCGTAGATGTTGTTGTTCCCGCTGCGATAGTCCTCCCAGACGATGATGGCGCCGCCCGCGTCGTCCTTGACCGGAATCGCCCCCGCCTGGTCGCCGGCGGCGGTGCAGATGGCCACGCCGCCACTGGTCCACAGCGGCACCCCGCCGGTGCTGATCCTCTGGGCGTAGATGTCATAGTCGCTGCCCCGGTAGTCGGTCCAGGTGACAATGGCGCCTCCGGCTCCGTCGCTGACTGCCACAGGCAGTGTCTGGTCGGATGCGGCCGTACAGACTGCGGTGTTTACCTTGGGATCGATCGACCACGCCTTGACCCCGTCGATGGTCATCAGAGGCATCAGCAGGACTGCTGCCAGGACGGCAGCGACCACAAGACAGGTCAACCTGCTGCCCCCGGACCTGGACGCGCGCAAAGAGACTGATGCCGACATGATCTACCTCCGCTGGCCAGACTACCGGGCCCCTGCTGCCGGCGAGTCGCTTTATAGTACCAAAACATTTAATGCATGTCAAACAGTTTCCCATGCGTTCACTTCGGGCTGACATGGCGCCGAATCGCACTTTCCACAGCGGCAGACCCCGGCCAGATCGAACCGGACCGCCCACTGCAGGACTGCCACGAGGACGCCGGGAGACTCCCGGCCGATTGAACGGCGGGGTGCCATGGCGGGGGCGGCTGCGGCCGTCCCTAGTGCCGGAAGTGCCGGTTGCCGGTGAAGACCATGGCGATGTTGTGCTCGTTGGCGGCCTTGATGACCTCCGGGTCCCTCACCGAGCCGCCGGGCTGGATCACCGCGGTCACGCCGCCCTTGGCGGCCAGCTCCAGGCCGTCGGGGAAGGGGAAGAAGGCATCCGACCCCAGTACGCTGCCTCTGGAGCGGTCGCCCGCCCTTTCGAGGGCCAGCTGCACGCTCACCACGCGGCTGGGTTGCCCGGCGCCCATGCCCAGCAGGGTCTTGTCCCTGGTCAGGACGATGGCGTTGGACTTGATGACTTTGACCACTTGCCAGGCGAAGAAGAGCTCCTCCCGCTCCTGCGGAGTGGGCTCCCTGGTGGTGACCGTCCTGGGCGCGAGCTCCTTCTCGGTGATGTAGTCCGGTGTCTGGGCCAGCAGGCCGCCCCTCACCCGGCGGAAGTCCATGTACCTCGGTTCGCCCTTCGCCGGCACCAGGTCAACTCCCAGGGCGATGATGCGGAGGTCTTTCTTTCGCTTGAGCAGCGCCAGGGCGTCATCGGCATACTTCGGGGCGATGATGGCATCATAGTGCGTCTTGTAGATCTCCTGGGCTGTGGTCAGGTCGATGGTGCGGTTGGAGGCTACCACGCCGCCGTAGGCGGCCAGCGGATCGCCGGCCAGCGCCCGCCGATAGGCCTCAGCCAGGTCATTGTGGCTGCACAGCCCGCAGGGGTTGTTGTGCTTGATGATGGCCATGGTGGGCAGCGGGAAGTCCATGACCGAGTTCACGGCCGACTCCAGGTCCAGGATGTTGTTGAAGGACAGCTCCTTGCCGCCGAACTGGGAGGCCGAGACCAGGCTGGGGACGGTCTTCTTCGGGGCCTCCTCCTCGTAGAAGGCCGCCTGCTGGTGCGGGTTCTCGCCGTAGCTGAGGTTGGCTCGCTTCTTCAGGGCGATGGTCATCACCTCGGGGAAGGCCTTCTCGTCGCCCCGGAGATACTGGGCGATGACGGTGTCGTAGTACGCCACGTGCTGGAAGGCCTTCTGGGCCAGCTTGCGTCGCAGCTCCAGGCCGGCCTGGCCCTTGCCCATCTCCTCGAGGACCGGGCCGTAGTCGGCCGGGTCCACCACCACGATGACGTCGGGGAAGTTCTTGGCCGCGGCCCGGATCATGGTCGGGCCGCCGATGTCGATGTTCTCCAGGGCGTCCTCGAGGGTCACGCCCGGCTTAGCGATGGTCTGGATAAAGGGGTAGAGGTTCACCACCACCAGGTCAATGGTGCCCATGCCCTTCTCGGCCAGCTGGTCAATGTGGGCCTTGTTGCTGCGCCGGGCCAGGATGCCGCCGTGGACTGCCGGGTGCAGCGTCTTGACCCGACCGTCGAGGATCTCCGGGAAGTTGGTGATATCGGAAACCCCGTGCACCGGCACACCGGCCTTCTTCAAGGCCTCTTTGGTGCCGCCGGTACTGAAGATCTCTATGCCCAGCTTGTCCAGGCCCCTGGCGAAGTCAACCAGCCCGGCCTTGTCGGAAACGCTCAGAATCGCTCGCATGTCATCTCCTTTCGCAGCATCGGCAGGCAGTGAACGAGACCGCGGTGCGGGGCTCTTCAGTCGATGAGGACCCTGGTGCGGCCCTTCTGTCTGATTACTTCACCGGCGAGCCTGGCCTCCGGCATCGACCTCCGGAGCTGGCTGACATCCTCCGGGGCACAGACCACGGCCATCCCCAGGCCCATGTTGAAGACGCGGTACATCTCGGCGTCGTCTATCCGGCCCCGCCGCTGAATCAGAGGGAAGATCGGGGGAACAGGCCATGACCCTTTGTTGAAGCGGGCCCCCAGCCCCTTCGGCAGCACGCGGGGCACGTTGCCCTCGAACCCGCCGCCGGTGATGTGGGCCAGGCCCTTTACCCGCGGCAGCACCGGCTTGATGTCATTGAAGTAGCAGCGGTGGGGCTCGAGCAGCGCTTCTCCCAGCGTGCACCCCAGCTCCGCGTAGCGCCGGTGCAGGGCAGCCGGTTTCTCGCCCAGGACCTTCCGCGCCAGCGAGTAGCCATTGGTGTGCAGGCCGCTGGAGGGCAGAGACAGTATGGCATCGCCTTCCTGTATCCGGCCCGGGTCGAGCCGCCGGCTCTTCTCCACCACGCCCACGATGAATCCCGCCAGGTCATAGTCATCCTCAGCATACATGCCGGGCATCTCCGCCGTCTCGCCCCCGATCAGGGCGCAGTTCACCGCGCGGCAGGCCTCGGCCAGTCCCTTCACTATGGCCTCCACGGTCTCCGGGACCATCTTGCCCAGGGCGATGTAGTCCAGGAAGAAGAGCGGCTCGGCGCCGCAGGTCAGGATGTCGTTGACGCAGTGGTTCACCAGGTCGATGCCCACCGTGTCATGCTTGCCGAGGATGGAGGCCACCCGGAGCTTGGTGCCCACGCCGTCGGTGCTGGACACCAGGATCGGCTCCCGGTAGCCCTTGAACTCGAAGGAGCCGCCGAAGAAGCCGATATCGCTGAGCACCTCCGGCCGCAGGGTGGACCGGGCGTGCTTCTTGATCAGTTCTTTGGCGCGATCGGCCGCACTGATATCGACGCCGGCGGCGGCGTACGTCTGCTTGCTCTCTCTCACTTGTCAGACCAGGACGCCGTCATCTGTCCGAGCATGACGCGTCATCGGTGTCCTACTTGGAGTGAACGCCCTCCATGGGCAGTGCCTCCAGTGCCAGCTTGTCCATCTCCAGTTGGACCGGGATGGGATACTTCCCGGTGAGGCAGGCCAGGCAGAGGCCGTCCTTGGGCAGGGCCACCGCCTCGGTCAGGCCGTCCAGGCTCAGGTAGCCCAGGGAGTCGGCGTTGATGAACTCCTTGATCTCCGGTATGGTCTTCCTGGCGGCAATCAGCTCCCAGCGGGTGGCCATGTCCACGCCGAAGAAGCAGGGGTAGCAGATGGGCGGCGCGCACACGCGCATGTGCACCTCTCTGGCCCCGGCCTTCTTGAGCAGGCTGATAACGCGGGGGGTGGTGGTACCCCTGACAATGCTGTCGTCTACCAGGACCAGTTTCTTGCCGGCTATGATGTCCCTCAACGGGTTGAACTTCAGGCCGACGCCCAGCTCCCTGATCCTCTGGTCCGGCTGAATGAAGGTGCGCCCAACGTAGCGGTTCTTGAGCAGCCCCTCCCCGTACGGTATGCCGGACTCCTTGGAGTAGGCGATGGCGGCTACGGTGGCTGAGTCCGGAACGCCCACCACCAGGTCGGCGTCCACGGGGTACTCCCGGGCCAGCCCGCGCCCCATGCCCTCACGGGCGCGGTAGAGGAGCCTGTTGCTGATAATACTGTCCGGCCGGGCGAAGTAGATGTACTCGAAGACGCAAAGCGCCTGCCTCTGGGGTTCCACTGCCTGGAGGCTCCGCGGACCGCCGGCGTCGATGGTCACCACCTCACCGGGGTCGACCTCCCGTATCATGGTGCTGCCTATGTGGTCCAGGGCGCAGGTCTCTGAAGCCAGCACCCATCCGTTTTCTATCCGGCCCAGGCAGAGCGGGCGCACCCCCATCGGGTCACGGACGCCGATCAGGACCCTGTCGTTCAGCAATACCAGGGAATACGCACCCTGCAGCCGCTTCATGGCGTTGCCGATCTTCTCTTCCAGGCTGTCACCGGGAGAAGAGACAATGAGATTGGCGATGACCTCCGAGTCGGACGTGGTGACGAAGTGGCTTCCCCTGTCCTCCAGCTCCTGGCGCAGCGGCACCGCGTTGATGATGTTCCCATTGTGGGCCAGGGCCAGCTGCCCTTCGGGAGTCTGGATCACGATGGGCTGGGCATTGGCCAGGCGGCTGGACCCGGCGGTGGAATAGCGGTTGTGGCCGATGGCGATGGTCCCCGGCAGGCGGGCCAGAGCCGCCTCATCAAAGACGTGGGAAACCAGACCCATGCCGGTGTGGAGAAAGAGGCCATTGCCACTGGTGGTGGCGATACCACTGCTCTCCTGGCCGCGGTGCTGGAGGGCGAACAAGGCAAAAAAGGTGAGCCTCGCCACGTCCTCCTTGGGCGCGTACACCCCGAAGATGCCGCAGGACTCGTGCAAGCTCACTCTCTTATTTTCCTTTGCCTCTAGTCGAATTCTACACCCTGTTTTTGCGGCTGGTCAATGCACGCTGCGTTTAACATGAGGCAAATTGACATACGAAACGCCAGAATGCTAGCATTGAGAACAATTCATTATAACGGAGGCGGAATGGCTTACAAGTTCGTCAAGTATGAGAAAAAGGGCGAGATCGCTACGATCACGTTCAACAAGCCCGAGAAGATGAACTCCTACGTCATCATCTCGGTGGGCGACGATTTCAAGGAAGTCCTGGACGCGATAACCCAGGCCGAAGAGGATGATGAGGTCAAGGTAATCATCTTCAAGGGCGCCGGCCGCTGCTTCTCCGCCGGCCAGGACCTGAGCAAGGTGGGATTCGTGTACGGCTTCGGCTCCAAGAAGGAAGATGCCCGTCCCAGCCAGAGAATCAGGCTGAAGATGGACAAGATGGGCATCAGCGAAGGCTACAAGAGGTTCTTCTTCTGCTCCAAGCTGACCATAGCCCAGGTCCACGGCTTCGCTCTTGAGGCCGGCCTGATGATCGCCATGCTCTGCGACTTCTTCGTCTGCTCTGACGACTGCATGATGGGCTTCCCCGGCCAGAGAATCGGCTTTGCCGGTGGGGGTGAGCACGTATTCGGACACCTGATGCAGACCGTTGGCATGAGAAGAGCACTGGATCTCTACATCTCCGGCCGGCAGATCAACGGCGTGGAGGCGGAGCGAATCGGCCTGGTTGGCAAGTCGGTCCCGGCGGACAAGCTGGAAGCCGAGGTCCAGAAGCTGGCCAAGGAGCTCTGCCTGATGCCGCGTGATGGGATCGCCATCGGCAAGGCCACCCGGCACCTCTTCTATGATCGCATGGGTCTCACCGATGCCTTCACCTATGCCTACATAACCCACACCCTGTTCACCAACGTGAAGCACGAGCCCGGCGAGTTCAACTTCTTCCGCGAGAGAAGGGAGAAAGGCGCGAAGGCGGCCTTCCACGAGAAGGACGAGATGCGCGACCAGGCCGCCGGCAAGTAAGGCCCGGTTCACGGTATTCGAACCTCGGGAAAGAGGACGGGGCAGGGTGATCACCCTGCCCCGTTGGCATATTCAGGTACGGGCCTCTACTGGATACACCCTTTGAGCTTGGCGAAGGTTGACGCCAGCCCCTCAGGCAGGACCCTAACGTCAGACAGCACCGGCATGAAGTTGGTGTCCCCCGACCATCGCGGCACGATGTGCGTATGGGCGTGATCGCTTATGCC
>CAYPDY010000142.1:0-6551 GCA_964409515.1 uncultured Dehalococcoidia bacterium
TGCAACCGCAACAAGAGAACCGTCAGGATACTTAAGTGAACAGTATTGCGGCTAGCTCTCCAGGTGCCCGGTGTCGTTCATCACCTTCAGCCTCAGCCGGCCCCCGTCGCGCTCGATGATGGTCATGGAGGCGTTGCCCACCTCCAGGCGGCGGTAGATCCCGGTGCTCACCCCCAGGCAGTGGGCCGCCAGCAGTCTCACCACCACATCGTGGGTGACCGCCAGCACCATCGCCCCCTCGGCGCCGTCCATGATGCGGCCAAACGCCGCGGCTGCCCTCTCCCGCACCTCCCCCAGGCTCTCCCCCCGGGGCATGCGGAAGTCCCCCGGGCTGGCCCGCCAGGTCTTCCACAGGTCCGGGTAGCGGGCGGCGATGTCCCCGGCGAACATGCCTTCCCAGTCGCCGATCCTCATCTCGCCCAGCTCCGGCACGGTCTGCACCCGCAGGGAGTGCGGCCCCGCGATTATCTCCGCCGTCCGCAGCGCCCGGCTGAGCGGGCTGGAGTAGATCGCGGATATGGGCCACCGGTCCAGCCGGCGCGCCAGCCTCTCCGCCTGCCGTACGCCCTCCCCGTTGAGCCCCTCATCCAGCCACCCCATGTAGCGCGCGTTGACGTTCCAGTCCGTCTGCCCGTGCCGCACCAGGATCAAAGTCGCCGTCATACCCTCGTCCGCCTACACGCTGAAAAGGAAGGTGATCACATCGCCGTCCTGGACCAGGTAGCTCTTGCCCTCCAGCCGCAGCAGGCCGTGCTTCTTGGCCTCGGCCATGCTGCCGCACTTCACCAGGTCCCGGTACGCCACCACCTCCGCCCGGATGAAGCCCCTTTCCATGTCCGAGTGGATCTTGCCGGCCGCCCGCGGGGCCGGCGTGTCCCGCCCGACGCTCCACGCCCTCACCTCGCCGTGGGCCGTGCTGAAGAACGAGATCATCCCCAGGAGATCATAGGACAGCCTGATGACGCGCTGCAGGGCCCCTTCACTCACGCCCATGGCCGTCCGGAACTCGGCGGCCTCCGCGTCTTCGAGCTGCGCCAGCTCCATCTCCAGCTTCCCGCAGATGGCCGCCGCCTGGAACCGGGGGCACCGCTCCCTGGCCTCCGCCTCCAGGGCCGCCGCCCGGGGCAGCTGCTCCTCCCCTATGTTGAGCACCACCAGCACCGGCCGGTTGCTCAGAAACTGGTAGCTCTCCGCCGCCCGGCTCTCATCGGGAGACAGCCCCTGGTCCCGCACCGCCGCGCCGCCTTCCAGCGAGGCCCTGATGCGCTCCACCAGGGCCCGCTCCTTGAGCAGGGCGTCGCGCTCCGGCGACCGGGGCGCCTTCAGCGATTCCTCGATCCGTTCCAGCCGGCGCTCCGCTATGGCCAAATCACCCAGCACCAGCTCGGCGCTGACCGCTGCGATGTCCCGCCAGGGGTCCACACCGCCGGCCGCCGGCACGGTCTCGCCGCCGAACGCCCGGGCCACCAGGATCAGGGCATCGGTCTTCGTCAGGTGGCTGCGCGCCGGCCCGCTCACGCCCTCCTTCCGGTCAGCGGCGAGGGCCACATCGACGTACTTCACCTCGGCCGGCACCAGCCTCTTCGGCTTGAGGAGGGACCCCAGCCCTTCCAGGCGCTCGTCCGACACCTTCACCACGCCCACGTTGGGCTCCACGCCCGCCACGGCGAAGGCCCGGGTCTCCGCCTTTCCGCGGGTGAGGCTGTTGAAGATGGTCGTCTTCCCGCTCTTGGGCAGCCCGATGATGCCGATCTCCATTTGGGCCCTAGCTTATCACACGCTCCCGTCGCCCGCCAGCAGCCGCCGTGTCCCGGCGCCACGCTCGTCAGAATCTGCCGGGTCCCGGCGCCAGGCTCGCCAGCCAAGGCTGGCGGCGAGGTGCTCCATGTCCCTTTTTACCGTGACTGGTATCGTTGCTTCAATAGAAGTGTTACCGAAGAGTCGAGCCGTCTCACAGTCGCTTTTGGCGTGATGCGTATCGTTGCTTCAATAGAAGTGTTACCGAAGAGTCGAGCCGTCTCCTAGTCGCTTTTGGCGTGACGAGTATCGTTGCCTCAGTAGAAGTGTTACCGAAAGCCGGAGCCTCTGTGACCGGAGCGGGGTACGTTGAGGTGTAAGGAAGAGGTGCTTCTGACGATCGAAGAGGTGCTTTCGAAGAACAAAGCGCGAGAAGGGCAGGACATGCCGCCGGGCCAGCCACCCGGTCTGCGAAAACAGATTTGGCGACTTACGGTAACCGTGGCATTTGACGCAACGATTCCGGTCGGGCAGAAATGCATATACCTGACCCAGTGCGGTCGGCCCGCCGGGTCTCGGCCTGGACCCATCACGCAGGGCGGGTGGTACAATAGGGCCGGCGGTGCAGCATTGGTCCACGTACTCTACGGCCTCGACGACTTCTCCCTCCGGCAGAAGCTGGAGGAGATCAAGGGCACCCTGGGAGACAGGGAGGCCCTGTCGCTCAACACCACCGTGCTGGACGGCCGGCGCGTCACAGCCCCCCCGCTGATCGACACCTGCAACACCGTCCCCTTCCTGGCCAGCTGGCGGCTGGTCATCGTGGAAGGCCTGCTGGAGCGTTTCGAGCCGGCGGCCACCGGGAAGCGCCCCCTCGTCAGCGAATGGCAGGGCCTCATCGACTTCCTGCCCGCCAGGCCCCCGACGACGTCCCTGGTGTTCACCGACGGCAAGCTGACCAAGAGCAACCCCCTGCTGCGCAAGATGGGCAAGCTGGCCACGATCACCGAGTTCCCCGCCCTGAAGGGCCCCCGGCTCCAGGCCTGGATCCAGGACCGCGTCGGGGAGCAGGGCGCCGTCATATCGCCCCGGGCCGTCCGCCTGCTCATCGAGACCGCCGGCGAGGACCTGTGGGTGCTGGCCAATGAGATCGAGAAGCTCTCCCTCTACGCCGGGGGCCGGCGCATCGAGGAGGCCGACGTGCAGCGGGTGACCAGCTGCGTCCGGGAGGCCAGCATCTTCGCCATGGTCGATGCCATTGCCGAAAAGAGGCTGCCCGCGGCCATGCGCCTGCTCCACCAGCTGCTGACCGATGGAACGCCTCCCACCCACCTGCTGACCATGATCTCCCGGCAGGTCCGGCTGATGGTCCAGGCGAAGGAGATGGGCCGCCAGTCGCGCCTTTCCCCCGAGGAGAAGCGCCAGCAGCTCGGCGTTTCGTTCAACTACCCCCTGGAGAGGCTGCTGGGCCAGAGCGCCGGCCACTCCCGGGACCGGCTGGTGGCCATCTACGAGAAGATACTGGACACAGACCTGGCCATCAAGACCGGCCGGTGGCCGGACGAGCTGGCCCTGGACCTCCTGCTGGTCGAAGTCTGCACCTAGCTGGACACACCTGAGCCCGAAGTGCTACCATTCTGGGCACAGCCAGCCTGACATGAAGAAAGACAGTCCGCCCGCCCTGGAGTACATATTCCACCCCCGGTCCATCGCCCTGGTGGGCGCGGCCACCGACCCGGTGCACTGGTGGATAAACGAGTACTACATCGACCCCCTGGTCAAGTTCGGCTACACCGGCCAGGTCTACGCGGTCAACCCCAAGGGCGGCAAGGCCAGGGGCATGAAGATCTACCGCAGCCTGGGCGAGATCAAGGGGCCCATCGATCACGTGATCAGCGCCATCCCGGCCGCCAACTGCCCCGATCTGGTGCAGGAATGCAAGGACAGGGGAGTCAAGGTGGTCCAGTTCTTCAGCGCCGGCTTCGCCGAGACCGGAGAACCGGAGCGCATCGCCCTGCAGGACCGGATAGTGGAGATCGCCAGGGGGAGCGGCATGCGCCTCCTCGGCCCCAACTGCATGGGGCTCTACTGCCCGGCCACGAAGATCAGCTTCTGTTTCAACTACCCGCAGGAATCCGGCCCGATCGGCCTCATCAGCCAGAGCGGCAGCAACTGCACCTACGTCATACGCAGCGCCGCCGTCCGCGGACTCCGTTTCAGCAAGGTCATCAGCCATGGGAATGCCTGCGATATCGATGAGTCCGACCTGCTGGAATACCTCACCGACGACCCCGAGACGAAGGTGATCGCCGCATACATAGAGGGGATCAAGGACGGCCCCCGCTTCCGGCGGGCGCTGGCCCGGGCCGCGGCCGCCAAGCCGGTCGTGATCTACAAGGGCGGGTACTCGGAAGCCGGAGGCCGGGCGGCGGCCACCCACACCGGCTCGCTGGCCGGGTCCTATGCCGCCTTTGAGGCCCTGCTCCGGCAGGCCGGCGCCGTGCCGGTTCAGAGCGTGGGGGAGCTGGTCGACATGCTGGTGGCCATCCTGCGGATGAGACCGCCGCCGGGCCCCAGCCTCTGCGCGGTGGGCAACGGCGGCGGCGCCAGCGTGCTGGCCACCGACGAGTTCGAGAAGGCCGGGTTCAAACTGCCGCCGGTACCGCCCGAGGTGAAAGAGCGCTTTCGCCCGCTCGTGCCTCCCGCGGGCAGCATGACGCGCAACCCCATCGACGCCAGCTCGCTGATGGGCCTGGAGCAGGCCCGCCTCCTGGCCCGGATCGACATCAAGGAGTGGGAGAAGGAAGTGTGGAGCCTGCGGTACCAGAGGGGCGACGGCGGCATGGGGGATTTCGTGGGCGCCCTGGACGACTGGCCGGGATTGGACTTCCTGCTGGTCCACTACAGCGTTGACTCCACCCCGGGCGGCATCTACGCCTGGCAGCTGACCACCGGCGGCGGGACGCTGATGGTGGGGGCGAAGGAGTCACGCCTTCCCGTGGCCGCCGTGATCCACTTCATCACCAACGAAGAGTCGTGGGTCCCCTCCCGCAAGATCCAGAGGCTCTGCATCGACTGCGGCTACCCCCTCTTCCTATCGATGAAGGGGGCGGCCAGGGCCATCCGCAGGCTGATGGATTTCGATAGAAAACACCCGGGGATGCTGGAGACGGTCCGCGCCCAGGCCTAGCCCGGGACCTCTTCCAGCTCGAAGCGGTATCGCTCGATGACCGGGTTGGACAGCAGGCGGCGGCACATGTCATCCACTTCGGCCTCAGCCTTCGACCGGCTCTTCGCCTCCAGCATGACCTCCATGTATTTGCCCACCCGCACGCTGCTGACGTTCTTGAAGTCCAGGTCATGCAGGGCTCCCTTGATGGTCAGCCCCTGGGGATCATTCACCGTGGGCTTCAGAGTGACGTGAACCTTGGCCAAGTACATTCTACGCCTCCCGGTCACTGGTACAGGGCGCTGCCCGTCAGAATGCGGTACGCCTCCTGGTATCTCTCCGAGGTCTTCCTGATGAGGTCCTCCGGCAGCATGGGCGCCGGCGGCTCCTTGTTCCAGCCTGAAGCCGTGAGCCAGTCCCGCACCATCTGCTTGTCATAGCTGGGCTGAGAGCGCCCGATGGAGTACCTCCCGGCATCCCAGAAGCGGCTGGAGTCCGGGGTGAGGAGCTCGTCAATCAGGATCGTCTCGCCGTCCGCCAGCCCGAACTCCATCTTGGTGTCGGCGATGATAATGCCCCTGGTCCTGGCGTATCCCTCCGCAAACCGGTAGACGGCGGTGGTCACCTCGCGAAGCTCCCTGGCCAGGTTCTCCCCGACCAGGTCGGCCATCCCGGCCAGTGACAGCGGCTGATCGTGCCCGCTCTCGGCCTTGGTGGTGGGCGTGAAGATGGGCTCCGGGAACTCCTCCGACTCCAGCATCCCCGGGCGCATGCGGATGCCGTTGACCGTCCCCTTCCGGGAGTACTCCGACCACGCGGAACCCGACAGATATCCCCGCACCACGCACTCGATGTCGATCCTTTCGGCCTTCCGTACGATCATGGAGCGGTCGGCCAGGGCCTCGGGGAACTCGTAGTCACCGGGACAGTAGGCCTTCAGCCGGGAGGCATCCTTGATCACCTCCAGCAGGTGGTTGGGCACGATGTGGGACGTCTTCTGGAACCAGAAGGCGGAGATCAGGTTCAGCACCGCCCCCTTGTCCGGAATGCCGCAGGGCAGCACCGCGTCAAAGGCCGATATGCGGTCGCTGGCCACGATCAGCAGCCGGTCGCCCAGATCGTAGTTGTCGCGGACTTTCCCGCGGTGAAGCAGCGGGATGGGCAGGTTGGTCTCGAGCAGAACTGACATCGGAGAATCGAGTCTAGCACAATGCGAGCGCGGGCGGCAACCCCTCGGCCGCACCCTATTGGCGCCGGTTTCCTGTTGTCAGAAACGCCCATTTCGGCTATAATCCGACCTTGTTGGGGAATCGTCTAGCGGTAGGACAGCGGACTCTGGATCCGTTAGCCGAGGTTCGAATCCTCGTTCCCCAGCCAAATCCCCTCGTGAAAAGACCCATGGGACATGTCGAAAAATGGCTTCTAGGCTAACGGATCTCGGCCATTTTTCACGAGGGGCTGAGCGTCGTCTAGGCTAACGGATACGGGCAAAAGAGGGCGATTTGACGAGGGAAATGGCCCTCCGGTTCACTACCAGATGGTGTACGGGTCAGGCGGAAGTCGCAACATGAATAATGCCTGTTCAACAGCCGCTCAAGGCCGCACCCGTCTACCCTGAAGTCAGGGTTTTCCTTCTGAGCCGAAA
>CAYPDY010000143.1:0-6448 GCA_964409515.1 uncultured Dehalococcoidia bacterium
CGTCGGCCTGAGATTCGCTGGTGAACCGGGCCTGCTAGCCTGTAACCGTGGCAGACCCTATTGGCCTGTGGCTTCCCACCTCCAAGCTGAGCTTGGGCTGATATGATGTCACACCATCACTCTGGTTCAGAAGGAGGGTTTCATGTATTGGAAACTGGCCAGGGTACTTCTGCCCCTGGCGATTCTGGCGGTCATAGCCGCAGTGACCAACGGCTGCGTCTGCTCCATTCCAGCGATGACAACCCCGGCCATAACCATCGGCTAGGTGGCACCACCCTGCTTTGGCCGCCACGCCAATGCGGTCGATGATTAGTTGAATGGCGAAGCAACAACCTCCGCTGAGCTTGCTGGGTGTCATGATCCTCCCCGTGTGGAACCGCATGGTGGAGATGAACCCGCACGGCGGACGTTACGTGCAATTCGGCCGGCTCCTGAGCAGCGCCACGTATCTGTATGAAAGCGGGGCCATCATAGGCTGCTCCAAGCGTGATCGCCTGGACAGCCTGGCACACATGATTGTGCAGCCCGGAAAAGAAGCCCAATTCGTGGCGGATTCCCAAAGCCAGGCCAACAAGCGCCTTCACGAGCTCGGCAGAGAGCCGACTTCCATTTTCGACCTGGTATGGTCAACAGAATTGGCCAAGGCCGGTCTCACCCTGCCCGACTTTGCGGACTTCAAGAGAAAGAGCAAGCCATTCTATGAGAAGCTGCCATGCGACCCACACCTTGAAGCCAGGCTGAAGATGTTCATCCTCGAGGGAATCGGCTTCGGCAGCCTGTACCCGGGCTTGACCGAGAAGATGTGGAGACAGTCCCACGAAGCGATAGACAAGGGACAATGGTCTCAACTGAGAACTCTCGGTCTGGAGATTGCCGAAGATCCCTCACCGGTCACATTTGAACAGAAGATCGAGCTGGTCCAGGACATTCTCGCGGCCTACGCATCCGAATACTATCCGGAGCTGATGGAGCCGTTGGGCTTGCACCCCCCGGGGGATGACCGTGGGCCAAGAACGCAGACCGGTACCACCACCCGCGATGTGGCGGCAACCTACTGCCCCAAATGCGGACTCAAGAGCGACAGTCAGGCGAACTACTGCCGGGGCTGCGGCACGTCCCTGAGATGACCGCCCCTTCAACCCCGGATGGTCACCATGATCGAGGGATTCCGAGGGCTGCGGCGACTAACGAGGGGTATGCACAAAACGGCGCAGAGAGGAGGATCTCGATTATGTTCAAGAAGATAGCCAAGGTAGCTCTTCCAGTGGCACTGTTGGCCGTCATAGCGGCGACGACCATCGCCAGCACCTGCTGCACCCCGGAAATGACGGTTCCGTCGCTGACCGTGGGAGGCATCCCGCTCCCGTCGTTCACCCTGCCGACCATCTGTTTCTAGGGCACGGGACGGGCCGTATCGAACTGGTTATTTAGGTTTAGAAGGAGGGTTTTGTGTTCAAGAAGTTGGTAAAGGTAGCTCTTCCAGTGGCGGTGTTGGCTGTCATAGCCGCGATCACGATTGGCGCATCCGGTCCTTGCAGCCTGCTCGGCCTGCTCGGCTCACTGCTCGGGTAGTCAACGAATCAAGCATATCGGCGGATCTGAAATCAGATCCGCCGTTTCTGTTCCCTGCGGAAAATATAACAACACTGTGACATGGATGCCCTGATGAGAGAACCGCTGGTGAACCGGCCGTGCTAGAGTGGATTAGCCTGTGGGGTCACACAGCAGTCCCCATTCTGAAGGAAGGCACGGCATGGGCAAGTATGTGCGGCGGATAAGCTACTGGGGCAGGGAAATCGTGTTCATGGATACCCCCGGAGCGGGTGAAGATGCGGGCATTGCGGCCTGGGAGGAGATGAAGCAGGAGCTCTCGAAGCAGCGGGATGCCTGTCTCATTCTGGTCAATGCCACCAACATCACGATGGCGCCCGGTTCAGTGAGCAAGGCCAAAGAGGCGGCGTCAACCCTGAGGGAGAATCCGGACAACCGTATTGCGTTCGTGGGCCTGACCACCCTGCAGCAGTCTACGGCACAGCTCCTGGCGAAGAGCCTGCACGTGGACGCGCATTTCTGCAAGACCGTGGATGAGGCCAGAGATTGGCTGGTCAAGGAGCCGGCAGGCGCCGGCAGGACTGCCCGCCGCTGAGCAACCTTGACACCCTATCCTCCATGAGTGGTATCATCGTCATAGTCGCCAGTTGGCTTTGACCGGATCCCACACACCCACGTTATGATCGATTTCTCCGGCGTGCCAACGGCGTTTTCATGGCCGGTTCCCGGCGGGCGCCAATGCCGGTGATCCGGTTTCAGGGAGGTTGTGCAATGGGGAAAGCGTTGAAGGCCAAGGCTCTGTCCAGCAGGCTCATCTCGGACATCAGGTGGACCGGGGACTCCCTGCTGAAACCCTTGACTACGCGTCGCTTGAAGACACGCTTGCACAGCCCCGATTTCACCATTATCGGCAGCAACTGCATCGGAACCAAGATCTATCAGGAGCTGGGCCTGGAGTACAATACTCCCTTTGTGGGCCTGTTCCTGCATGCCCCCTGTTACATCAAGCTGCTGGGCAGACTGGAACACTACCTGCGGTCGCCTCTCAAGTTCATCGACAAGTCCAAGTATCACGATGGGAATGGTGATGCGACTGGCGGCCAGCAGTATCCGATCGGCCTCCTGAACAATGATGTGGAGCTCCATTTCATCAACTACAAGGATGTCCAGGAAGCCGCCAGCAAGTGGACCCGAAGAGTGGAACGCATGAACATGAGCAACCTGGCCTTCACGTTCACCGACCGGGACCGGTGCGACGGCAGTCTGATCGAGCAGTTCGACCAGATGCCATACGAGCGCAAGGTCTGTTTCACGGCCAGGGAGTTTCCCGAGGCGAAGTCGTCCGTATGGATACGTGAGTACCACGGTCAGCCATTTGTGGCGGACCTGTACACCAACTTCCACGTACTGAAGAGACACTTCGATTTCGTCGACTGGCTCAATGGCGGGGCCGGCAAACACAGATGACGCAGAAGCCTTTCTTCTGCCCTTCCGGCCTCATGACGCCCTGCCGGCAGCCAGGGACCTAGCAGGCCAGCGCAGCCTGGCAGGGACCCGGCCGCCGCCTTCGAAGTGCACCCCGCACCCATACGTGGTACTATTCCCGATGGAAGTGCGGCATGGACGCGACGCGAGGAGATCATATGAAGAAGGACAAAGAACCCAAGACGGTCCCCGCAGAGGAGGTGGACGCGCAGCCGGAGGAGGCGCCTCTTCCTGAGGAAGAGGCGAAGAAGAAACCTCCCGCGGTGGTCATGACCTTCTCCGCCGACTACCTGCTGTCCGGGGAGGACGGGCAGGAGACGGCCCGGGGGCAGGCCCAGGCCCAGCTCGACGAAGAGAACCTGTCCATCCTGCCGCAGTTTGGAGAGGCGCTCCGGATACCCCTCCGGCAAATCTCCCTGATCACCCAGCCCGGCTACACCATCGAGCTGGCGCTGACCTCGAAGGAGAAGCTCACCCTGTCGAAGCTGGGGCGGGGGCTGGACGACCTCTTCCGCGAAACGTCGAAGCTGCGCAACGAGATGCTGCTGGCGGACATGCTCATGAACGAGACGGTGGTGAAGGCCGCGGTGCAGGCCGACTTCATCTACCGGGACGAGGCCGGCCGGGAGAAGGAGAAGGGCACCTGCGAGCCGCGGCTCTACGAGACCGCCCTGGTGGTGATCACCGACCGGGGCGATCTGCATCGCCTGCCCTACAGCGACATCGCCAAGGTCAGGCAAGAGCCCAACGCGGTGGCCGTGGACACGGAGGGCGGCGAAGGTTTCGTCTTCTCCCGCATGGGCAAGCAGCTCGACCCCTGGAAGAGGAGCCTGGCCGAGGCCATGAACGCCCTCACCGTCAAGGTGCAGGCCTCCCTGCAGGAGCTGCTGCTCACCACAGACCCCTCCGCGATCCGCAGGCTGGCCCGCCTGATGAAAGAGGGCCGGGCCGCCCGCAGGCTGGACATAGAAGCGGTCTCCACCGGCCTCTGGGCACGGCTGGAGAAGAAGCTGGAGGCCATCGGACTCGCCGACGAGTACGCCTTCCTCAAGTCGCTCGCCGACGAGAAGAGGATGTGCATCGGCGTGAAGCGCGGCCTGATGGGAGACCTGACCGGCGAGTACGTCTGGTTCCTGGCCCCCCTCTACAGCACCAACCCAAAGCAGCCGGGCAACGCCATCGCCATGGAGGCGGCGGCCTCCAAGGCCACCTATATCTTCCGCGTGGCCGCGCCCGCCGACTACGCCGCGCTGAAGACCCCGGGAGAGCTGGAGGCGGCGGTGGACCGGGCCATCGTCCGCATCAACCGCTGTCTGCAGGCCATCAACTTCCGCCGGGAGCCGATCTACCTGTCCGACGAGCAGATGTGGGAGCCGCGGTATGCCAGGTACCAGTTCGCGGTGCAGAAGATCCCGGAGCTGAGGGAGCTGCGCGGGCTGTTCATGGGGCGGGTGGTCCACTCCTCACCCGAGCAGTGGCGCCAGGACATCCGGGCCCTGCTGGCCCGGCCAAAGTAGCCGCGCGCCCGCTCTTGACATGCGCGTCCGGTACGCGTAGTATCCCCCCGATTGATCGGTTTCGAAGCTACCTCCTGGAGGGATTTGAACACCTGGAGGTCCTGGACTCCAACGGCAACAACGAGGTGTCGGCGGAGGAGCTGTTCGCCTACGCTCAGCCGCGCACGACCGCGTACGAGACCGCGATGGACTTCGAGTCCGTACAGCACCCGCAGATCTTCGACGGCTGCGAGGGAGAAGCGGCGCTGGTCAGGCTGGCGACGCTCACCGTCGACGCCGATCCGCGGGTCGCATCGGCCACCGTCAACGGTGAGTTCTACCCGGACCTGCCGGTATCGGTGCCTTTCCTTCCCGGAACGAACCACACCTTCACCGTGCAGATCGGCGCCACGATAGAAGGCGATCCCGGGACCAGGTACACCTTCCGGTCCTGGAACGACGGCGTCACCTCGGCCAGCCGCACGGTCGATATCAGCGGCACAGCATCCTGCACGGCGGGGTACACCACACAGCACTACCTGTCCGTGGAGACGGACCTGGCCGGTGTCGAAGGTGAAGGCTGGTATGATGCCGGGGCCGAGGTCTCCCTGTCGGCAGACACGGCGCCGCAGGAAACCCCGGGCACGTCCCGCACCTTCCTGGCATGGGCCGTGGACGGCGCGTCAGTAGCCGGCAATCCGATCACGGTCAGGATGGACGCCGCCCGCGCGGTCAGCGCGCTGTGCGCCACGCGACACCAACTGACGGTGCTGTCAGCCGGGGGCGGGGCCCAAGGCAGCGGCTGGTACGACGTCGGCTCCGAGGCGCCCATCTCCGCCAGTCCCTCCGCGGGGTTCCTGGTCCGCCGCGTGTTTGACGGATGGAGCGGTGACTGCTCTTCGGACCAGAGAGAAAGCGTGGTGGTCATGGACGCCCCCAAGACGGTGGAGGCGCTGTGGCGGACGGACTGCACCCAACTCTACGCCGTCATGGCCGCCATCGGGGCAGCGGGCATCCTGTACGGCGGGTACCTCCTGTGGAAGAAGCGGCGGGCCTGCTGACGCCCCGCGGCAGCCGATGCGCGTGGGCCCGCGGCAGCCGATGCGCGTGGGCCCGCGGCAGCGTCCCTAGCCAACTTTGGCGCCGCACTCACCGCAGAACCGGGTGCCGGCGGAGTAGCCGGCCCCGCACTGGGGGCACTTCATAATGCTGAGCGGGGCGCCGCAGTTGTTGCAGAACTTGCCTTCGCCGGCGGGCTTGTTGCATTTCGGGCACAGGGTCTGCCGCTGGTCGATGGTCCCGGTGAACACGGCGGTGGCAGCCGCCCTGGCCTTGATGTCGTCTACCATCTTCTCGGCCCGGGCCGCGGCCACCTCGGTGCTCTCGCGGGGGGCCTCCTCGATGCAGAGGCCGGCTTCTTCGTTCCAGTCGTTGTCGCAGACGTACTTCTTGCAGCGGGGGCAGCGCTTGAAGTGGCCCTTGGCCTCGTTCTGGCCCAGCTCGAAGGCCGGCTCGTGCTCCTTGTGCCACTCGGGGGACATGCCCTGGAACCTCTCGCTGATGACATCGCTGCCTCTGTCCAGTCCATACCCCAGGCTGCCCAGCCGGCCGCCCGTCATGGAGCCGGCGGCGCTGGCCAGCTGTCCCAGCCCCCTGAAGAATCTCCCCTTCTTGTAGCTCTTGCACTCGATGAACCTGGTCTTGTAGCCCTCGCGGCAGGCGTCGCAGTAGAACGTGAACTGGAACCCGGCCTCGGTGCTGTTGTCCTCGAAATTGCTGGTAAACGGCTGTAATGCCATGCTCTACCTCCCTGTCGCGCGCACGCGCTACTTCTTCTTCAGGGGCTTCCCGCACTTGATGCACTTGTCGCCCAGCGGCGACTGGATGGCCCCGCACTTCTTGTTGGGGCAGACCAC
>CAYPDY010000144.1:0-6443 GCA_964409515.1 uncultured Dehalococcoidia bacterium
ATGCCGGCAGCGCCCTGACCTCCGGAGGGCTGGCGGCCAGCGCCTTCGTGGCCACGAATACGGCGGCCTGCGCGGCTGCCGTGACCTGGATGTGCCTGGGCTGGATCCATCGCCGGCCTTCCTTGCTGGGGGTGGCCACGGGAGCGGTGGTGGGGCTGGTAGCCATCACGCCGGCATCGGGGTTCGTGACCCCCCTGGCGGCCATACCCATTGGGGCGGTAGCGGCGGCCATCTCCTTCTACGTGATGATGTGGCGGACCAGGCAGAAGGTGGACGAGTCCCTGGATGTGTGGGCCTGCCACGGCATGGGGGGCACGTGGGGGGCGCTGGCCACCGGCATCTTCGCCAGCGCGGCCGTGAATGCGGCGGGGACGGATGGCCTGGTATACGGCAGCGGCCTGCTGCTGGCCAAACAGCTGGCGGCCATAGGCGTGGTGTGGGTCGTGGCCTTCGCCGGCACGTGGCTCATCGCGCAGGCGATCAAGGCGACTATCGGACTGAGGGTCAAGGAGGAGGAAGAGGTGGTCGGACTGGATATCTCGCAGCACGGTGAGAGAGCTTACGGAGGGTTGTAGGCCATGAAGAAGATAGAGGCCATAATCAGGGAGGAGAAGCTGGAGCCGGTCCGGGCGGCGCTGGAAGGGATAGGGGTCTACGGCATGACCGTGGCGGAGGTGAGCGGCCGCGGGCGGGAGAAAGGCGTACCGCTGCAGTGGCGGTCCGGCGAGTACAGGGTGGAATTCCTGCCCAAGGTGAAGGTCGAGGTGGTGGTCCTGGATGAGGACCTGGGCCGGGCCCTGAACGTGATAGTGACCAGAGCCCGCACCGGTGAACGGGGAGACGGGAAGGTGTTCGTGATCCCGGTGGAGCATGCTATACGGGTGCGGACGGGGGACAGGGACAACAACGCCGTGTAGTGGAGACGGATCGTCCGCCCGCGGCGCGGGCGGACGGCGAAGCAGAGGAGACACAACAGTGATAAGGAGGAGAAATGGCAGCGAAGTCAAAGAAGGAAAGCAAAGAGTATGTGCTGAAGATGGCGAAGGAGCATGACGTCAAGTTCATCCGGCTGTGGTTCTCGGACATCCTGGGGATGCTCAAGAGCTTCGCTATCACCGTGGAGGAGCTGGAGGGGGCGCTGGAGGAGGGTATGGGCTTCGACGGCTCGTCCATCGAGGGGTTTGCCCGGATCGACGAGAGCGACATGATGGCCCTGCCCGACCCTGACACCTTTTGCCTGCTCCCCTGGAGGCCGCGGGAGCACCACGCCGTGGCCCGGATGTTCTGCGACATCATGAGGCCGGGCGGTGAGCCCTATGAAGGTGACCCGCGGTCCGTCCTGAAGAGGAACCTGAAACGGGCCGCCGACCTGGGCTACACCTTCTACGTCGGCCCGGAGCTGGAGTACTTCTACTTCAGGGACTCGAAGGGCACCGAGACCCTGGATGTGGGCGGCTACTTCGACATGATCCCCCTGGATGAGGCCGCCGACCTGAGGCGGGATACCGTCCTCACCCTCAATGAGATGGGGATAGGGGTGGAGTACTCGCACCACGAGGTGGCCCCCAGCCAGCACGAGATCGACATGCGGTACACGGATGCCCTGACCATGGCCGACAACGTGATGACCTACCGCCTGGTGGTGAAGCAGGTGGCCCTGAACCACGGCGTCTACGCCACCTTCATGCCCAAGCCGATGTTTGGCGAGAACGGCAGCGGCATGCACGTGCACCAGTCCCTGTTCAAGGAGGGCAAGAACGCCTTCTTCGACAAGAATGACCCGTACCACCTGTCCGGGACGGCCAGGTCCTACGTGGCCGGGCTCTTGAAGCACGCGCCCGAGATCACGGCTGTGACCAGCCAGTGGGTGAACTCCTACAAGCGGCTGGTGCCGGGCTACGAGGCGCCGGTATACCTGTCCTGGGCGCGGCGCAACCGGTCGGACCTCATCCGGGTGCCCGAGTACAAGCCGGGCAAGGAGAACGCCACCCGCATCGAGTACCGGTCACCGGACCCGGCCTGCAATCCCTACCTGACCTTCAGCGTCATGCTGGCCGCCGGGCTGGACGGGATCGAGAAGGGGCTGAAGCCGCCCGAGCCCGTCGAGGAGAACGTCTACGAGATGTCGGAGGCGGAGAGGAAGGAGAGGAACATCGGCACCCTGCCCGCCAGCCTCTGGGACGCCATCCAGCTTACGGAGAAGAGCGAGGTGGTGCGGAAGGCGCTGGGAGAGCACGTGTTTCACGCCTTCATCGAAAACAAGAAGATTGAGTGGGACAAGTACCGCATCCAGGTGACGGAGTACGAGCTCCGGCGGTACCTGCCGATCCTGTAGTCTGAGCGGCTTCCGCTGCCATAGGGGATCGCCCGGGACGCGCCTGGAAGAGAGCGTCCCGGGCGGGTCCCTGGTCGCGAGATGGCGGTGGTGTCCGGTGCGGAGGCTTTATGCCGCATGAGGAGAATCGAATGAAACGGGAGATGCGCCTGACCCGGGACCTGGGCTTTCTGCGCGTCGGCGCGGCGGCCCCCCGCCTTCGGGTGGGCGATGTCGGCGGCAACTCCGGGGCCATTATCGAGTGCGTCCGGAGGGCCGCGGAGGAAGGCGTCCAGGTGCTGGCTTTCCCCGAGATGGCCATCACCGGCTACACCATCGCCGACCTGGTCCATCAGGAGGTGCTGCTGCGGCAGGCCCGGGAAGGGCTGCGCCGCATACTGGAGGAGAGTGCCTCCACCGCCATGGTCGTCATGGTCGGCCTGCCTCTGCTGGTGGAGCAGAAGGTGTACAACTGCGCCGCGGTGCTGGCCTCGGGCCGGGTCCTGGGGGTGGTGCCCAAGACATACCTGCCGGCCTACAAGGAGTTCTACGAGGACCGCTGGTTCGCCTCCGGCGAACAGGCCCGCCCGGGCGGCATCGGCCTGCTGGGGCAGGAGGTCCCCTTCGGCACGGACCTCCTCTTCCGGGTGAAGGGCCTGCCGTCGGCTACCATCGGGGTGGAGGTCTGCGAGGACCTCTGGGTGCCGCTGGCGCCTCACGAGCACCAGGCCGTGGCCGGGGCCACGGTGCTGGTCAACCTCTCGGCCAGCAACGAGCTCATCGGCAAGGCGGACTGGCGCCGGACCATGGTCTGCTCCGAGTCGGGGCGGTGCCTGGCGGCCCTCTGCTACGTTTCGGCCGGGTGGGGTGAGTCATCGAACGATGTCGTGTTCGGCGGCCACATCGTGATGGCGGAGAACGGGGCCATCCTGGAGGAAGCGGATCGACTGTCCGCCGATCCGAGGCTGGTGGTGGCTGACATCGACCTGGACCGGCTGGCGCACGACCGCCGGGTGGCTACCACCTTCGGGGAAGGCCGCGGGGCAGCGCGGACATTCCGGACCGTCGAGGCGGAGGTAATCGATCCGGCGGCGGGCGGGCTGCACCGCAGGATCGACCCCCAGCCGTTCGTGCCGGGCGATCCGGCCCGGCGGGCCGAGAGGTGCCGGGACATCTTCTCCATGCAGGTGGCCGGGCTGGCCGGCAAGCTTTCGGGGGCCGGGCGGGACCGCGTGGTCCTGGGTGTCTCCGGGGGCCTGGACTCGACCCTGGCTCTCCTGGTGGCGGCCAGGACGATGGACTTCCTGGGACTGCCCAGGGAGAACGTCCACGCCTGCACGCTGCCCGGATTCGGCACCACCCGCCGCACCAGGGGCAACGCCGCCGCGCTCTGCCGGGCGCTGGGCGCCAGGCTGGAGACCGTGGACATCACCCGCACCTGCCGGGCCCACCTGCGGGACCTGGGCCATGCCGGAGAAGAGGATGTGGTATTCGAGAACGTTCAAGCCCGCTACCGCACCGAGTTCCTCTTCAACAAGGCCAACGAGACGGGGGCGGTGGTGGTCGGGACGGGGGACCTGACCGAGATCGCCCTGGGGTGGTGCACCTTCTCCGGCGATCACCTTTCCCACTATCACGTCAATGCCTCGGTACCCAAGACGCTCGTCCGGTTCCTGGTGCGGTGGGTGGCGGATGAAGAGGAGGCCGGCTCGCCCGCGCAGGGCGTGCTGTACGACATCCTGGAGACGCCGATATCCCCGGAGCTGCGCCGGCCGCGGAACGGGGAGGTGACCCAGAAGACCGAGGAGGTCATCGGCCCTGTGGAGCTGGCTGATTTCTACCTGTACCCCTTCATCCGGTGGGGCATGCGGCCGGGGAAGATCCTGTACCTGGCCAACGAGGCCCGGCAGCAGGGGCTGTTTGAGGGCCGCTACAGTCTGGGCGATCTGCACCGGTGGTTGGCGAGTTTCCTGGAGCGGTTCTTCTCCAACCAGTTCAAGAGGACCTGCCTGCCCGAGGGACCAAAGGTGGGCTCGGTCAGCCTGTCTCCGCGGGGTGACTGGCGCATGCCATCGGACGCCGACGGCCGGCTCTGGCTGGAGGACCTGGAAACGGTGTATAAGACACTTCGGAAGTGAAACCTGATGTCATGCTATAATGGCACCGGGGCACCAATGCGGAAAGGGGTTGCCGGTATGGTGCAGAGTGCCAACTCCGATACCGAGAAGAAGATACTCTCCATCCTGAGGGTGCTGGCCGAGTCCGGCGAGCCGCTGGGCTCGATCACCATCGCCCGGGAGCTGCAGCGGTATGGACTGAACCTGAGCGAGCGGGCGATCAGGTACCACCTGAGGATCATGGACGAGCGGGGGTACACCCAGCCCGGGGGGCGGGACGGGCGGAGCATCACCCCGCTGGGAGTCGAGGAGCTGCAGATAGCGCTGGCGCCGGACCAGGTGGGCTTCATCCTGGACAAGCTGGAGGCCCTGGCGTACCAGACTACTTTTGTCCCGGAGAAGCGAACCGGGCTGGTGCCCATCAACACCTCGATCTTCGCCAGGAACAGGTTCAAGAAGGCCGTTTCGGCCATGCGCGAGGCATTCGCGGCCGGCTTCTGCGTCAGCCACCTGGTGGCGGTAGGGCACGAGGGAGAGAGGCTGGGCGGCGTCGTCGTGCCGGAGGGCAAAGTGGGTCTGGCCACGGTCTGCAGCGTAGCGGTGAACGGGGTCCTGCTGAAGGCGGGCGTGCCGGTGGAGTCCCGCTTCGGCGGCGTGCTGGAGGTCCGTGATTCGATGCCCAGGCGCTTCACCGCCATTATCAACTACGCCGGCACCTCCCTCGATCCCTCGGAGCAGTACATCCGCGCCAGTATGACCAGCGTCGGCCAGGCCGCCAGGGGCGGCAGCGGCCGGTTGCTGGCCAACTTCCGCGAGCTGCCGGCCCCGGCGAGGGCGACCGTCGAGGAGGCCCTGGGACGATTGAAGGAGGCCGGCATCAACGGTGTCTTCGTGCTGGGAAACGTCGGCGAGCCGGTTTGCCAGATCGCGCTGGGCATGAACCGCATCGGCATGGTCCTCCTCGGCGGGCTGAATCCGGTGGCGGCGGCCGTGGAGGCGGGGGTGGAGGTGGACAATTCCTCGGAGAGCGGCCTGATCGACTTCGAGCGGCTGGTGAGCTTCTGGGACCTGCCGGCGGCGGCCGCCGGCGGCAGCCTGAGAACCCTGGAATAGCAGGCAGCCTTTAAGTCAGTCCGGAGAGGCTGGCAAGGTGATTATGAACAGAAGAGCCATTCTGGTACTGGAGGACGGTTCATCGTACGAAGGCTACACCTTCGGTGCGGATACCTTCTCCTACGGCGAGGTGGTGTTCAACACCAGCATGACCGGCTACCAGGAGATGCTGACCGATCCCTCATATGCCGGACAGATACTGGTTCTCACCTATCCCCTGATCGGCAACTACGGCATCAACGACCAGAACTTCGAATCGGCGTGCATCCGGGTGAGGGGCCTGGCGGTGCGTGAGCTGTGCGGGATCCCCAGCCACTGGCAGAGCGGTCGGACCCTGGACGAGTTCCTGGCCGCGGGCGGCGCGCCGGGCATTCATGGCGTGGACACCCGGGCCCTGACCAGGCATCTGCGGTACCGCGGGGTTATGATGGGGGCGGTCAGCACCGAGGGCTCAACGGAGGACGTCCTGGCGCGCTTGCGGGGTCTGCCGCGCTACGACAACGTCGATTTCGTCAGGGAGGTCAGCACCGCGGCCCCCTACCGGTGGGACGATGGCCCGGTTCCTGCCGGGCCCGCCTCTGGCCTGGCTGCCGCTGGCCCCCACCTGGTAGTGGTGGACTGCGGCGTCAAATACAATATCCTGCGCATACTGCGGCGCCTGGGCTGCGCGGTGACCGCCGTCCCCTGCACCTGCTCTGACCGGCAGATCCTCGATCTGCGCCCCGACGGCGTCCTTTTCTCACCCGGCCCCGGGGATCCGGCCCTGCTCGGCCATATCGTGCAGACGGTGGGGAGGCTGGCCGGGGTGAAGCCCATCATGGGCATCTGCCTGGGGGAACAGCTTATCGGCCGGGCCTTCGGCGCCCGCACCTTCAAGCTGAAGTTCGGGCACCGCGGCG
>CAYPDY010000145.1:0-6251 GCA_964409515.1 uncultured Dehalococcoidia bacterium
TGATGTCGGCATCAGCACTCAGGATGTCGAAGGCCAGGGCTACCCTGTCTTCCAGCATGCCCGGGGGTGCACAGGCGGCTCCTGCGGCGTCAACAGACAGCCTGGTCGTAACCGGGACTATTCCGTCGAAGGGCGTCTCCATCTCTTGCACCACCTCGATGCAATCGTCCTGGGGACAGGCTGAAACGGAGACCGGCTCATAGCAGAAGAACGATGGTATGCAGAGCCGGGCCGGTGCCTCGCCGCTCCTGTGGATGGCGTAGGCGACAACCGCCTTCTGGCCGGCTGCCTCCAGCGTCGCCGTCTGGGTGACGGTGACATCGTCCCGGCGGTAGGTGGTCACCATCTGCATCAGGGAGCCGTCTCCGCTGAGGCTGAATCCGGGGGTGGATACCTCGGTCAGGCGGAGGGTACTGCCACCGTCGATTTGGATGCTGCTCTCGCTGTCCTCAAACATGAGAAGGTCCTGGTACCGACCTCCGACATAGAAGCCGATGACCGGGTTCCCGGGCAGATCCGTGTACGGAGATGACGTGGCCAGCCTCACGTGCCCGTTGCTGAGGCCGCGGTTTCGGGAAAGGATGAGCTCCGCCACGAAGGAACGCTGTTTCTCCGTGATGTTGGCCTCCATGTTCCTTCCGGTTACCTCGAGGACGGCCCTGGAGGCGATTCCCTCTATCCACCACCCCAAGTTCTCGGGGTAGGCAGCGATAGTGGCGTCATCCGCGGTTTCTGCCTGGATCCACTGCACTGCGGTCCAGCGGGTGTCATCAAGGTAGGAATAGTAGTCAAGCCCTATCCGAAGCTCTCGCTGGGACGTGGTTGCCCCGGAGATGAGGAGGAAGAGCATGATGCCGGCGGCGGCCGCTTTCGGTAGCTGGCGGCGAAGGCCCCGCAGAACGGAGGGACTCCAGGACCAGAGGAGCGAGGCCGCGAAGCCGGTGATGGCCCAGACGGGAACATAAAGGAAGTACTGGGCGCGACGATTCAGCTCGACGAAAGGCGGGGGCAGGGTGAAGACCGTCAGGGAGAGCGGAACGACCAGGAGCACGGCCAGCAAGGTGGCCATGGTCCTGTCGAGGCGCCGCAGCCATACCAGGCTGACCAGCGCCAGAATCATCCCGATGACTATGGCCCAGAGCCAGCGCACGTACCATATCCCGGAGGCGAACTGGACGAAAGGGGTGGAGGACAGGCCGGCTTCGCCGCCCTGCGAGGACTGCATGTCGAGCAGGTGGAGGTAGACGGGGACGTAGGGGAGGCAGAAGACGACGGTGAGGACCATGGCGGCCGCGACGGGTCGGATGTTCTGGCGGAGCAGGTCACGGTCCAGAAGAAAGAGGGCGATAACGAGGATGATGAAGAGGGGGAAGAAGAAGGCCGCGGTCAGCTGGTGGAAACCGGCCACGAAGGAGGCGCACAGACCCGCCAGAATGACGTTCCACTTCGAGGGAGACTCCAATATGGAAACGAAGAAGTAGACGGCCAGCAGGGTAAAGAATATGCCGAACATGGTTATGTAGCCCCAGGAGAGCATGTTGGAGTACGCCGGGGTGAGCACAAAGAGGATGGTGGCCCCCACGGCTATCCAGGGGAGTGAGACGCGGCGGGCAACAAGGTAGAAAGGCAGGCCGAGGGCCACGGAGATCAGCACGCCCAGCAGCTTGGCGCCGGTCAGGTCGCCAAAGACCAGGGTAAACGCCTTCAGCGGGAGAGCTATGAGAGGGGGCCGGAGCAGTCCCGTCCCGGCAACGTCGTGGCCGAAGAAGGTGTTCATGGTGGTCAGGTAGTTGGCGATGTCCGGTCCCATATCAATGTGCTGGCGCACAGCCATGTACCTGACTGTGCCGATGACGGTCAGGGACAGGAGAAGGACGATCAGGGGGAGATGCGGCTTCAGCCGCTCCGGCCATGTGGATCCGGGGCCGGGGACTGGGCTGGCTGCTCCGAGGCGCAGACCTGGCGCCGGCGAGAGCGCCCTGGCCAAGCTTTGCTGGAAGCGGCGGAGTAGCATGGTTGCCGTCATGCCCGCGGTCTCAACCTCCCTCGTAGGCCTTCTCGGCCTGATCCGCGATGCGGTCCCAGTCATAGCCGGCGGCGAACTCCCGGCACCTGCCCTCCCAGCCTTCCGTGGTCAAGGCCTGCTGGATCTTGTCCGCCATGTTCTCGGGGGTGAGGCCGCAGATGTATCCGTTACGCCCCTGGGTGATCAGGTTCTGCGCGGCGTTCTGGGGGTGATCGACGGTGACCACCGGGATGCCGCAGGCGTTGGCCTCCAGGACCACGTGGCTGAATCCCTCACGCATCGACGGGTGCACCAGTATCCGGGAGGCCTTCATGTAGGAGTAGACGTCGGCGTCGCTCTCCACCCGGCCCAGGAAGCGGACCTTCTCGGCAATGCCCATCCGGTGGGCCTCGCCTTCCAGCGATTCCCGGTCGGGCCCCTGCCCGATGATGATGCAGCTCACGTCCTGGCCCCTTTCCTTCAGGACGGCCACGGCCCGGAGGAGCTGGATCACGTTCTTTTCCTGCGCCAGCCGGCCGGCAAAGATGAGGCCGTTGGATTTGGGCCACCGGGCAGCGCTCTCGATGGCGGCGACGTCCACGCCGCAGGCGACGACGTCCGCCTGTTTGCGGCCGAGCTTCTGCAGCGCATCCCCGGTGTGGGTCGAGATCACGATGGCCTTCTGGGGCAGGCGGGCCACCAGGCGCTCAATGACCTTCCCCATGGCCCCTTTCTTCCCCAGGTACTCGTACCAGTAGTCGTCCCACACCTCGTGCCAGGTAATGACCAGGCGGGACCGCCTGACCAGGGAGCAGAACCAGGCGGAGAAGCAGGGGAAGTAGGGGAAGTTGGCCACCTCTACGATGTCGAACCTCTCCTTCATGAGGGGGGGCAAGACCCGGCCGGCGAAGTAAAGGGGCCCTCTTATGGAGCGGCGGCCCTCTATGAACAGCGGTTGAGGGGGACAGACGCCCTGGAACCGGACTCCTTCCCGGTACATGACGTCATCGCCCTCCCAGTACTTCATCCCGAAGATGGTCACCTCGTGGCCTTTCTTGACCAGCCGGCGGCCTATCTCCCAGTTCCTCTTCTGCACCCCGCCGACGACGTAGGGGTGAACGACGTCATAGACGAAGGCCAGTCTCATGGCCTCACCGTACCGCCCTCTTCTTGGCGATGTGCAGCAGGTCGATGAGGCCCACCTTCCAGGCATTGGAGAGCTTGGTCTGGCCGACCCGGGAGCGATACTGGATGGGCACCTCCTTCCAGCGGCACCCGCTGTAGCAGCAGGCCTCGATCTTGATCTCGTGGGACAGGGGCCAGGAGTCCGAATGCAGCCTGAGGCGCGGCAGGAGGGCCTTCCTGAAGAGCCACATCCCGGACTCGGCGTCTTCGATGCGTATCCTGAAGAGGACCGTGGCGGCCACGGACAGCAGCCGGTTGCCCATGCGGTTCAGCAGGGGCATGGCGGCCTTGTCCAGGTCCGCGAAGCGGTTGGTGGTCAGGAAGTCGAGTTTCTCGCGGTCCATGATTTCGAGCAGCGAGGGAATGGCCTCCAGGGGGTAGGTGGCGTCGGCGTCCGCCGTCACGATGACATCTCCCGCGGCCGAATGGAAGCCCTTCTTCAGCGCCGCGCCGTACCCGCGGACCGGCTGCGTGACCACGTCTGCCCCGGCGCCCCGGGCCAGCTCCGCGGTCCGGTCGGTGGAGCCGTTGTCGACTACCAGCACCTGCACCCCGTAGCCGATGGCCTCGAGCTCCTTACGGGGGACGGCGGCGATGGTATGCTGGATCCCCTGTTCTTCGTTCAGGGCGGGGATCACTACGGTGAGGAGTCTCGTCTGTGTCATGCTGTGAGCGCGGCCGGTTGCCGGCTGCGCTGCCTTATCTTAGCCCGAAACACCGCGATAGGCAACGTGTGGTGCGGGTTGGCATCGAGCCCGGTGCGGCGGTCGGGCTGCGGCTGGCGGGTCAGGCGGCGCCCTTGCTGCGCCGTGTCAGGAATACCGTGCTCAGCGCTATAAGGACCGCCGTCCCGGCGGCCACTACTGCCACCCAGACCCAGGCGGGGGTGCCGTTTCCGCTCGCTTCCGAAGGAGGAGGCTGATATCGGAGAATGGTGCCGCGGTCGCCTGTGGCGAAGACGCCTTCAGAAGTGCAGCGAACGTCATAGAGGTCACGGCACGTACCGCTTCTGATGGCCGCCCAGGCAGAGCCGTCGTACTGCAGGATCGTGCCCGCGGCACCCACGGCGTACACGTCGGAGGGGGAGCTCCCGTGTATCCCCTGGAGGTCAACCGTGATCCCTGTCGGCATGAAATCCCAGTTTTCACCGTTGAAGTGGAGAATGCGGCCTTCGCTCCCGACAGCGAAAACATCGGAGTCGGACGAGCCCCAGATAGCGTGAAAGGCGACATCAGCTGGCACTGCCGCGACGCGAGCCCAGGCGCTGCCGTCGTGGCGCAGGATGATGCCGTTTCCCACGGCGAAGACGTTGGTGGACGACGTGCCCCATATTCCAGAGAGAGGGGCGTCCGTTCCTGAGGCCATGGGCGACCAGGTGAACCCGTCGTAGTGCAGGATGGGCGAGCCGGTCTGAGCTCGACTGCCTCCGACGGCAAAGACATCGGAGGGGGATGTGCCCCAGACACCATACAGGCTGAGCTCGGGCGATAGACCGACAGCCGTGTTGGCCCAAGCGGAGCCGTCGTAGTGCAGGATGGTGCCTGCGCTGCCCACGGCGAAGATGTCGGAGGACGAGCTTCCCCAGATGCCCTCGACGTAGTCCGAACCGCCGTAGGGATCGGGGCTCGAGATGACGCCTTCCACGGGAGCCCAGGTGCTGCCATCCTTGCGCACGATAGCTGGCAGAAAGGTCGAGCTGGCCGCATCCAGATAGCCTCCTACGGCAAAGACGTTGGATGAAGGGGCTTGCCACACGCTCCTGAAATCATGGGTGGTCCCGCTCCCGGCACGGCTCCACCTGACGCCGTCGAAGTGGATAATAGTCCCCGAGTCGCCGACGGCG
This sequence comes from uncultured Dehalococcoidia bacterium, assembly GCA_964409515.1. Lineage (GTDB taxonomy): Bacteria > Chloroflexota > Dehalococcoidia > UBA2247 > RBG-13-53-26 > JAFGCL01. Next base: position 5,034 of record CAYPDY010000145.1, read on the forward strand.
TAGACATCCGTGGCCGAGGACCCCCACACGCCGCGGAGGACGGGATGGGGGTCCAGGGGGACTGCTTCCCAGAAGGTGCCATTGTAGCGGTAGGCGTTGTCACCAACCGTGAATACGTTAGTGCCCGAGGCGCCCCAGACGTCGTTCAGCGTGCCCACCCCGTCGATGGCCATGACGGACCACGCGGAACCATCGTAGTGGGCTATCTGGCGTCCCACGGCAAAGACGTCACTCGATGAGGCCCCCCACAGGCTGCAGGGCTGCGTAGCGCCGATCGGCGTCTGCGTCCAGTGGGTGCCGTCGTAGTGGGTGACGGAGTCCTGGTCGAAGCGAACGCCCGCCGGAACGATATCGGTGACGAAGATGTCCGAGGGAGACGTCCCCCAGACAGCCTGGACGTTGTAGCGGATGCCCCCTATCTGTACCTGGGACCACTCTGCGCCGTCGTAGTGCAACAGCCCCCATGAACCGGCGGCGAAGACATCGGTGGCCGATGTCCCCCAGACGTCCCACAAGACGGGGGCTGGGCCGGAGGATATAGTGGCCCATGCGTTGCCGTCATAGTGAAGCACGACCTGCCAGCCGACGGCAAAGATGTCCGAGGCGGAGCTTCCCCAGATGCCATAGAGGGCTGCTGTCGTTCCCGAGGGCATTGAGGACCACGACGCGCCGTCGAAGTGCAGAACGGTCCCGCATTCGCCCACCGCGAAAACGTTCGTGGACGAAGTGCCCCAGACGGCATGAAGGTCGTGCCCAACAGGCAGGGGGTTCTGCCATTCCCATCCGTCGGGGCTGGTGATGGACGCGGCCGAGACGGAGACTGGCGCCGTCACAACAGAGAGTGCAAGCAGCATGAGGACGGCCAGGAGCGGCGGCCGGCCGCTGCGGGACGCGCAGGCTACCGAATTGTCCCCCAGTGGCATCTGTTTTCTCCTCTCATGTCGGGCATACGGAATTGAGGTTCAGCGGGCGGCGGGCCCTCTGCGCACAAACAGACCGGCCGCGAGAGCCGCCGTGACAAGGACCGCTCCTCCGGCCACCCCGATCACCGCCCAGGCCCAGGCCGGAGTGCCGGAGCCGGGGCGGGCCGGACCGGAGTCCCCGGATGGACCGTCAATCCACTCTTCGTTCGACCAGCTGTCCCGCACCACCGTGGATTCCCCGCACCACGAGATCCCCCCCTCCCCGCCCTGGGCCTGCACGCAGCTGATGATGTTG
>CAYPDY010000146.1:0-6136 GCA_964409515.1 uncultured Dehalococcoidia bacterium
CTCGCGGCACATGATCCTAAGTCATGCCTGTCTGCCAGTTCCAGCACTTCCCCGCACACGCTGAAATTCTACCATAGGTGCCCTCCTGCGTGGCCTGAACTGCGGGAACGCCAGGCGCTCGTGGGGTGTGGTACGGCTGCCGGGGTTGCTTCAAGGGCTTGGCGATGCTTCTCGTCGGTGGATCTGGGCCAGCAGCGACAGCCCCCCGAGTCCCCCCAATCCCCCGACTACGCTGCCGGACAACGTCAGGAATAGGCCGTACTGGCGGGTCGCTTCAAGCACACACAGACAATGTGACACGTACCACTCGTTGCCAGGGAGTGCGCGAACAGGCCGGCAAAGGCCACTGCGCAGCCAATCAGCGCAACGAAAGTCAGCACCCTGGTCATACACCACCCTGGCGGCCCTGGTTCTCCTCACTCACCAGCCATTCCTTGCCTTCTTCGAGTGTGGCGCAGAAATGCACGCCCTTATGCGTTATTCGCTGCACGTATTTCCCCATCCGCGCCTCCAGTTCAACCTCGGCTTTTCCGGCCTGGTTTTGCCGGGGGATAATCGCATGATGTATATTGACTGCAGGTGTAGACTCTCAACAGAAGCCTGCCAGGCTCCGGGCGGTGTAGCCAAGAGGTAAGGCAGGGGCCCGCAAGGCTCCACGCAGTGGTTCGAATCCACTCGCCGCCTCCATCTCCTCCGCCATTCTATTCCTCACTCTTCTTGTATCGCATGCCCCCTTTACCCAACCCTTACCGCGGTTGTGATAACATGTGGTTGAGGGCCGATGATGGCCCGGGCCGGCGATGCGGGGTGGTGTAGAGGAAGCATGCAGTGTTTTGCGCACTGAGACCCAGGTTCGAATCCTGGCCCAGCATCCAGAAAGGCCCTTCCCCAAGAACCCTTCCCCCATTTGGTCCGCCCCGGTCGGCCATGGTAGAATGGCGGGCGCATAACGCGACCGCTACATGCCAAAACTGCTCTCAGTATCCTTCATCCTGCTCGTCCTGATGGCGGCGGCCCTCACCGCCGGCGCCGCCTGGATGACGGCCGACAGGATCTCGGTGGGCGGCCGGGAGAGCCTGGATATCATCATGTATCCGGACGAGCGGTTGAGGGAACCCGCGAGACCGGTTGAAGACGTTGGGGCGCAGGAAGAACGCATCACCCGGCTCTTGGAGCTCTTGCGGAACACCATGGGGCAGACGGGCGCCGATGTCCTGTCCGCGCCACAGGCAGGCGTGCCCGAGAGAATCATCGTCGTTAGAACCGGGATAGGGCTGTCCTCGGCCGGCGGTGAGTTCGTCTGCATGGTCAATCCCAGGATCGTCGAAGGAGAAGGGGCCAGCCTGGAGGTTGAAGGCTGCTTCAGTCTTCCCCGGGGAGACTGGAAGGCGGAAGTGTCCCGGTTCGAGACGGTGACCGTGGAATACCTTGCGCCGGACGGACAGGTGGAGGAGAAGGCGTTCAGCGGCGCGGATGCCAGGCACATTCAGCACGGGATCGACCACCTGGATGGGATCCTGGTTCAGGACCGCGCCGAACGCGACCGCCTCAATGCGAGGCTGGTCGCCGCGGCCGCCATATACCTGCTGGCCCTCACCGTCGCGGCGGGGTGGTACATAAGGAACAGGGTGCGAAGCCGGAAGAGGATGGCATGAGCGCTTCGGCCACCACTGTACCGGCGGCGGGTGCCGGCGCCGCGGACGCCCGGGTGTCAGGCATCTACCGGTACGGCGCGGCCGTCAACAGCCACGATGTGGTGAAGGTCCTGGCCATCGCCGCCATGGTTGTCGACCACGCCGGCTGGCTCTTCGTGGACCACAACGTCTGGATGAGAATCGTGGGCCGCCTGGCGGCTCCCTTGTTCTTCTTCCTGGTCGGCTACTCGGGGTCGTACCGGTTCAAACTCGAGATACTGTTGCTCGGCGTGGCCCTCTCCACCATCGGTTTCCTGACCTCCGCCGAGAACGGCATTGACGCCTTGCTCCCGCTGAACATACTGCTCAGCTTTGTGCTGATCAAGCTGATCATGGACCGGTTCGACCCGGCAGCCCAAACGTCCGCCCGCCTGGTTACGGTGCTGGCGATCCTGACGGTCATCAGCGTACCCGCCTATGTCGCCACTGTTGAGTTCGGCAGCCTGGGCCTCTGCTACGCGATGGGGGCGAGGCTTCTCAGCCGGGGCCATCCCCTGGCCCGTTTCTGGCTGGCCACCACGGTGGCCGTCCACTTCGTCTTCAGCACGGTGGAGTTCCTGTTGTGGTATGCCGCGGCGCCGTCCTCCGTCCTCCCCTTCGCCATCCCCGGCATGGCCGCGGTTTTTGGGATCGTTGGGCTCATCCTCTTGAACTACCGCTTCCGCCCGCTGGACATCAAGCCCGCCTGGATAAGGGTCCCGGTCATCTACATCTCCCGCTACTCCCTGCAGGTCTACTTCTTTCACCTCGCCGCCTTCATGATCGTCTACCGCCTCATCTGATGCCGCCGGCGCGGCGCGGCAGCATTCGCATATCGTTTGAGAGGTGCCAACACAACAATTGACAGGTCCGGGCTGCCGGCATAGACTTCTGCCTTACACGGTCTATTCACAGACGAGCCTGTGGGATAGTGGGGAGGTTCTGATGGACGGGAGATGCAGGCGTTCGCCGCACAGAGGGCACTACTGGGTGGAAGAGATCCCCGAGAGCGATGACTGGGCCTGCCGCTGGTGCGGCACGATCAGGCACTTCAACCACGAGAGAGCCGAGAAGATGCAGCTGTCGGAGACGGCGATCGGGGTCAGCGAATACGCGTCGCAGCAGTGGTTCTACCAGCAGCGGGATCGATGGTCCTGGGACGCTCCGCGAGATGACCGGCTGAAGCTGGACGGCAACACCTACCTGCACCTTGAGTCCGGCTGATACCGGCCCGGCGGCCGCCTCCTTCGCACACGCACTTCCCTTGGCGTGAGCCGCCATCCTGGCGCCTCAGCCACGCCTTCCCCCTGAGACTCCCCGCACACACCGGCCTCACCCCATTCGCCATGCCCCGGCGCTCCACCACAACCATCCTCATCGTACCACGAGAGATTTTTTTGTGAGGTCGTGCGACGAGCCAGAGACACAGGTGTGACAGATCAACATCATACTTGTTGCTGGAAAAACAGGACAAGGGTAGGCAGGCCTCAGCCAAAGAGGAACTGGTTTCCCCCACCAGTGCGAGCAAGAGGAGGAGGACAGAAATGGTAAGCGATGTTGCCGGGGATATCAGAAGCGTGGGTGCTCTGGTTAGAGCTCTGTGTGATGAGGACTGCTACGTTCGCCAGGAAGCGGCCTCGGCCCTTGGCGCCATGGGAGATCCCCGCGCCGTCGAGTCCCTGATCGAGCTGCTGGAGGAGGACGACGACGAGGATGTTCGAGAAGAAGTGGCGTGGGCCCTGGGAAAGATCGGCGATGCCCGGGCGGTTGAGCCGCTGATCAGGGCTCTTTTCGATGCCGACAAGGATGTCAGAGAGGAGGCCGCCTGGGCCCTCGGACGAATCCGGGACGTGAGGGCGGTTGAGCCGCTGATCAAGGCCTTGAAAGACGAAGAGGAAGACGTCAGGGAAGAGGTCGTCTGGGCGCTGGGGCGAATCCGCAACGGCAAAGCCATCGAGCTGCTGAAGCAGGCCACTAACGACCGGTCAGTCCATGTCCGGAAGGCGGCCGCGGAAGCGCTGGCGAACATAGGAGCGAAGGGGGCACTGGTCAACTAGACCGGTCGGCGATAGCGCGCGCACACGCGCGCGTACGGCAGAGAGAGTGTGAGGGAGAGTCATGGAAAGAATGCAGACCTACTACTGTAACCACTGCGGGATCAACTGCGACACTATATTCAGCGTGTTTCTTCATATCTTCACCGACCATATGCACACCGACATAGGGCTGGAGAAGGCCGAATCCCGCGTGCTGGTGGAACGGACCGAGCCCTACCGGGTCCGGGTCATGTTCTTCTGGCCCAACTAGCCCCCGTTTCGTATCCTGGACGGGGGTCACCGTCTGGAAGACAGCCTGGCCGACAGTCGCACCAGAGCTACGCGGCCCGGCCCGCCATCAGCGGCCTTTCCACACCGGCTTGCGCTTCTCCTTGAAGGCCTTCATGCCTTCCCTGGAGTCCTCGGTGCCGAAGATCGGTATCCCAAGCTCATCATTCTTCTTGTACGCCTCCGCCAGCGGCAGCGAGGCGTCAACCTCTCGCAGCGTGCGGGTGATGGCCACGATGGACAGGGGCGCGTTCTCGCAGAGCTGGTGGGCGATCTTCATCGCCTCGGCCACCGCCTGGCCCTTGGGGACCACGCGGTTGATCAGCCCGAACTGCAGCGCCTCCCGGGCAGTCAGGTGGCGGCCCAGCAGCACGATCTCGGCCGCGAAGCAGTAGGGGATCTGCCGGGGAAGCCGGAAGGCGGAGCCAGCCATGGGATAGAGCCCGCGGATGACCTCGGTGACGCCGAACTTCGAGTCCTCGGACCCGACCCGGATGTCCGTCCCCATCAGGATCTCCGTGCCGCCGGCCACCGCAAAGCCCTCCACGGCCAGGATGATCGGCTTGGAGGGGAGTCCCTCCCGCAACAGCGCCTGCCAGTGCAGGTTGGGCACGGTCTGCATCAGCTTCTGTATTTCCTCCACATCATCCGTGGGCTCGGGTCCGGCCTTCAGGTCCATGCCGGCGCAGAAGGTGTCCCCCTTGCCGGTGAGGACGGCGCAGTACAGGTCGGGATCCTCATCCAGGAGCCGCCAGGCCTTGTACATACCGATCAGCATGGGGGGGCTGAGTGCGTTCTTGGCCTCCGGCCGGTTCAGGGTGACGATCAGGACATGCCCCTCCTTCTCGACCGTGCAGTTCTTGGTGGTGATGCTCAGTTGTTCAGCCATATGTTCCTCCTCTGTTCTATCCTCTAACCTGAAGGGGAAAAGGGCCAGCGCCCGGCCTTCAGACCGGGCGCGACTGCCTCCACCAGATCCCCTAAACCAGGGGCTTGAAGTACTTGATGTCCAGGATACTGCCGACCCGCTTCTCGGCGAACACCGCCTTGACCCTCATCCCGATGACCAGCTTCTCGAAGTCGACCTCGCTGAGCATGTGGACCAGCCCGGTAGTAGCCCCGTCAAGCCGGATGATGCCGTAGATGATCGGCGCGGCCACCGGCTGCACACCGTTGGTGTGGCCGTCCACCGTGTATGTCTCCAGGGTGCCCGTGTCGCTGACCTCCGCCCACTGGTCCAGCTGGCCGTAGCAGTACTTGCAGATGGACCTGGCCGGGACGTAAACCTGTTCGCAGGCGGGGCACCTGGTGCCCATGATCTTCTTGTTCTCTCTCAATTCGATAAGGAAGCGGCTGCCGGTGGCGCCGGCGGTGTAGGTATTCGGTATGAATATCTTGCCATGGTAGACAAAGACATCCAGGTCTTTCAGTTTCTCCACTCTGTCTTGCATCAACTCAGCCATCTCTCGTCCTCCTACTCGTCAATCGTCCTGAAGTACAGGATGTCGCCCAGGCCCCGGCCCCGGCCCTCTTCCTTCCACACCGCCTGCACGCGCTTTACGTTCTTCAGTTTCTCCGGGTCCTTTTCCTCCAGGAAGTGCACCATGATCACACCTCCATCGAGCTGGATGGTGGCCGTGGGGTAGGGATTGGCCAGCCTGTCCCCATAGTGCGGGTCCCACAGCGGGAAGACGAGGTAGGTATACTGGATGACCGTCCCCTTGTCGTTCATCACCACCCAGTCCTCACCGGCCTCCACGTTGCACCGGCCGCAGACGGCCGCCGGCGGCCAGAGGAGCTCCCTGCACTTGGGGCAGCGGTTGGTGGTGAGCTTCTTGTTGTCCATGGCCTCTCTGTACAGCTTGCCCAGGTACCTGCCGCTGGACCACTTGTAGGCCCGGGGTCGGGCTATCTCCACCTTGATCAGTTCGGGTCTCTTCTCAGCCTTGTTCTCAGTTGTCATGTCTTCCTCCTACAGTGACCTTCTGAGCAGTGTCACCACGGTCCAGTTCGGCCCGCCCAGGCCGGTAGCCAGAGCGGTGTGGACATCCCGGGTCACCTGGTGCTCACCGGCGTCGCCGCGCACCTGCAGCGCCGCCTCCGCCACGCGGATGGTGGGCGTGGCCCCGATGGGGTTGG
>CAYPDY010000147.1:0-6103 GCA_964409515.1 uncultured Dehalococcoidia bacterium
GCAAGCGCTGGCTGGGTTGATGGCGGCGCACGACGGAACGCGGTTACTGAGGCGGGACGTATGGAATGGCAGGTGACAGTCACCACGATCAAGTGTGAGCTCGTGAAGGATTTGGCGACCATAATGGTCCAGCCGGATGGGACGGCCAAGTGTGCCTACGTCAACAGGCACAGCCGTGACAGGGACGGCAAGAAGAAGCTGCAGGCCTGCAAATGGCCCGAGTGTCCGTTAGTGGCGGAGTTTCGCCAGAAAGCCCTGGCCATGTGAGGTGCTAGCGACATCGCGGAGGTGATCACGATATGGCGGAACTGAAAGACTACAGCGGCGAGTTCAATCCCAACCTGAACTTGACCGATTTCTCGAAGGAGGCGCTGATAAAGCTCCTCATATCAGCCAGCAAGGCCTACCTCGGAGTGGACGGCCTCTGGACCACCATGATGAGGAAGAAGGTCGGCGACAGAGAGGCCTTCGCCCTCGACAAGGAGATGTGGTTCAGCATGGGGCTGGGGCAGGACATCAAGCGAACGGTGGAGCCCATGAACATCAGGGGAAACGATATCGCCACCCTGTTCAAGTACTGGCAGACCAGCCCCGGGTTCGCGGTGATATACACCGGCCCCCCGCCCGATTTCAGGCCCTTTGTCCATTTTGAGCTGAAGAACAAGAACCACGGCATCATGACGGTGGAGCGCTGCTACTCGCTGGAGTACTTCGAGAGGCACCAGGACGGGTCGCTGCAGAGGCTGGCCTGCGAGGAGATCGACCTCCCGGCCTGGGGGTGGCTGGCCCACCAATTCAACCCGAAGATCAAGTTCCGGGCGCTGAAGATTCCCCCCCGCCAGAGCCCGGACGATATCGCCTGCCAGTATGAGTTCACCCTTGACGAGGATGCCTAGCCGCCGGGAGACGGGACGGTCCCCTGCCAGATCATGAGCCTGGGCCTTCCTGGCATGCTAGGGGAAACAGCGGCAAGACTGTGACGGTCCGCGAGAGGCGGCCGTCCGTAACATAAGAGCCTGAAAGAGAGGACCAAACAAAGAATGATTGCCTACCGAGTGCTGGACCTGACGGATGACAAAGGACAATTCTGCGGCAGACTGCTGGCTGACCTGGGATGCGAGGTCATCAAGATCGAGAAACCCGAGGGCGACCCGGCGCGCCGGGTCGGCCCTTTCTACCACGACATCCCGGACCCTGACAAGAGCCTCTCCTGGTTCGCCAACAACCGGGGGAAGAAGAGCGTTACCCTGGACATCGAATCCGACGATGGCCGCTCACGCCTGAGAAATCTGGTGAAGGATGCTGACGTTGTCATCGAGTCCTTTGACCCCGGCTACCTTGACCGCCTGGGGCTGGGATATGCGGAGCTGAGCCGGATAAGTCCCCACATGGTTATGGCTTCGATTACCCCGTTTGGGCAGACCGGTCCGTACCGGGACTACCAGGGCCCTGACATCGTGGTCAACGCCCTCGCCGGATTCATGAATGCGAACGGCCACCCCGACCGGGCGCCGCTCAACACCAGCTCGCCCCAGGCCTTCAACATCACCGGCGCCAATGCCGCCCAGGCCATCCTTATTGCCCTCTATCACCGGGAAAGGACCGGGGAGGGCCAGTATATCGACGTATCGGCCCTGGAGAGCATGACCGGCATCATCATAGACCTTCACTACTGGACCGAGTATCACCTCTCCTTCGGCAACCGCGAGGGCAACGTCTATACGCAGGCCAACGGCATCGAGAGGCCCTTCATCAGGCCCTGCCGGGACGGCTTCGTGTGCTGCTTCTTCTACGCGGGGGCCCTCGGCGCCCGGACCAACAGCCAGCTTCAGGCGTGGATGGAATCTGAGGGCATCGTCGATCCGGCCCTCCAGGGCGTCAAGTGGGAGGAGATAGACCTGGCCACCACGAAGCCCGAGGAAGTGGCCCGGATCCGGGAGATCCAGGATGCCTTTGCCCGGTTCTTCAAGACCAGGACCAGGCAGGAGATACAGAAGGAGGCCATAGGCCGGGGCATGCTCCTGGCTCCCTGCTGCACCATCAGTGACCTGCTGGCCAGTCCGCAGCTTGAGGCCAGGGGTTTCTGGACGAGGGTGAAGCACCCCGAGCTGGAGCAGACGATGACCTATCCCGGTCCGTTCTACAAGTCCTCCGTTCATGCCCCCCGGCGGGCCCCCAACATCGGTGAGCACAATGAGGAGATCCTGGGGCTATCGAAAGCCCCGGGGCCGTTGCCCGCCAAGATGGCGGCCGGGGAGCCAGTCGGCCCCGGAGGAGTCAGCCAGGGTGCTTTCGCCGGTCTGCGGGTCCTGGACTTCACCCAGTCGCTGGCCGGCCCCTGGGCCAGCCGCCTGCTGGCGGACCAGGGCGCTACGGTGATACACGTTGAATCGGCGACGCGGCCGGACATGTTCCGGGTCAGTCCCCCGTTCAAAGGTATGACGCCGGGGATCAACCGGGGGCTCGTGTTCGCCGATTTCCAGGCCGGGAAGCTGAGCCTGTCGCTCGACATGGGGCGCCCCCGAGAGGCCGGCGCCATCGCCCGGAAGCTGGTGGAGTGGGCCGACGTCCTGGTGGACAGCCGCACGCCCGGGGTCCTGGAGAAATGGGGCCTGAGCTATGGAGACCTCTTCAAGATAAAGCCCGACATCATCCTGGCGCGTCTGACCAACCATGGCACTGAAGGGCCCTGGGCCAGGCAGCCCGGCTACGGCACTCAGATCATAGGGCAGGCCGGGATGATCGGCCTGGTGGGCTGGCCTGACAGGGACCCGCTCATGTTCGGGAGGTCGCTGTACGCCGACATGGGGTCGGCCAGCCTGTTCCCGGTGACCCTGCTGGCCGCGATCCTGCATCGCCAGAAGACCGGCGAGGGGCAGTCCGTGGACGCCTCCATGGTCGAAGCGTGCATCACCTACTTGACCACCGAGGTGCTGGACTACGCCGCGAACGGCCGGGAGATGACCACAACGGGCAACCGGCGGCCCAACGCCGCCCCCCACGGAGCGTTTCCCTGCCGGGACAAGGACTCCTGGTGCGCCATTGCCGCCCGTTCCGATGATGAGTGGGGCCGTCTCTGCCGGGCCATGGGCCGGCCCGGCCTGGCGGCAGACGCCCGGTTCGCCACCCTGGCGGACCGGAAGAAGAACGAGGATGCTCTGGAGGAGATCATCGCCGCCTGGACCAGGACCCTGACGGCCCGAGAGGTCATGACCCTGCTGCAGCAGGCCGGCGTGGCTGCCGGGGCCCTCAACAACTTCCAGGGGATCGTCGAGGACCCTCAGCTCGTGCACCGGCAGCACCTTCGACCCATGTCTCACTCCGAGATAGGCACATACAACGTCACCAGCTTCCCTTACATACTGTCGAAGACACCGTGCGTCACCCCGCGGGGCGGGCCCTGCCTCGGTGAGCACAACGAGTTCGTCGTCTGCCAGCTGCTGGGCTACAGTGACGAGCAGTTTATGGAGATGCTCAACGCGGGCGTGTTCAGGTAGACCGGCCGGCAGAAGGAAGGTAGACTGTCGGCGGCTCTCCGGGGCGGGAAAGGAGAACATGGGCAGGCTTGACGGCAAGGTATCCCTCATCACAGGAGCCGGCTCCGGGATCGGCCGGGCAACGGCGTTGCTCTTCGCCAGAGAGGGGGCCAGGGTCATGGTAGCTGACTTCGCGCCCCAGGGCGGGCAGGAGACAGTGAAGCTGATTCAGGAGGCGGGGGGCCAGGCGGCCTTCGTCGAGGCCGATGTGTCCAAATCCGCCGATGCCCAGAGAATGGTCACCCGAACCGTGGAAACCTTCGGCGGGCTGCATATTCTGTTCAACAATGCCGGGATCCAGGGCAAGTTCATCATGACCGCCGATATGCCTGAGGAGGCCTGGGACCGGATCTTCGCCACCAACCTGAAGGGGGCCTTCCTGGGCTCAAAGTACGCTATCCCGGTGATGCTCCGGCAGGGCGGGGGCGTCATTATCAGCACGGCCTCCGCCGCCGGCGTGATCGGACTGCCGGGGACGGGCGCCTACGGCGCCTCGAAGGCAGGCATCATACAGCTGACCAAGACCATGGCCCTGGAGTACGCCGACCGCAACATCAGGGTCAACTCTATCTCCCCCGGCACCATTATGACGGCCATAGCCACCGCCGCTTACGATCCGGAGAACGCTCCCCCCTTCAAGCAGTCCCAGGCCATGAGGAGATACGCCCAGCCTGAAGAGGTGGCCCGGGTGGCGCTCTACCTCGCTTCAGAGGACTCCTCATTTGTGACGGGCACGAATGCAGTGGTGGATGGCGGCTATTGCGCCGGCGTACCGAAGGTGAAACCCAAGAAGCCCGAGTAGCCTGGTTTATGTCAAGCGGTTGAGCCGCTAACCTGGGCAGGCGGCGTCCCGACGAGCGGGTGGCGGCGGTGGTGGGGCGGCCGGACGGAGTCGGCATCAAAGCAGCTAGTGAAGTAGAGAAGTGAGACCCTCCAGGACACGATATGCCGAGATCAAGACTCAAGGTCCGCGGGGCGCTGCCTGCCTTCCCTTGAAGATGCCGGCCGGGCAACGGAGGAATCGATGATAGAGACATTCGACGGCATGACCCCCATGATCGATGCTTCGGCCTTCGTGCACCCGCTGGCACTTGTCCGCGGAGATGTGCAGATCGGCGAGCTGTCGATCGTGCATGCCGGCGCCGTGATCAACGCCGATCTGTCCCAGATCAGGATCGGCGACCGGGTCATGATCGAAGACAACTGCGTGATACACGCCGGCGGATACGAGGACTGGCAGCGCGGGGTGAGAACGCCCCTTACCATTGGTGATGATGTGATCCTGGGACACGGGGCGGTGGTGCACGGCACCAGGATCGGAAACCGGGTCATGGTGGGTATGAACGCCACGGTGCTGCAGGACGCAGACATAGGGGACTACTGTGTCATAGCAGCCGGAGCAGTGGTCACCGAGGGGGAGCGCATCCCCCCTCGATCGTTCCTGGCCGGCGTGCCGGCCAGGGTAAGGGGTGCGCTGAGCGAGAAGCAGGCCCTCTGGACCGGCGAATGGATCGACAGGGACCAGGTGCGCGCCTACTTCGTCCAGTACATCCAAAAACTGAGGGACGCCTCGACGACATGACAGAACGCAACGACTACGCGGGCCATTTCGACCCCGACATCCGGTTCAGTGATTTCTCCAGGGAGTTCCTGCTGAAGGCGCTGCAGAGCTATGCCCGCTACGTTCACAAGCTGGATGGCACCTGGTATCTCAGCCTGAAACAGAGGGCCGGCGACGACCTGGCCTTCGAGACCGACCTGGACGTGTGGAGGACCATGGAGGTCCATGACGTGCGGTCGACCTGTGAGCTCTACGGGATAGAGGGGAACGACGTCGAGGCTCTCATCAAGGCCACCCAGATGGGCCCCTACGCATGGGTGCTGGAGAGGCACTTCGAGCTGCTGAGCCCGAACCTCGGCATCTGGACGGTCACCCGCTGCCCCACGCTGCTGGCCCTCGAAAGGGAGGGCGAGGGGCGGGAGAGCCGGATATGCGGCCAGGTGGAGACCAGGCTGTTCGAGATCCGCGCCAAGACGATCAACCCCAGGATGAAGGTTACGCCGCTTCAGCTCCCGCCCCGGAAGACGAAGGACGGCATAGCCTGCCAGTGGCAGTTCAGGCTGGACGAATGAGAGTGCGGAACCAATCCGACGCCGCCGGCCGCCAGGCGGGACGGCGGCAATGACGCCCGGGTGGCGGCCGGGCCTCGCTCTGTGGTAAAACTGGACAGAGCGCACCTGGTGGGCGCATTCTCGGAGAGGAGTGTCTGACTATGGCGTTGGAGAAGCTGACCCTGGAGGAGCTCAAAAAGCAGCGGCCGGACCTGGTAGCCCAGCTGGAGAAGGAGATCAAGTCGAAGGGGAAGAAGGAGCTCGATGACCTGAGCGGTCCCTGGAACCCCAACCTGACCTTCGATGACCTGTCCAAGGAGTTCCTGCTGAAGATAATGGGCGTCTGGCAGTATGCCTGGATCACACTCAGCGGGATGTGGTACGACCAGGTGAGGACCAGGTGGGGCTTCGACGCCGCCAACGAGTGCGAGCTGGCCGCCTGGCTGAACATGAGC
>CAYPDY010000148.1:0-6062 GCA_964409515.1 uncultured Dehalococcoidia bacterium
CAGGGACGCAAAGCCGCGAGTCCAGAACGGATAGTTGGGCTGCCGCCTACCGAGAGTCAAGACCTGTTTTGCTCTTCGGCGGTAGCCCGCTGAAGAGCCTTTTTTTTGGGGGTTGAGCCAACGAAGAAAGGAGAGGGCCAATCGCTAAGGATATGAAGAGAGTGCAGAAGACAAGTGATTATAAGAAGAAAGGAGGTGAGAAAGAAATGAAGAACTTCAGGAAGGCTTGCAGAGGTGAGAAAGGTTTCACGCTGATCGAACTCTTGGTAGTCATCATGATCCTGGGTGTCCTGGCGGCCGTCGTCACCCTGGCGGTGACCCGGTTCATCGGGAAGGGCACCGTGGAGTCGGCCAATGCCGAGGTGGTGACCGTTCAGGCTGCCGTCGAGGCGTGCCTGGCCGATGCCAACTCTGGCAGGTTCGACAGTGCGGCCGGGTACGATTGGCAGGGTGGTGCCACCCAGAACCCCACCGTCACCAAGGGCACTAGCACATGGGACGCCGATTCCTACCTGCGCACGCACGAGCTTAAGGCCAGCTATCACATCAGCCCGACTGGCGACATCACAGGGGCAACTGACGTCAGCTGGGGTGGCCTGACCTGGGACAACGGGACTTGGACAAAGCCGTAGTCCCGGTCTCTTGATGCGGCACTGACCGCTGAGTAAAGTCTCACAAGGTCGGCGGCTTCGCGAGAAGCCGCCGACCTCCGTAACCAAAAGACAGCCAGACGAGGATAGAGAGATCTGCTTTGGAGTCACGATACGGCACCACCTTCTTCGAGGCCAGTGCGGGCGACGCACGGGCAATGCCAGGACCGTCCGTCTCCGCCACCGGCTGCGAAGAGCATCATGCCCGGCAATGCGCTAGCGAGGGTATTGACTTCGGGACAAGCGTGTAATATTCTCATGGCGATTTGTGCGCCCACGTGCGGGGAATACTGGTCATAGGAGGAGCATTGACATGGTCAAGGCGAGAATTCTAGCTATTGTGATGTTAGGCGTCATGCTGTTCAGCGTGTTCATACCGGGCACCAGCACGGTGGCATCGCTGGCGTCCCCGCCGGACCCGCCTACGAATGTGTCCCCTGACAATGGGACGCTGGAGATCGGGCCGATGCACCAGTTCTTCACTGCAGATTACAGCGGAGTCAACGAACCGCTTAACGCCCAGTGGCAGATCGTGCGGTCCGACACGGAGCCGTCGCTGCAGGCCGATGGAAGCTACGACACGCCCCTGTGGGACAGCGGGCTGGTCAATACCGGCGACGTCCCGTCTTACTCCATGCCCACGGGCCTTCTCGACTATGATCAGAAGTACTGGTGGCATGTGAGAGTCCAGGATGTGACCGGCGCGTGGTCCCCCTGGTCTATCCACACCTGGTTCAAGATCATTGCCAATTCGCCGCCCAACCAGCCCTCCAACCTTCAACCTGCGGACTTGGCAACGGATGTGTCTATGACCCCCGTTCTCAAGGCCTCTGACTTCACTGATCCCGACAGTACAGCCTACGTAGCGCTCGGGGAATCCCTCGCTGCCTCGCAGTGGCAGATTACCACCACCCCCGGCAGCTACGCCACCCCGGTTGCAGACAGCACCGTCAAGAGCACAGCGACCTCGGCGACGATAGCGGGCAGCCTGGCCGCCGGCACCAAGTACTACTGGCATGTCAGG
Organism: uncultured Dehalococcoidia bacterium; assembly: GCA_964409515.1. Classification (GTDB taxonomy): domain Bacteria; phylum Chloroflexota; class Dehalococcoidia; order UBA2247; family RBG-13-53-26; genus JAFGCL01. The sequence goes on from CAYPDY010000148.1 coordinate 1,675, forward strand.
TACCAGGACACGTATGGTAACTGGTCAGCGTGGTCACTGGAGACATCGTTCACCACGAAGGGGATCTCGAAACCCGTGGCGGACTTCTCGGCCGACAAGTCGGAGGTGATCGGAGGAGAGGACCTGGTCACCTTCACTGAAAGCTCGACGCCCGCCGGCGAGATTGACCGGTGGACGTGGGACTTCGGTGATGGCACCGCGGAAAACTGGACCTACCTTACCAGGCCCTCCACTGGCGCAATCACGCACAAGTACAGCGCGGCCGATGGTGGAACCAAGACGGTCAAGCTGACCGTCTACAACTCCGCCGCCACCGCGGGGGTTTCCAAGTCCCTGACGCTGATCGTACACACCAAGCCGGCGGCGAGCTTCACCGCGTCCCCGGCGGCAGGCAAGGCCGGAGAGGAGATCACCATCACCGATGCTTCGACACCGCCGGAGGACATAACCTCCTGGGAGTGGCAGTTCAGCGATGGGACGACCGAGTCGTGGGACCGCTCGCAGCGAGATGCCGCTGGCGGGGTGATCACGCACACTTTCGGCAAGTCCGGAACGCACACCGTGTCCCTGACCGTCAAAGGCGCCCTGGGTGAGAGCTTCTACAGCAAGGAGATCCGGGTCACCGGGGGCGGAGGATTCGGCTTCGGCCTCTGGATGATCGCGGTAGCGGTGGCGGTCGTGGCAGTCGTGGCCGGCGCCGTGTACATGGTGCGGAGCCGGAAGGCCAAGTAGCAGCCAGATCAGGGGGCCTGATCAGGGGCCCGATTACGAAGGCGAAAGACCGGGCGGCGGCTTCAAATGAAGCCGCCGCCTTCCTTTTGTGGTTCAATGGGAGACGGGCACCAGTTCGAGTCTGCCGGGAGACGGTCACGGTGCGCACGGTCACGTGGTGTGGTTTGATGGCCGGGAGGAACAGTGTGTAGAGGGGCGGGGGAGGAGATGGAGCACGCCGCTGGCGGGGATAGGAGAGAACCGGTGCCGCCAAGACCCGGAACGGGGGCTTGACGGCACCGGCCTCGTGGCCTAGGCTCTCCCCTTCCCGGTCTTCTTGGCCGGAGCCTTGCTGGCCTTGCGGGCCGGCGCAGCCTTAGCCTTCTTCGCTACTGCCATTCTACACACCTCCTTTCCTCGAAGTGTCTCGCTTGACTCACGAGTGTACGTAGGGGACATCACCGGTGTGTCTCAGCCGGCAGCATCCGGGTCACGGAAATCGCCCGCAGACCCAGACAAATGTCACCAAGAAATCACCCAAGACGTCTCCGGCAGGGAAAGGGTTCTTGACAAGGTACAGCGGCGCTGTGCAGAATGTGGGCGTGTCGGCGCTTCTCACCGTGGTCTTTGTGCTGCTGGGCCTCGCCGTCGGCAGCTTCCTCAATGTCTGCATAGACCGCCTGCCGGGCGGGCGCTCCATCGTCACCCCTCCTTCCAGTTGCGACCAGTGCGGGCGCCGCCTGTCGGCCCTGGACCTGGTGCCGGTAGCCAGCTACCTGTGGCTGCGCGGGCGCTGCCGGTACTGCCAGGCCGTGCTGCCGAAGCGCATGGTGATCGTGGAGCTGACCTGCGGGGCGATGCTGGGGGCCCTCTACCTGGTGTTCGGCCTGGAGCCCGAGTTCGGCGTGGCGGCCCTGTGGGGATGCGTGTTCATCGTGGTCTTTGTGATCGACCTGGAGCAGGGCCTGATACTGAACAAGATCGTCTATCCATCCCTGGTGGTTGCCCTGGCACTGGCCGGGCTGGTGCCGGACCTGCCCTGGCTGCAGGGGATCGGCGCCATGGACCGGTGGCCCCAGATAGCCATCGCCGGGCTGGGCGGCGGGGTGGGGTTCTTCTTCTTCCTCCTGGTGGCGGTGGTCGCGGAGGCGATACTGGGCAAGGAGGGGCTGGGCTGGGGTGATGTCAAGCTGGCCGCGCTCATCGGCCTGGTATGCGGTTTTCCCCTGGTGGTGTTCGTGATCGTGGCGGGATCCGCGATCGGCCTGATGATGGCCCTGCTCATGGGGCGTCTCAGGAGCGGCCAGACCATCCCGTTTGGCTCCGCCCTGGCGGTGGCCAGCATGGTAGCCATAGTGGCCGGAGAGGCCATCATAGACCGGCTGGCCGGCACCTAGGACCCTCTCAGGCCGCGGACTGCCTGCCCGGCCTGCCGGTCATGGACACCGCGCCGGACCGCATCAGTCCCACGAATACCTGCACCACGCTGGGGTCAAACTGGGTGCCCGCATTTCTGCTGATCTCCTCCATGGCCTCCTCCCAGTTGAGGGCCGGCCGGTAGGGCCTTTCTGACGTCATGTCGGCCAGGCAGTCGGGCACGGACAGGATGCGGGCCTCCAGGGGTATGTCCTCGCCCTTGAGTCCCTCCGGGTAGCCCGTGCCGTCGTAGCGCTCGTGATGGTAGAGTATCGCCGGGACGCAGGGGGCCAGGCTGGGAACGTTGGAGATGATGGTCACGGCCAGACGGGGGTGGCCCTTCACCTCCTCGTACTCCTCCTTGGTCAGCGCGGTGGCCTTGGTCAGGATGTGGTCGCGAACACCGATCTTGCCTATGTCGTGGAGCAGGGCGGCGGCGCTCAGCCGGTTGACCGCGTCCGGCGGCAGCCCCATCGCCTGGGACAGCACCACCACGTACTCCTTGACCCGCTGGGAGTGAGCAAAGGTGTAGTGGTCCTTGGCGTCCACGGCCGTCGCCAGAGCGTAGATGGCCGCCAGGCTGGGGCTTCGGGCCTCGCTGTCGACGGCCTTGCCGGCGCGCGCCGAGGCCATCAGGCTGGTGGAGATGTAGACCCGGTTTCCGCCGGCATACTTCGAGTGGTACAGCGCGCTGTCGGCGGCGTTGACCAGGTCCTCAGGCAGGATCCCGTCAACAGGACAGCTGGATATGCCGGCGCTGCAGGACACCCCGGTGCTTCTGGCCTGGGCATGGGCGGATATCTCCTGCCTGATCCTCTCGGCCACGTGAAACGCGCTGTCCGTGTCGGTCTGGGGCAGCAGCGCGGCGAACTCGTCCCCGCCGTAGCGGAAGGCCTGGTCGCTGGTACGTATGGCCTTCTTGATCAGAACGCTGATGTCGCGGAGGAGGGTGTCTCCGGCGGGATGCCCGTAGACATCGTTGTAGGGCTTGAAGGAATCCAGGTCGAGCATGATGAGCGAAAAGGCCCCGCCGTAGCGCGCCTGGCGGTTTATCTCCTCCCGGAGCCTCTCGTCGAAGTGCCGGCGGTTGAAGAGCCCGGTGAGCTCGTCGAGGCGGGCCTTCTCCCTGGCCTGCGCGTACAGCTGGGAGTTGGCAATGGGAGGCGTGATCTGGGTGGCCAGCTCCTCCAGGAGCTTGATCTGCTCTTCGGAGTAGGCCTGGGGATGGCGGCTGGCCAGTGTCAGGGACCCCAGGCTCCGTCCCGCGTAGATGAGGGGCAGGTAGACCATGGAGCGCAGGCCCTGCTTGACGTGCTTCTCTCCCGTGGTGAAGGCATGGGCCTTCACCAGGTCGGGCTCGTATACACCCTTCTCCTGCTTCATAGCCGCCTCGGTGCCGGTCCCCGCCAGAAGCAGCCTGTCCTTCTGCTGCCAGGGCGACGAAATCGGCCCGTGGGATGCCAGGATGTAGAGCTCCTCCTCATCGGCGAGGGCGACGGCCGCCATGTCGATGGGCACGAACTCCCCCAGCTGCTCGGTGAACCGGACGAACGCATCCGTGATGTCGATGGTGGAGGTCATCACCAGCATCAGCCTGTTCACCAGGGCCAGCGATTGCTCCTTGGCCTGAAGCTGCTCGCGGACGTGCTCCCTTTCAATGCTGGGGCCGATGGAGCTGAGGGCATAGGTGATGAGCTCTGTCTCCTCGTAGGCATAGGCGCCGCCCCGTTTCTTCCTGCCCATGGCCAGTATGCCCACCAGCCGGTCATCGCTGCGCAGGGGGAGGAACATCTCGATCCTGGCCAGCTCCATGCTCTTCTTCTCTTCTTCCCAGAGCGAGGCGAACTCCGGCAGGATGTTGATTTCCTTCTGCGTCAGCGGCGACTTCTCCCGGGAAAGGCGCTCCGCCAACGGGCTGTCACGCCTCACCACAACCGCTTGCTGGAGGTCCTTTTCTTCAGGAAACCTGGCCCTGGTCTGGAACGCCCGGTCATCAGGGGTCGGCAGCAGCAGCCAGGCGTTCTGGGCCCCCGTGGCATGGCAGAGCTGGGCCAGGAACTGGCCGCTGAACTCCTTCAGGTCCGCGATGTTGTGCAGGCTCATCACCAGCTCGAAAAGCTTCTGACGGTGGTCATACCTCGGGCCCATGAAGAACTCCTCTATGGCCCGGCGCAGGGTGGAGCCGACCGCGGAGACAAGCATGATGCAGCAGACGGTAATGGCCAGCCCGGCCAGGACCACCACCCAGTCGAAGTCGAACT
>CAYPDY010000149.1:0-5994 GCA_964409515.1 uncultured Dehalococcoidia bacterium
CCACCGCGATCACCATGGCTCCTGAATCCTTGGCGATCTTGGCCACCACCGGGGAAGCGCCGGTGCCCGTCCCTCCGCCCATGCCCACGGCTATGAAGACCATCTCGGCGTCCTTGACGGCCCTCTTCAGCAGGAACTCGCCTTCCTCGGCGGCCCGGCTGCCGACCCTGGGATCGCCGCCGGCCCCGAAACCATGGGTCATGTGCTCGCCGATCTGCACCGACAGCGCACCCTGAATGAGGTCGAGGGACTTGACGTCAGTATTGGCTGCCACGTATTCCACGCCCGGGATCTGACGGGCGCGCATCATGCGTCGAACAGTGTTGCATCCGCCACCCCCCACACCGATTACCTTGATCATCGCGGGCGCCTTGCCTCTGTCAGCGGACCTGAAGTATCCGTCCCGCATGGGTTCAATCATTAAGCTCACCCTCCTTTCGCTTTTCTATTAGTGTCTGCCCGGCTGCTGACCGGTGTCCACCGCGGGTTCAGGCTAAGCCCCCCGTCCCCGCCGCACTCCGGTCTCTTCGTCCTTGAACGCCAGGATTATTCCGTTCCCTACCAGGAGCATAGACAGGACGAACACTATCGTCCTGGAGGCAGTGTTCTCGAACCATGTCCAACCAGCTATGTCCGACAGCGCGAACATGAGCAGTGCACCTACCGTCAGATTCGCCATGCTCAGCATGCGTGCCATATGAAGGCCTCCTTCACGTAGTACCCGATGCCTTTCGGCGAACGCGGCTGGTCCCCGTGGCCGCCAGCATCAGGCCGAATGTCAGACACCGCGGTGCGCCCCGATCTCGTCCTTGGTCAGGCCCAGGTACACGGAATTGACCAGGAGCACCATGCCCAGGATGAAGGGGAATATCTTGGCCTGTCCCGAGGCATAGATGACCCAGTTGGTGATGCCGGACATGGAGAAAAACAGTATGAAGGCCGCCACGGCGTTCATCATCGACAAGAACACTGACATCGTCATCACTCCCCTTTCGCTAGACTGCTGGCTAGCGCTCCCGAATCTACCAGGGCGATCTTCTGCCGCTGAAGAAGGTCTTCACATCCTCCTTCAGCTCGGACATCCAATTGGTGGGCAGCGGAGGGTTAATGCCGGTAGCCAGAAGAGTGAGCTTCACCTCGTTCCTCATCTCCTCGCAGGGGGTAGACATGCCGAAGAACATGAGGGCACCCGGATCCACTTCCCTGGCGATCACGTTGGCGGCATCGTTCACCTCGCCCAGGGTCAGGTCAGGACCGCCGGAGAAGTTGAACAGCACGCCCCGCGCACCGCCTACATCGATGTCAAGCAGCGGGTTCTGGATAGCCATCTCGGCAGCCTCCTGGGCCGGGTAGCGCGACTTGCCGTCCGCCCGGCCGATGGCCATCAGTGCCCCGCCGGGGATCCCCATGACTGCCTTGACGTCAGCCAGGTCGACGTTAATCTCTCCGGGGACATTGACCAGGTTGGACACGGCCATGATCCCCTCGGAGATCGCTTCGTCAGCCACACCGAAGGCGTGCTGGGTGGGAGTGTGAGCATCCGTGTACTGAAGGAGTCTGTCATTATGGATGATTATCAGATTGTCGACCGCGGCTCTCAGCCGGCGGATGCCGCCCAGGGCCAGCTGGAAGCGCTTCTTGCCCTCGAAAGCGAAGGGCGTGGTCACGATTCCCACGACCAGGGCATGGCTCTCCCTGGCGATCTCCGCCACGATGGGGGCCGCGCCGGTGCCCGTTCCGCCACCCATGCCGGCCGTGATGAAGACCAGCTCAGCGTCCTTGAGAGCCCTCTTCAGCAGGAAGCGGCCTTCCTCTGCAGCCCGCTCGCCCACCCTGGCGTCTCCGCCGGCGCCGAAGCCGCGGGTCAGGTGCTCGCCGAGCTGCACTGACAGGATCTCGCCCGGGACCGAGTCCAGGGACTTGATGTCTGTATTGCATACGATATATTGGCACCCCGGGGTTGGCTTCTTCAGCATCCGTTTGACGGCGTTACAGCCACCACCACCCACCCCAATTACTTTGAGCGGCGCAGGGACCCTCACATCTCGCTGATCCACTTTCCTTTCTCCTCCTTCTTATCTTTCTTTCACCGAAGCTCATCTCCCCCCAAAAACAGGCTCAGCGCCAGGGCCAGGTTCTGAGAGTCGTCGCACATTCTAGGGCACAATTGCAATGTTGTCAAGGGGCGCGCGCGTATGGAAATAGAAGAAAGATCGTCGAAAAATATCACATTTATATCACGCTCACTTCCGCGCGCCTTATTGCACCTTATGGCATTACGTTTCCTGTTTCTGTACTACGATTGATTACGTCGTCAGTCCAACTATTGACATGTCATTTCACACAATGCTATAATCCCGAAAGCAGGATTGCATGACGGAGGGAAGGTGAGATGGCCGTAAAAGACTTCGGACGCGGGTCCAGGCCCCCCTATGTCACCTACGCGACCTGGGCCAGAGTGCTGGACGACGTGGGCGAGCGCAAGCCCACCCGCATGGACAGCAGCTACTATCACGAGATGGGGCTGTCCGACAGCACCGGGGTAACCGTGAAGGCAGCGCTGTCCTTCCTCGGTCTGGTGGATCGAGACACCATCCCGACGGAGAAGCTGCTGGAACTGGCGTCATCTGAAGGAGATGACCGGCAGAGGCTGGTCAAGCAGATGGTGGAGGAGTCCTACACCCCCATCGTCGGCGGCATAGACCTGGAGCACGCAACCATGGGCCACCTCCTGGCGGCCTTCGCGAATGCGGGCGCCAGGGGCAACGTCGGCCAGAAATGCGTGACCTTCTTCCTCGCGCTGGCCAAGGACGCGGGGGTGGCGCTTTCGCCCGGGCTGCTGACCAGGTCCCGGGTGGGCATGCCCCACAGGCGCGAGGCCGGCCCGGTGGGCGGCAGCCGCGGGAACGCTGCGGCAGCGCGCGGCCGGTCGCCCAGGAGAAGCGGGGCCGCCGCGGGCCATCTGGCCAGCAAGCTGCCGGCTTTCGACCCCGGCTGGCCCAAGGAGGTCAGGGATGAGTGGATGGCCCATCACCTGACGCTGCAGGCCACCGCGGCCTGGATGGACAAGTTCCCCGGGCTGAAGGACGAGTGGTCAGACGAGTTCAAGGCCAGGTGGCTTGAGTCATGGAAAGAGGTCCTGAACAAGAACCTGGCGCCGCCGGCGGCCGATTAGCCGCTACGCCAGGGTCCCCTGTAGCGCGAAGGGACTCGTCCTGTCTATCCTGACATTCGCCAGCCGCCCGGTCAGGCCGCCTGCGGCGGGAAAGAAGACCAGCTTGTCTCCTTCCGTGCGTCCCCACCACTTCCCCTTCTTCTGCCCCTCCACCAGGACCGTCACCGTGCGGCCCAGGAAGGCCTCGTTGATCTCGGCGGCTATACCGTTCTGCAGGGCTTCCGCCCGGGCGCGGCGGGCCTCCTTGGTCTGCGCAGGAATATCGTCCGGCATCTGCCTGTTGGCCACCGTGTCCGGACGGGGGGAATACGCGGCGATGTGCACCTGGTCAAAGCGCGTTTGGCGCAGCACCTCCATGGTCCCGGCGAATTGGGCGTCGGTCTCCCCCGGGAAACCCACGATCACGTCGGTGCTGAGCGCGACATCCGGCATCCTGCGCCGTATGTCCGCCACCAGGTTGAGGTACTCCTCCACGGTATAGCCTCTCTTCATCGCCTTCAGGATGTCGTCGTCTCCCGCCTGGATAGGCAGGCTTATGTGGCGGCACACCTTGTCCAGATCAGCCATGGCGCCGATGAGCTTCCGGCTCATGTAGCCGGGATGGCTGGTCAGGAAGCGGATGCGCCTCAACCCCTCAATGCCGTTCAGTTCCGCCAGCAGGTCGGCCAGGTCCGGCCGCGCGGGCAAGTCGTGCCCGTAGGCGTCCACGATCTGCCCCAGCAGAACCACCTCCCTGGCACCGCGCTCCACCAGGCCCTGCACCTGGCAGCGGACCTCGGCGGGGTTCCGGCTTCGCGCCCTCCCGCGCCGGTAGGGCACAACGCAGTACGAACAGAAGCTGTCGCAGCCGTGAATGATGGGAACGTAGGCGCTCACGGGGGGTTCCCGCGGGACGAGCGGGCCGCCAGCCGTCAAGCCCGGCAGACCGCGCTTCTCGGCCCACCCTGAGAGGACATCCCACTGCTGGGGACGAAAGAAGAGGTCCACCCACGGGAAACGGCCCTTCAGGTCGTCGATCCGGGAATCGACCATGCACCCGGTCAGAACGATGGCGACGCCGGGGCGGTCCCTCTTGAGCGCCTTCAGCGCCTTGAGCTTGTTGACCACCCTGGCCTCGGCATGGCCCCTGACCACGCAGCTGTTCAGCAGGACCAGATCGGCGTCGGCGGCGGCGTTCGTCGGAGTGAGACCGGCGCGCTCCAGCCAGTCGGCGACGAAGCCGGAATCGGCCTTGTTCATCTGACAGCCTATGGTCCAGATGTGAAAACGCTTCATGGCTGTTCCAGCTGCGGCCGCAGCGTTGAATCGGAGATCAGAAGCCGGAGGGTGGCCGATACTGGCGGAGGGAGTGGGATTCGAACCCACGACGGAGGTTTAAGCCCCCGTAAGCGCTTAGCAGGCGCCCGCACTAGACCACTATGCGATCCCTCCCGCGATCAACCCGCAGGTCACGCGCCCACCGGCGGGCTGCTCTCCTGCGTGTAGTGGGTACCCCAGACTTCCACCTGGGCACCCTGGTGCTTCTGCATCAGGGCCCGTCTGATCCGGTCGCGGTCTTCCTCGTTCTCAATGATCTCGACTTCCGACACCGGCGTCAGGGTTCCCTGGCCCCACCTGTGCTTGTGGACCAGGAAGCCGGGGACCTGTATGTAGCCGAAACAGCAAGCCCCGCCACAGCACGGCCTCTCCAGCCGGCCCATCCCCAGCACGTAGAGGACCTCCCGCCCGTTGTACGGCATGGTGTGCTCCTCAACAGGGGTATAGAATCCGGCCCGGCCCTGCACGTCCTCACCCATCTCGGGGTGTGTGTACTTGATGATCATGAGGCTTCCTCTGCCCGTCCGCGCTCCATTATAGCACAAGGCCCCTGGCCGATGGCATTCGGCCGAGGTCGGGGCCCCCTGCTCGCAGACGCCTCCGCTATTCGCAGAGGACACTGATCAACCCGGGAATGAGCACTCGCGCCAGGTCGCGGCGGCTGCCGCCGCAGAGCACCACGATGAGCCTGCCCGAGCAGAGCTCATCGGCCGCCCGCTTCAATTCCCTGGCCACCCGCCAGTGGCAATCAGGCGTGAGCCCCATGTCGCCGTATTCGCCCTGTGTCCCATCATAGCCCCAGTTCCAGAAGATGCAGGCTGCACATAGTGGTCGTCGCCGGTGGTCCAGGGCACCTCGATGTTCACCTTGTTCTGGCGTTCCGGGAAGCTGCCGGAACACAGGCAGGCGTAAAGGACATCCGGATCGTTCTCGAAGATCTGCCAGGTGCCGTTGCCGTGGTGGGCGTCCGTGTCGATAATGGCGGCCCTCTCCACTCCGTACTTGTGCCTCAGCTCATGAATGGCCAGCGCCGCACCGTTGAAGCAGCAGCCCCCGCCGAAGAAGCTGCGGCCGGCATGATGGTCGCCATAGCCGGTGAAGACGAAGGCGTTGTCTATCTCGCCCGTCCATATCCTCACCGCCGCCGCCACCGTGCCGGCGGCGGAGAACAGCGCCCCCTGGTAGGCGCCGGTGTTCTTCACCTGCCGGATCATCAGCGGGGTGTGAACGAGGGAGAGCGTGTCCTCGGTTATCGGGTCCAGCTCGAACGAAGAGCGTGGCTTGAGCGGATAGAAGGCATCGAAGAGGAAGACGTTTTCCTTCTCCAGGATCCCGGCCAGCGCCGCGGGGAAATCGCGCAGCCTTTCCCCGTCCTGGTAGTGAAAGAAGATGCCGGTGCGTTTCACGGCCAGGCTTGCCGGAGGGCCCTCACTGCTGCCGGCCTTTGGGCAGCAGGCGCTCCAACTCCTCGATGTAGACCTCGCAGGTCCGGTGGTCGAAGA
>CAYPDY010000150.1:0-5967 GCA_964409515.1 uncultured Dehalococcoidia bacterium
CGCAGAGACCAGGACTCTCATTCACCGTTACCGCCGGCGAGAAGCCGCCCATCACCTTCTCGAAGACGGTGTTGTCTGAATAGTAGTCCTCGGCCAGCTGGCAGGCCATCATCGCCCGGTAGCCGCAGGAATCGATGCGCGGGTCGGAGATGCCCACGGCCACCCCGGGGCGCGACAGCACCTCGTACCAGTTGCCGCTCCCTATCTCGGCGGCGTACCGGCTCTGCGGCGTGCAGGCCAGCCCCAGCCGATTGGTGGCGAAGCGGACGTACCAGGTGGCGTAGTCGCCCTTCCCGTCGGGCACGGGATTGCCGTACATCAGCATCGGCAGCAGGGACTGGTCGGCCACCACCATCAGGTCGGCCTCCTGGTGCAGCTCTGTCACCTCTCTGATCACCTGGATGCTGCCATGGCCCTCCACCGTGACGTCTAAGCCGGGGTGGGCGGCCTCGAACTCCTCGGCCAGCCTCTCAAAGGGCACGATGAGGCTGCCGGCGCAGAGGACCTTGATCTGGGTGCTGCCGGAGCCGCAGCCCCCGCCACCAAGGGCGGGCAGCAGCGTCAGAAGGGCCAGGACGACGCCGGCCCTGGCCCGCCTAGAGCCCACGCGCCGTCTCGATCGCCAGACTAGCCATGGCCGATGATCTCAATGCGGTCTACCCATCTGACCCAGTAGAACCCTTCGGTGAGAAGGCTCTCGGTCCCGATGATGGCCAGCCGGAGCGGCTCACCATCGTCATCGGAGAGAGGCTTCCCGTCCTGTTCGTACATTAGAGTCAGGCGGAGCTCACCGTGGGGCACTTCCTTCATGGTGGAGGGGTCATAGGCGGGGAACCCGCCGGCAATCTGTTCTTGATCGAATACCGACGAGTATCCGTCGCTGGCCGAGACAAACACCAGGTCCGACTCGCCCAATCCCCCCACCAGGCCGCAGAGGTCCTCCAGTCCGACGCCCTTGACCTCAAAGGGGCCCCTTATCTGCCCGGTAGTAGTGAAGAACCCCCCCGTGCCCTCACTGGCCGGGAGGTCTTCCAACTCCTGGAGCGTGAGTGCCCTCTGATCGCCGCTCCGGCCGACCAGCGTCAGCCTCCAGTCCGGATCCCCACGCGGGGAATCACTCTGCCACGGCTTCGCATACAGCAGAGCCGCCGCTGCTAGCAGCAAGCACCCCGCCAGAAAGAGCAGCACCGCCAGGCGCGACCGGGTGGCTCTCCCCTCAGACATGCCGCCTACGCTCCCCCCGCCGGAGGCCGGGCCCGACCTTTCCTTCTCAACAGCAGATAACCGGCCGCACCGACCATCAGCAGCCCGGCGCCTCCCATGGCTATCGGCAGCCATGGTGTTCCGCCGGATGAGTCCGTAGCCGCCGCGTGCGTGTCACTGTCAGGGATGGCCGGTGTAGAGCCGGCAGGGCATATGACCACCCTGTCTATCCATTTGCCGGACAACCCGTTCGTGCTCGGCAGACCCTCATAGAAGTGCTGATACTCCTCTTCCGGCAGGCACACCTGCATGTCCGAGTTGCCAAAGACAAACTTGCCCTCCGCGTTCGCGGTTCGGGCCATGAAGACGATCTGGATGGCCTGGTCGAACGCGTCCTCCGCCGGATAGCCGTATCCATGGCTGTCGGCGCTCGCCTCATCGACACCCTTGTACCAGCAGAGGACCACCGGGCCCTGCCGGTCATCCGGCTCATATACGTTCGAGTAGGCCAGCCTGGTGGACCAGTTGTCCACGGCCACCAGCATCACCTCATCGCCCGGAGACATCCCGCCCGCCAGCTCGCACAGGTCCCCGACGTCAGTACCCCGCACCGCCCCCTTGTCCTTCAGATTGACCGTCTCACCCGGGTCCCACATGTCGCCTTCGAACACGGGGCCCTGATGGTAGTAGTGAGTCACGCCGTCCCCCTGGACCGGCAGGTTCTTCTCCATCCACTGGTAGTCGACGGTCCTGCCCCCGAGGACGGCGCCTTCGCTGTCGAGCTTCATCACCCGCAGGGTCGTGGTGGCCCCGGCGGCCGCCACTGCTGGCGCCGCGTGAGACAACTGCGCCGACAGGCACAGCATGACGGCAAAGCACAGCACCGCCCAATGCAGCGCCTTCTTCCGGCGGAACGTCTCGGAATGCGCAGCATCTCGGATCAGCCGAGTCCTCCCCTGGCCTTCAGTGCATATGCGGCAACCCCGGCCGCCGCGGCCAGTACCGCCGCACCCGCTACAATCGGAACGTAGTGGTCCTTCATCCAGCTGCCGGATGAACCGGTGGCCGTCACGGTGATCGATTCGGGCTCCACCCCGGAATCGCTCCCCGCGGAGTTGTTCACCGTCAGCGTCACGTCGTACGTGCCGGCAGCGTCATAGGTGTGGGTGGGATTCTGGTCGGTGCTGTCCACCATGCCGTCGCCGTCGAAATCCCAGGCCCAGGCAGTCGGGTCCCCGGTGGAATTGTCGCTGAACTGGACTGTGAGCGGCGCGAGACCGCTCCTCACATCAGCATCGAAGGCGGCGACCGGAAGCGCCGGCGCGGCGATGGGCGACTCTGGCTCGGCGGGCGGCGGATCCGCTCCCGGTGTCTCGGGCACCGCCGCGGTGATGTATCCCGTCTTCAACTCGAAGTCGCTGCCCCCGGCATTGGTCACCGTGAGCTTGACGCTGTACGTTCCAGCAGCACCGTAAGTGTGCGCCGGGTTCTGCTCGCTGCTGTCCGCGGTGCCGTCGTTGTCGAAGTCCCAGGACCATGCTGTCGGCGTGCCGGTTGACTGGTCCGTGAAGTGCACCGTCAGCGGCGCGGTGCCGCTGGTGGCATCGGCCGAGAAGGCGGCCGCAGGGGGAGCGGGGGGTGCGGGTGGACCGGGTGGAGGCGGCTTGGGTTCGGCCACTGCGATGTATCCCGTCTTCTCCTCGGCGTCGCTGCCCCCGGCATTGGTCACCGTGAGCTTCACGCTGTACGTTCCGGCGGCACTGTAAGTGTGGGACGCATTCTGTTCGGTGCTGTCCGCATCGCCGTCGTTGTCGAAGTCCCAGGACCATGCTGTCGGCGTGCCGGTTGACTGGTCCGTGAAGTGCACCGTCAGCGGCGCCGTGCCGCTCACCGAGTCGGCCGTGAAGGCGGCCACCGGGGGTGGTGGAGCGGAGGGAGCAAAGGTGGCCGAGATGGTGTGGTCGGCCTTCACGTTGGAGAAGGCGAAGCTGGTGATCGCTCCCCTGGAGCCGCCGTCGACCAGGACGTTGGCCACGACGTAGCCCGTATTCGCTGTAATGCTGAAGGTCTGGCTGCCTCCGTAGGCCACGGGCACGGAGCCGGCCGGAGATATGGAGCCGTTGGCCCCGGCGCTGGCCGTGATGGTGTAGGCGGCGGGCACGTTGCTGTAGATGATGAGGTCGGAGACATACTGTCCCGAAAGCCCGGTGGTGGTGGGGTACTCGCCCGAGTAGTAATACCAGTACTCTTCGTCGGCCGCCTCATGCCAGTCCCAGTTGCCGAAGGCATGGTAGCCAAACGGGTTCACTGAAGTACTCGCAAACCAGACCAAACGCATGCCCTCGCTGTAACCCGTGTCCGGGTACTTTCCGTCCTTCTCCCACGTCAGGACCATGGGCCCTTCCCGAGAGGAATACTGGTAGACGTTCTTGTAGGCATACGTCCTGTTCCAGCCGTCGCTGGACCGGACCTTCAGCTCATCACCCGCCGCCATCCCCCCCACGAGATCGCAGAGGTCTTTGATGTTGGTGCCGCGCAAGGCGCCGAAATCCTTCAGGTTGGTGTCCTCCGCCTGGTTCCAGCGGAGCATCTCCTGTGTCTGTGGATCGGGATCGTCGACAAAGACCGGCCCCTGGTGGTAGTAGTGGGTTGTCCCGTCGCCCAGAACCGGCATGGTGTCCCTCATCTGCTGGTAGGTCCGGCTGGTCTGGGCCAGGGCCGTAGTGCCGCCGGCGGCGTACTTGATGATGTTCACACTGGTACTGGCCGCCATGGCCGTGTCCGGCCGCGTCAGGACGGGCAGGAAGGCAAGCACCAGGGCCGCCACCAGCAGTCCCTCAAGCAATCTGACGATCGTCCGCCTGCTCTTCATTCCTCCCCCGAGCTCCCTCCCATTGTACGGCAGGGCTGAGGCTTCTGCCTCAGCCCTGCCCGGATAGCCAGCGCCACGATGACTAGCGAATAGCAAAACTGTAGTTGCTCGTATCCGAGGCACCTGTGCTCAGGCTGACAACCTTTATCCTGGCGCGATAGGTGGCCGGGCCCGAAACTCTCCAGGTGTACCGGCCGTCGTTGTACGTGGAGGCGGATATGGTGCTCCAGGTGGCCCCGCCATCACGCGAAACCTGTATCATGACCCTGCCGGTCACGTTGCTGGAGGTCCAGGTGATGGTCTTCAGGGAGCCCACCGACCACCACTGACCGCCATTGGGGCTGGTGACTCTGATGGATGCCGTCGGCGCCCCGTAAATGGCAAAGCTGTAGTTGCTCGTGTCAGAAACGCCGGTGCTGAGGCTGGTTACCCTTATCCTGGCACGGTAGGTGGACGGACCGGTCACCCTCCAGGTGTACCAGCCGTCGTTGTTCGTGGAGGCGGAGATGGTCTCCCAGGTGGCCCCGCGATCCCGCGAAACCTGTATCTTGACACTGCCGGTAACGTTGCTGGAAGTCCACCTGATAGCCTTCAGGTAACCCACCCTGAACCACTGACCGCCGTTGGGGCTGATAACCCTGATGGACGCCCCCGGCGCCGGTGCGACGGTGATGTAGTCCGTCTTCTCTTCAGAATCAGTGCCGGCCGCGTTGGACACCGTGAGACTGACCGTGTAGGCGCCGGCAGCAGCGAACGTGTAGGACGGGTTCGGTGAGGTGGAGTCTATGCTGCCGTCGTTGTCGAAGTCCCAGGCATAGGTCAGCGGCGCCGACCCCGTGGAGAGGTCAGTGAAGGCGACCGTCAATGGCGCCACGCCGCCCGTCGGCTCAGCCGAGAAGGCGGCGGTCGGGACCACCAGGTCAGCGGCAAAAGAGGCGGCTATGGTGCCATCGCCGATCACCTTGACGAAGGTGTAGGCCTCTATCGGACCCTGCGAGACACCGTTGACCGCCACGTCCAGGATGTGGTAGCCATCGTCCGCGGCGATGGTGAAGGACTGGTCTGTACCAAAGGGCACCGACACCTCGCCGGAAGGCGAGATGTCACCATCGGCTTCGGCCGTGGCGGTGATGACCGGGGCCGGCAGGAGCTCGATGCGGACTATTCCCTTTATGGAAAGCGACCCGCCGACGGCCGGGCCCACCAGCCGCAGCGGCCAGCTGTCGTCCGTATCCGCCAGGTGCGCTCCGTTGAGCGAGTTGGCCACGATGTAGTCGCCGCTCCTGGCGATGTCCTGGCTGCCCAGGGTCACCACGCTCCCGTCGCTGGCCCTGATCACCACCCGGTATCCCGTGGCAGCGAGAGCATCATTGAAGGAGTTGCTGGAGTGCTGGTCGGCGTCGTCGACGAATCCGGCCAGGAACCACAGGGGCATGCCTTCCCAGACTCTGTCCTTGGCATCGGTATAGGTCGCCTCGTGCTCAGCGCCGAACTGGCAGACGAGGGCCTGCTCGAAGTAGGTCTTGCTGACCTCGTAGTCCAGTCCTCCGATGCCCGTGCCGTCGAGCTCCAGGGTCCAGTCCGTTTCGGGCGTGGAGTAGATCTTTACGGTGGTTACGTACTTGGCGGACAGGCCGGCGCACGATGCATACTGGACGCCACCGCTCCAATAGTAGTGCCAGTAGTTCTCCGCCAGGGTCTCATGCATGTCCCACTGACCGTAGACGTGGTCGCCATCCGGCGCGAAGAAGAGCCGCATGCCGTCGCCGTAATAGGGCACGTACTCCCCATCGGCATACCAGGCCATGATGGCGTCCCCCTGGCGCGCCTGCACCGCCGGATTGGTGTATATGGCGGAGTAGGGCAGGATGGTCTCGAACCCGTCGCTGGCG
>CAYPDY010000151.1:0-3711 GCA_964409515.1 uncultured Dehalococcoidia bacterium
CCCCGCGCCTGGCGCGCGGCCCACGCCTCCATGGCTGCGATCGCCCGGCTGTGGTCGGGGAAGAACCGGGGGCGCCAGCGCAGGTAGTCATCCATGTTCGACACGATGCCTTCGACGTGGTGCTGCACCGCCTCAATCGTGTTGTCGGTGGAGTGCCCGTCTATCAGCAGCACCTCGTGCACCCACTCCGGTATCCTGGGCAGCACGTGGGGGAGATTCGTCTCCTCGTTGAGGGTGCAAATTACGACCGAAGTTCTGGGGTACTCGTTGCCTGCGTTCATGCTTGCGTCTGTATCATTTGGCGGCGACTGCCATCTTTTCCAGCGCCTTCTGCGCGTCTCCCACGAACTGGGCCACCGTGGCCCGGGTATAGTTGTGGTCCCCCATCTTGGCGATGAACTGCGGAGGTATTGTGATGATGTGCGCCCCGGCGTTGGCCGCCTGCAGGACGTCGGCCACGCAGCGGATACTCCCCACGATAACGCGGCTCTTGTAGTTCCAGTGCTCCAGCCACCTGACGGATTCGGAGATGACCTTTGACGGGTCTCCGCCCTCATCGCCGACGCGGCCCGAGAAGATGCTGATGTAGGTGGCTCCGGCCTTGGCCGAGAGTATCACCTGGCCGAAGGACATGGCCGCGGTGGCGTTCACCCGTATGCCCTCGCCCTCCAGTTGGTGCATGACGTTGTAGCAGGGCGTCCCGTACTGGTTCTCCTGCGGGATCTTGATGACGATGTTGGGGGCCCACGAAGCGAACTGCCTGGCCTGGGCCATCATGGTCTCCAGGTTGTCGCTGGTGACCTCGACGGACAGCGGCCGGGGGTCGATCCAGCGGGCTATGGCCTTGGACCCTTCCTCCAGATTGAACACCTTGTCCTTCAGCATGACGCTGGGATTGGTGGTCACGCCGTCGGCAATACCGCACCCGACCCACTTGATGATCTCTTCGGGGTTGGCGGAGTCAATATAGATTTCCACGTTTCCCTCCTCGTCACCTGGAATCCCAGCCCTTCAAGCGCTGGACGATTCGACTGTGAGCTCGTGACCGCAGCCTGTACCGCAGGCACGGGCTGTCCGCTGCGCCTCCTTGAGAGGCGCCTGTTCCCACCTGGCCAGGATCACATCCACCGCCTCGGCCAGGCTGCCGGCGATGGCGTCCGGTTTGGCTCCCTGCTCGTCCATCAGGCGGCAGAGATCGCACTTCATCTTGCCGATAAGAACGGTCCGGCAGCCGGCCCGCTGGCCTGCCTGCACATCCGTCAGGCTGTCGCCCACCATGCAGCACCGGGCGAGGTCGAGATCGAGGTCCTGGGCCGCTCTCAGCAGGAGGCCCGGCGCCGGCTTGCGGCACTCGCAGACCGTCCGGTAGGCCGGGTTCTCCGCGTCCGGGTGATGCGGGCAGTAGTATACGGCATCCAAAACGGCATGCCTAGCCCTCAGCCGGTCATCCATGAGCTGGTGCATCCGGTTCAAGATATCCAGGGAGAAGTGGTTCTTGGCTATGCCCGGCTGGTTGGTGACCACCACCACTTTGTATCCCAGCCCGTTGAGCCGGGATATGGCGCTGGCCGCTCCCGGCAGAAGCTGAAACTGGTCCAGCACGAAGGGTGAGTCTATGATCCCCGACTCCTGGTGGTAGATGAGCCGGTTGATGACGCCGTCGCGGTCCAGAAAGACTGCTCTGTTCATGATTCGCTGTGGCCTACTTCTTGACGGATTCCCATTTCATCTCGGATACCTGGATCAGCGGGTGCGAGACCAGCAGGTGCCAGATGACCGCCTGGAAGGACTCGGTGTGCGGGGTCACGGTCTGGCCGTTCACGGTGGGAATAATGAGGCAGGCATCGGCGGTCTTGCCGGTGAAGCCGCCATCGCGGCCCACGATGCCCAGCACTTTGGCCCCCATCTTCCGGGCATACTCCAGGGCCCGCACCAGGTTGACGCTGACGTTCTTCTCCTGGCTGCCGCCGCCCACGGAGAAGACGAACACGCCGTCCCGGCTGTTGAGGCGGCTGCCCTTGAGCCACTCGACGAAGGCCCCTTCCCAGCCGTCGTCGTTGATCCGGGCCGTGAGCTCGGAGGCATTGTCGCAGGGAGAGTAGCACTCGATCCCCGCGATCTTGCGGAAGTCGTTGACGGCATGGGAGGCGTTGCCGGCCCCGCCGCCTACCCCCAGGAAGAAGAGACGCCCGCCGCTCTTCCTGATGTCCACGAGCAGGTCCACCATCCGGTCGACCGCGGCCCGGTCTACCTTCTCGGCGATGGCCTTGACCTCGTTCATGTAGTCATCGGCATACGATGACGTCATACCTTCATCCCCCAGTTCAGCACCCGGTCCACGGGCGACGACTGCTTGGTGTTGAGCATGATCCGGGCGCCGTCCCAATCGATGTGGAACTTCTCGCGCCTGAGGCCCATCTTCTGGAGGGACTCGGTGAGGTCGTGCCGGGACCCGTTCTCGCAGTAGAACATGAAGAAGCCTCCGCCGCCGGCGCCGATGAGCTTCCCTCCGGAGGCCCCTCTCTTGCGCGCCTCTTCGTAGCACTCATCAATGAAGGGGTCCGACATCTTCTGGGAGCGCTTCCTTTTGGACTCCCAGTGGACGTGGAGCAGCTCCCCCAGCATGTTTACATCGCCCTCTTCCAGGTACTGCCGGGTCTTGAGGCCGATGTCCTTTATCTCATGCAGGTACTGGTCCATCTGCGGATCGTTCTTGCGGCTCTTGTTGTCCTGCTCCTGCAGTATCTCCGAGGCCGACCTCTCTTTGCCGGTGAAGAAGAACAGGAGGTTGCTCTCCAGCAGCTCCAGCGTCTCTTCGGAAAGGCGCAGCGGCTCCACCAGCACCTCGCCGTTCCGGTCGAAGGTGAGGCAGGTGATGCCGCCGAAGGTGGCTATGTACTGGTCCTGCTTGCCGATGGGTCGCCCAGCATCTCGATCTCCACGTGGCAGGCCTCTTCCGCCAGCTGCCTCTTGCTGACGGCTTCGCCTTTGTAGGCATGGAGGGCATTCAGCAGGGCAGCCGTGAAGCTGGAGGAGGAGCCCAGGCCGCTGTTGGCCGGGACGTCGGCCGTGGAGTGCAGCTCTATCTTGCCGGTGATTCCCGCCAGCCGCAGGCCCTCCCTGAAGATACGGTGCTTGATGTCATCGACGTCATCGCATATCTCTGTCTCGGAGTAGCTCAGGCGGATGCTGTCGTAGAAGCGCTTGGTGGCTAGGATGGTGACGTAGCGGTCTATTCCGGCGGCGATCAGGAACCCCCCATACTTGGAGTAGTACGATGGCAGGTCGGTTCCCCCTCCCCCCAGGGTTATCCGCGTTGGCGCTCTAGAGACTATCATTCAAGTCGTACCGGTGTACGGACCCCTCAGTAGCCACGTTGCTCTCTTGACAGGCCGGGTCCTCTGGCTGGCCGCGGTTTCATCAGCTTCGGTCTCTCTCAGGGTCTGCCCTGATTTCGAATGCCGGCGGAAGTATACGATAACAAGACCGTGAAAGCAATACCCCCGGGCTTTGTGACCTTTTTGTGCGCTCGTACGGGAATATACCTCCGAGGGATTCGGCTGGCAACAGACGACGAATGTCTCAGGGGGCACAGTAGAAGCAACGGCATAGATACCGAGCAAGCCGATCCGGAGACGTTGAGCCATCATCTGTAAGTGGTCACTTGGATGATAGGGAGCCAGTAGTGAAACCGGCCTGATTTTGGCCGGT
>CAYPDY010000151.1:3721-5788 GCA_964409515.1 uncultured Dehalococcoidia bacterium
AGGGGTCGGTTTCTTGCTTTGTGCTGGCTGTGGCCACGTCCCGCCGGGAGTTGTTTGACAGGCGTCACCCACCCGGTGCTATCATAGAGGCTGTTGTCTGGTACGATGAGTCAGTGAGACTGTATCCTTCATTTGATTGGTTTCTCACTCGTACGCGCGGCATGACCTTGTGGGGGGCGAAAGGCTGGCGCATTCTGGCTCAACCTGACGGGAAAGCATGCCCGTCAGGTGTGCTGGCTTTCGTGGCCCCGGCCGGGATGCCGGGGGCCGGTATGATCAGCTTTGCCGAGTAGAAAGGGGCGAACGGACCAT
The DNA here is from genome assembly GCA_964409515.1 of uncultured Dehalococcoidia bacterium. Taxonomy (GTDB): domain Bacteria; phylum Chloroflexota; class Dehalococcoidia; order UBA2247; family RBG-13-53-26; genus JAFGCL01. The sequence continues at coordinate 4,034 of CAYPDY010000151.1, forward strand.
GAGTGGAAATCGTAGCTTGCGGCGTATTGCTGTCTCAGCGCTTCGTATGGGCTGCCTGGGCATACTCCTGGGGGGCACGGGGCTGCTGCTCTCGCTCGCTCCGGAGCGGCACGTAGCCACCGCCGCATCGCGGGATATTCCCGCCGCAGTGCATGGCCTTGTGGATGAGATCGAGGCGCTGACGGGTGGAGCCGCAGAGGTTTCCGTTGACACCAGGACGGCAAAGGTGCGCTTTCTGGGGACCGAGCTTTCCCGGCCCGTGCCTCAGCCGGCAGGGCTGTCGGCCAAGGCCACTCCTGAGCAGGCTGCGCGCGGTTTCCTGTCGAGGTATGGAGGTTTGTTCGGACTGACGGATCAAGCGAGCCAGCTTTCGACCGCGAAGACCAGCGAGACCGCTGACGGCCGTTCATTTGTTCGTTTCCAGCAGGTGCACGCCGGTGTGCCAGTGGTAGGGGGCGAGCTGATCGTCCAGGTCGCGGCGGCAGGTAACGGCATATTGTCCGCCAGTGGGGAGGCCGTCTCGGCCCCGGCGCTTGCCGTCATCCCCACAGTGTTGCCGTCGACGGCCCAGGAGAAGGCGCTGGCAGGCGTCGCGAAACACTATGGGGTTGATGCCGGCGCGCTTAGAGCGGGGGAACCGGCGTTGTGGATCTACAATCCCTTGCTGGTCGGTATGGACCAGGACCGTTCCAGCCTGGTGTGGCGCATGGATGTGGAGAGCGTGAACGGCCAGCCAATCCGCGAGCTGGTACTGGTGGACGCCCACCTCGGTTACGTGGCACTGCACTTCAGCCAGATCGAGACCGCAAAGAGCCGCCGGGTCTACGACACGCATTGCACTGACAAGCTTCCAGGCACGCTCGCCCGCAGTGAAGGGCAGTCAGCGACGGGCGACCCCGATGTGGACAACGCCTACAAGTACACCGGATATACCTATGATTTCTACTCTGCCTATCACGGCAGAGACAGCCTGGACGGTGCGGGTATGACCATTGTCAGCACTGTCGCCTACGATGAAGACGGGGGCTGCGACTACGAGAATGCGTTCTGGGACGGCTCCCAACTCGTGCTTGGCACTGGTTTTGCCTCAGCGTGCGACGTCGTCGCCCATGAGCTGACCCACGGCGTGACGGACTATGAGTCAAACCTCTTCTATTATATGCAGTCGGGTGCTATCAACGAGAGCCTCTCTGACATATGGGGAGAATTTACCGAGTTGACATACAATGCGGGCCCGACGGCGGACCGCTGGCTCTGCGGGGAGGACCTGGGTGGTGGCGCCATCAGGGACATGCAGGATCCCACGGCCTTCGGGCAGCCTGACAAGATGACCAGCGCAAACTATGCCTGCGGCGGGTACTTCTCTGATGGCGGCGGAGTGCACACCAACTCCGGGGTGGGCAACAAGGCTGCCTACCTGATGGTCGACGGCGGTACATTTAATGGCTATACCGTGGCTGCCCTGGGCGCAACAAAAACCGCCCACATCTGGTACGAAGTGCAGACCAATCTTCTGACTTCCGGCAGCGATTACCAGGATCTGAACAGCGCGCTGCGGTTGGCCTGCAACAACCTGACCGGGTTATACGGCATCACTGCCTATGATTGCAATCAGGTAGGCAAAGCTACCGCCGCAGTCGAAATGCAGCTTCAGCCCACCTCTTGCCCGGCTACAGACGTGGTGCAATGCACAAACTACAATTTTGCCAATACCTTCAACGCCGAAGCCTCAGGCTGGACGCCACAGGCGGGTTC
>CAYPDY010000152.1:0-5717 GCA_964409515.1 uncultured Dehalococcoidia bacterium
CCACGTCCGGGTCAGCTTCGACATCCCCGAGTACACCGGGGACGTGGTGGCCATGGGGACCACCCGCATCCTGGAGGCCATGAGACGCAGCGGCCTGAAAGCCAGGTTCTACCAGGCCTCGAGTAGCGAGATGTTCGGGACCTCGTCCCCCCCTCAGAATGAGCAGACTACCCTCCGCCCCCGCAGCCCGTATGCGGTGGCCAAGGTCTACGCCTACTGGATGACCCGCAACTACCGGGAGGGATACGGCCTTTTCGCGACGAACGGGATACTCTTCAACCACGAGTCGCCGCGGCGCGGCGAAACCTTCGTGACCCGGAAGATCACCCGGGGCATTGCCCACATCCTGGCCGGCAGGCAGAATTACCTCTACCTGGGCAACCTCGAGGCAAGACGGGACTGGGGCTATGCCCCCGAGTACGTCCAGGCCATGTGGCTGATGCTGCAGCAGGGGGAACCCGACGACTACGTCATCGGCACCGGCGCCGCCCACTCGGTGAGGGACTTCCTGGTCGAGGCGTTCACTTACGCTGGTCTTGACTGGCAGCAGCACGTCAGGACCGACCCGCGGTACCTCCGCCCCCTGGAAGTGGAAACCCTGGTCGCCGATTCCGACAAGGCGAGGCACGACCTGGGATGGGAGGCCAGGCTCACCTTCCCGGAGCTGGTCAGAATCATGGTGGACGCCGACATGGAAGCCCTGGGCCTGGCGGCACCGGGGGCAGGCAAGGCCGCCCTGGAAAAGCACGGTTTCAGCCCGACCGACAGGGCCTTGATCAAACCTGCTGGTGAAGGAGAGGAGACATGATCCGTCTCGAGACCAAGCGCGTCCTGGTCACCGGCGGGGCCGGTTTTGTGGGCACGAAGGTGGTCCTGGCGCTGCAGGGGCGTGGCTGCCGGCATATCTTCGTCCCGCGTAGTGCCGAATACAACCTGGTGGACATCGAGGCGGTTCGGAGAGTGTACGCCGATGCCCGGCCCGACATCGTGATCCACCTGGCCGGCAGGGTAGGGGGCATCGGCGCCAACATGAAGAACCCGGGGGAGTTCTTCTACGACAACCTGATGATGGGCGTGCAGCTCATGGAGCAGGGAAGGCTATTCGGGGTGGAGAAGTTCGTGGCCATCGGCACCATCTGCGCCTACCCGAAGTTCGCCCATGTGCCTTTCAAGGAAGACGAGCTCTGGAACGGCTATCCCGAGGACACCAACGCCCCCTACGGGCTGGCCAAGAAGATGCTGCTGGTGCAGTCCCAGGCCTACCGCCAGGAGTACGGCTTCAACTCCATCTACCTCCTCCCCGTCAACCTCTACGGGCCCGGTGAGAACTTCGACCTCGAGTCCTCCCACGTTATTCCGGCCCTGATCAGAAAGGTCATGGAAGCGAAGGACAGGGGCGACAAGCGGGTCGCGGCCTGGGGCACCGGGAGGGCCACCAGGGAGTTTCTCTACGTGGAGGACGCCGCCGAGGGAATCGTGCTGGCCACGGAGAAGTACGACAAGCCGGACCCCGTGAACCTGGGCGCCGGCTTCGAGATCTCCATCCGCGAACTATACAGCCTCGTATGTGAGCTGGTGGGTTTTGACGGTGTGGTGGAATGGGACACCTCCAGGCCGGACGGCCAGCCGCGAAGATGCCTGGACACCAGCCGGGCCAAGAGGGAGTTCGGCTTTGAGGCCAAGACTGATTTCAGGGAAGGACTGAAGCGAACCATCGACTGGTACCAATCCACCCTGCGGAGATCACACGGGTAGCGCATGAGCAGCACGAAGGCCAGCCCCCCGATGACCAGACGGGCCCTGGACCGGCTCTATGCGCCGCTCTACCGACTGCTGGTCAGCGACAGGATGTTCCTTCTCTGCCAGAGACACGGTTTCCACGTCGTGCCGAACAGCTGGGATCAGCCGGTCCCCGACACGACCAGGCTGCGGGATACCCTCTGGTCCAAACCATCCGACCTTCCCGGCGTCGCCATGAACGAGCTGAGGCAGACGGAGCTCCTCTCCCTGTTTCAGGCCAGGTTCAAGCATGAGTATGAGGCGCTGCCTCGCCGGCCCACCGGCAAGCACCACGAGTTCTACCTGGAGAACGTGGCCTTCACCAGCGTGGACGCGGAGGTGCTCTACTGCATGGTGAGGCACTTCCGACCCCGGCGGATCATCGAGATCGGATCAGGCATGTCCACCCTCCTCTCCGCCCAAGCCTCGCTCCGCAATGAACGAGACGGCTGTCCGCCCTCCGACCTGGCGGCGATCGAGCCGTATCCGAATGAGACACTGCGGCGCGGCTTTCCGGGCCTCACCCGCCTCATCCAGAGCCCGGTGGAGGACGTCCCCCTTTCGGAATTCAGCCAGCTGTCGGACAACGACATCCTGTTCATCGACTCCAGCCACGTCCTCCGGACCGGCAACGACGTGCAGTATGAGTACCTTGAGCTGTTGCCCCGCCTCAACCGCGGTGTTATCATTCACATCCATGACATCTTCCTGCCGGCCGACTATCCCCGGGAGTGGGTGACCAAGATGCGGCGATTCTGGACGGAGCAGTACCTCCTCCAGGCCTTTCTGGCCTTCAATCACTCCTTCGAGGTGCTATGGTCTGGAAGCTACATGCACCTGAAACACCCCCAGCAGATGGAGGCGGCCTTTGACTCCTACGACCGGAACAGGGTGAATCCAGGCAGCCTGTGGATGCGGAGGACTCGATAATGGGTGCGACGGGTGCCGGGCAGCCGCTGGTCTCGATAGTAACCCCTTCATTCAACAAAGGCAGCTTCATCGAGGAGACCATCCTCAGCATCAGGAACCAGGCCTATCCTCACATCGAGCACATCGTCATGGACGGCGGGTCCAAGGACGGGACACTCGACATCCTGCGGAAATACGAGGACAGGCTCACCTGGATTTCGGAACCCGACAAGGGACAGTCGGACGCCATCAACAAGGGATGGAGGTTAGCGAAAGGGGAAATCATTGCCTACCTGAACGCCGATGACACCTACACGCCGGGCGCGGTCGAGGCGGCAGTCAGGTTCCTGGCTGACCACCCCGACGTCGACCTGGTCTACGGCCGGTGCAACATTATCAGTGAGGAAGGAAGGCTCATCGGCGAATGCGGCGAACCCTACACCCTCGCCGCCCTTGTGGCCGGTCCCAACCCCATCCCCCAGCCGGCGGCCTTCTTGAGAAGACGCGTTCTCGACGAAGTGGGGTACGTAGACGTCAGCCTCCACATGGCCATGGACCACGACCTGTGGGTCAGGATCGGCACGAGGTTCGCCATTGCCTTCACGCCCCGGACCCTCGCCAACTTCCGCCTCTGTGCCGGCACGAAGACCAGTGACAGCGCCTTCGCTTTCGGCCCGGACACCATCCGCGTGCTGGATAAGCTCTATGCCCAGCCGGACCTCCCAGCCGAGGTCACGCGGGTCAAGCGGGAAGCTTACGCCTATGCCCATATGCTCCTCTTCATGCAGCACAGGGCCGAAGGTCACCGGGCCCGCGCGGCCCGCGACCTGGCCAGAGCCCTACGGCTCGACATCCACGCCCCGGCCAAGTTCGGCGGCTGGCCCTTGCTCAGGGGGTTCTTCCTGGAGCTACTCATCGGCAGGAAAGGCCTGCAGAAGCTGATGGACTGGAAGGCGGCATGGCGTAACCGGCCCAAGCCGCATGAACTGGGGAGCTGAGTTGCGCATTCTCTTTGTGGCCATGGCCGACAGCATCCACACCGCCCGCTGGATTGACCAACTGGCCGAGCAGGGGTGGGACATCCACCTGTTCCCCAGCATAGACACCGGGATCTCCATCGGCAGCCTGCGAGACGTCACCATTCACCATTCCTTTCACTCCAGACGGCCCAAGGGCTCGCGCCCGCTCAGGGTCCGCGGCATTCCAATGTTCTCGCCGACGGCCGCCGCACTCGCCATCAGCGCGGTCAGACGAGAATGGCCGGAGTACCATGCCAGGCGCCTGGCCAGGCTGATAGAACGTCTCAAACCGGATATTGTCCATTCAATGGAAATCCAGGCGGCAGGTTATCTGACCCATGCCGCGAGACAGCAGTGCAGGAGACTATTCCCAACGTGGATTGTCACGAACTGGGGCAGCGACATCTACCTCTTCGGGCGCCTGGCAGAGCATGCAGACAGGATAAGAGCGGTCCTCGCCGCCTGCGACTACTATTCCTGTGAAACCGAGCGCGACGTCGGCCTGGCCAGAGACATGGGATTCAAGGGTCAGGTCCTGCCAGTCCTGCCCAACACGGGAGGATTTGACCTGGTTCGCACCGCCAGCCTCCGCCAGCCAGGGCCGCCTTCAAGCCGCAAGCTTCTCCTGGTGAAGGGCTACCAGCACTGGGCCGGCCGCGCGCTGGTGGCCATACGCGCCATCGCGCTCTGTGCCGAACAACTCCAGGGATTCCGGGTGGCCGTCTACTCAGCCGGCGACGACGTGAGGATGGCCGCGGAGCTGACCGCCAGGTCGGCCGGCATACCGATCGACTGCCTGCCGAAGTGCTCCCACGAAGAGATGCTGAGCTGGTACGGGAAAGCCAGGATCTACATCGGGCTGAGCATATCAGATGCCATCCCAACGTCACTCCTGGAGGCAATGGTAATGGGGGCGTTCCCCATTCAGTCGGACACCGGCGCTGCCGACGAGTGGATCACCAACGGTTCATCAGGGCTCATCGTGCCGCCAGAGGATCCGGAGTTAGTCGCCGCTGCCATCAGGCGAGCCGTTTCAGATGACGCACTCGTTGACAGGGCTGCTGAGATGAACGCGCAGGCGGCCCGTGAGCGATTGGACGAGAAGGCGATACGTCCGCAGGTGATAGCCATGTATGAGCGCGTCGCCGCCGGTGGACGCGGGGCAGTCCGGCCCTGAAACGCGCACCACAGCCAGACCCCTCGGTCGCCATATCGTCGAGCCGACCTACCGCCGGGCCCCCGGGCCCGCGCCGGCATACCCCAGCAGGATCTTGACCACGGTATCGGAGACGTGCTCCTCGAGGTATTCCCGGGGGACCGTCCACTGGCCTTTCTGGCTCAGGACCGTGCGCACGCACTGCTGTATCGAGCGCGGATCGGCGCCGCTCAGCATGTTGCTGCCGCACTCGATGGTCTCCGGCCGCTCGGTCACGTCGCGAAGAGTGACATTGGCCACCCGGAAGATGCAGCACTCCTCCTGCACCGTGCCGCTGTCGCTCAGCACGCAGAATGCGTTCTTCTCCAGGCAGATGAAGTCGAAGAAGCCGAAGGGCTCGTGCAGCCCGACCTGGTCGTTCGACACGCCAACGCCGAACCGCTGCATCCGGCTGCGGGTCCGTGGATGCACGCTGCAGACCACGGGCAGGCGGTGTTCCTTCTGGAGAAGATCGAGGGCCACGGTCAGCGCCTCAAGGCGCTCCCTGACATCCACGTTCTCCTCCCGGTGCATGGTCACCAGGAAGTACTTCCCCGCCGCCAGTCCCAGGCGCTGCAGCACGTCCGACTGCCCAATGGCAGCATCATAGTGCCGTATCACCTCCAGGATGGGGTTGCCGGTCACGCACACCCGGTGCCCCTCGAATCCCTCCCGCAGGAGATTGGCCCGGCTGCGCTCCGTGTACGGCATCAGGATGTCGCTGCTGTGATCGATGACGCGCCGGTTGACCTCCTCCGGAACACGGTCATCGTAGCAGCGGTTGCCCGCCTCCATGTGGTAGACCGGGATGCCCA
>CAYPDY010000153.1:0-3623 GCA_964409515.1 uncultured Dehalococcoidia bacterium
TGCGCTCCTCAGCGTTCGCCGCCTTAAGGAATGCGGATCTTCGGAGCTTCTGCGCACCGTCTAGAAGGTCCGGCACGCTCTGTGGTAGCGACTCCAACTTGTACAGCGATGCGATGCGCTCTGCATCCTCGGTCAACAGAGCCCCGAGCGTGCGAGTGAGAATGTCGCTTTGCTGAAGCTGAGACTCGATGTATGCCCTCAGCTTTGCCAGACACTCTGACGTCGGGATTCCCTGTGCGCTTCAATCGGCTCTTCCTCCTCTAAAGCCCGTTCAATTGGCTCTTCCTCGTCTGTGGCTGTCTTGCCCGTCTCCAAGTGAATCGCTGCAGGGGGGACTTCGACGGCGGTTTCGGCCATACATTCAATAATGGGCGTCAAGTCCATGAACGCGCACTCTGGTGCGCCAGCATATGCAAACTTGTCACCACCGAGCCGCTTGAAATTCGCATATGCATATTTGAATGCATTGAGCACGTGTTCTGGCAAGGGATCGCCGTAGGATGCACGGATGGCCTGAAGTACACTCGAGAAGGTGGTTCGAGCCGCTTCGTTTGTTTCGGTCTTCTGGCCAAGGTGCGCCCCCAACCCGTTCAGGCCAAGAGTCAACTTGTACAGAGCGTCATCCGGCTCCTTCCCGCGGTCAGCCATTTCATAAGCAGTGACAACGCTCAAGGCGGAGGTCTCTAGAGAGTTCCGTGGCTGCTTTGGATGCTCAAGGACCTGCCCCCCCGAATACGGGAATGCGACTCTTGCCCATGACACAAGCTTGCTCAGTTCCATCATCCCCCCATATCGCCCGGACCTAGACATGCCGTCCAGTCGTATCGTCAAGGCTCAACATCGGATGGGTACCGCTGTATGCCCTGTTCAGACGCTAGGTCAATCCTATCGAGCATTCTCGGAAGATGTCAAGTTGACGTAGAAGCGAGTCCCTGACAGATACAAGTCCAGCGTCGATCTGGCACTATGCGAATTGCGATGGCCAAACGAAAGTAGCTGGTTGGAGGGCGCGACCAATGATTCGCCCCAGCAAGTTGGCTACACATGTCGTTCCATCAAGACCGCAGCCCCATCCTGTTCTCCCACCTCGATCATCGCCTCGGCCTTTGCCGTGTCCACGATGGTGGCCGCCACTTGAGAACCACCCTTGCTGGAGGCAAGACGAATAGCCTCCACGTCGACGAGGTCGCCCGCCTCCTTGCCGAATTCAGAGTTGAACCTGGACACCAACTCCTCAGCCGCTGTGGTGAACTGATCCAGGTGGCGAGCCGCGTCGGAGAAAAGCACCGATTGCCCCGCGAAGTACTTCCGGCTCACCAGGCCCAGGCCTTCCCGTAGGGAGTACAGTTCAGTCAGAAAGTTCTTTGCCGCAGCCTGCCAATCCGCGCGGTCCTCCGCGTCACGGTCCTGGTCCGACTGACAGCGTCGCATCAAGCCGAGCAGTTGCCTTCGGCTGTCAAGCATGGCTTCAGCGCCGGTCGAGCACACCTGATAGTGGTGTCTGTCTACGCCGGAAGGGAGAAGCTCCACCAGCACACCGGCCAAGGTCGCTGTCCCTCCGCCGCCTTGGCACTCCACCCAGGCATTCCATGACGATGTCACCAGGCCGTCACATAGGGTCGGGGACAGCGCCTCCTTCGCCCTTAGCCGCTGACAGGCGCGGTAGTCCTCGAATTGAACATACGGCCGTCCGTCGATCTCCCGGGCCCGTCCCTTGAACTTGCCCAGGTTGTCAGCCGCCGTCTTGGCCAAGGTGGTGATCATGTCCATGCCTGCCTCCTGGTTGTCATCTCCGACGATTCTGGCGCTGGCCAGGGGATGGTCGTCTTCGTCTTCAACGGCCCCGTAGCCGTTCTCCTTTCGTAGCTCCCCCAGCTCCGCCAGTTCTGCCACGTGGTGGTCCAGCCACTGCCCCTCCACCAGCGGCGACTCCTTCAGGAATGGAATGAGGACCGTTTCCAGGACGATTGCTGTGCCAGCCTGAACCTGCCCCAAACGCACCAGGTCCCGCATACCAGACACGACGCTGTCATAGTGTGCGTTGAATTCGGCATCGGTGATGTCGGCCAGGCCGTTGGTGTAGTCTTCCCCGGCCCGGAAACGCTCGAAATGAGTATCGTCTTTGAAGCAAGCTCGCACCGTGTCCTCGTTGTGCGGGCCAAGGGTCGGGATGCATTTCTCCCCCTCGTAACGGTAAGCATCCCCGGGAATCTCGGTCGCTCCCTGCTGCACCAAATGATCGAACACCCAGGTGGCGATGGTCCCGTCTTCGTTGAGCTGGTCCCAGGTGGAGACGTGGTGTGTGATCGCTGCCTCGACAGCGGCCGCAGTCGCGGGATCCACTGGATAGGGCATGTCCATGCTGACCATCATGGCTGCATGCCCTATGATGGTGCGGAAGGCATCCTCAACCCGCATCGCCTGCAGCCTCTCCGACAACGCCACCCTGCGCCAGGTGGCCGCTTCCACCTCCATCCTAATCCAGACGTTGGCGTTCACGTGGAGGTGGTAGAGAAAGTACATGTCCCTCAGCGGCTGACGCAGGGCCTGGGCGACGGCCGGTCGGGGTTGTCCTTTGGTGGCGGCAACCACGGCGTCTACCACCTGATTCTGCAGGCGCGACAGAGGAAATTCACTAGAGGGCTGACCTTTCAGGGATCGAGCCAACTCGCGCATGTTTGGGAACAACCGGTGGGCCTCTTCCATCCAGACCAGGACCGCCTGTTGGGGTGTGAGGGAAGCCTCCAACTTGTGCACGCGCTCTTTCTTCTGGCTCATGTTTCCTCCTCCAGCTTGGTCTCCATTAGGGTCACCTCTATGCCAAAGGGAGATGGGGTGTCGCGGTTCTTCTGGCTACGAACGACCTGCTCCAAGATGGCGATGCGTTGCTCCAGATCACCTACCTCTAGGGTGCGCAAGGCGACCTGGGCGAGGTAGGCCAGGGTTCGGGTGCGAGCGATGGAGTTGTCCATGCCCAAGGTGTCCAGGACGGCAACCTCCAACAGGCGGCGTATTCCGTCGACAGTGCTCAGCCCCTCGAACTCGTAGGCGCCGGCCACGGTGGCTTCGCGCTTCCGCCTGAGACCACCCAGACGGCGTGCCTCCTGGACCTCCCGGGCATGCTCCGGAGAGTGCATCAGGCAGAACTCGCTGTCCCGCAGCGGCGCCGCTCGGCAAGGCTCACCATTCTGCTGGCGATGGGCGCAGTGCCGGTGCATCACTTTGGTTCACCTCTGCTGATGAGGGCCCCGGTGGTCTCGAGAGAGGGCGGCAGGCCCCCGCTGGTGGGAGCCTGCCTGCGAACAGTCGCCGTCTCCCCGAGCGCCGTCAGCCCGCGGGGTGTGGCAGCGGGCAGCTGTCCGGAGTCTGGTCCGTGGGGGCCAGGAAGCTCTTGCCGCAGTCGTAGCAGTGCCAGCGGGTCTGGCCCTCGGGGACCCCCTTCTGGTTGGGAACGCGGGAGAAGCGTCTCTTGGTCGCTGGCAGCTCTGTTGTGGGCGTGGCCGGCGCGGTTTCCAGCTCCGGCTCCTGCACTTGCTCCTGCTCCGTTCCCTCCCCGTCGTCCGCCTCGCTGCCCTCTGCCGGCGGGACCACAGGCTCCTGGGTGGCAGCGGCGCTCCCCGCCT
>CAYPDY010000153.1:3633-5638 GCA_964409515.1 uncultured Dehalococcoidia bacterium
GAGTCGGCGATTCGTCCCTGACCGGAGCAGGTGCCGCGGGCGGCTCTTCCAGCTCTTCCTCCTGGTCCGTGGTCGTGTCCATCTCGAACTCGTTGTCCACCTTGGTCCCCTCCGCGGGCGGGCTGCCGAACCCCTGGGCAGAGTCGGTGTCCTCCGGGCGCGGGGTCGTTACCGTCCCTGCGGCGTCGGGCGTCTCCGTCTCCGGCTCCACTGGCGCGGTGCTCGCCTCCATGTTCCAGAAGGCCCAGCCGTTGCAGGCCTTGCCGGTGATGGCCGTCCCCGCTGACGAAGGACTCTTGAACTCTCGGCCGTCCTCCAGACGGTAGCCAAGTTTCCCGCCATCCCGCACCACCACCTCGCACCTGCACTGCTGCTTGCGGTATCGGGCCGACAGCCTCGTCCCTGGTGTCAGCTTCCTGTCTTGGATCGCCATGTTGCACCTCCTCATCGTTTGGTGTCACATACATCACTCTGAAGCACGCTGAAGTCAAGGTCATCTCCATCGCCAGACGCTTGCCTGGGGAGATCTCAAGCCCCGCTTGGACACGATCTGGCCATTGTGTGCTATCCATCACGGAAAGAAGACCCACCCTAGTCCTCCTTTCTCTGTGCCTTCTCCCCGGTGAAGGCCTCCCAGCGCATCCGGGCTATGTCCACGTACAGAGGATCAAGCTCGACTCCGAAGCACGACCGCCCCATCCTCTCGCAGGCAATCAAAGTGCTACCCGACCCGAGGAAGGTGTCCAGCACTAGATCGCCCGGCGCACTGCTGTTCTGAATGGCTCGTTCCATGAGAGACAGCGGTTTCATCGTGGGGTGCAGGGGACTGGCGGTCGGCTTCTCAACGTGCCAGACGTCGCCCTGGTCCCGGTCGCCGCACCAGTGGTGCTTCACCCCTTCCCTCCAGCCGTAGAGAATGGGCTCGTACTGCCTCTGGTAGTCCGATCGTCCGATGGTGAAGGTGTTCTTGGCCCAGATGATGAAGGTAGACCAGTGCCCCCCGGCTGAGACAAAGGCCCTCTGCAGGGTGTGTAGCTGCGACGAAGACATGCAGATGTAGATGGCCCCGTCGGTGAACTCCAACAGGTTACGGCAGGCCCTCTCCAGGAAGGGCCCGAACTCCTCCCCCAGATCGTCGTTGGCCACGGTGCGCTTCCTGCCGCCGCGCGGTGCACCGCCATGGTTACCGTAGTCCACGTTGTAAGGCGGGTCGGTGAAGGCCATGGCCGCCCTCGGCTGGCCCATGAGGCGCCGGACGGCCTCACGATCGGTGGAGTCGCCGCATAGCAGCCGGTGCTCGCCCAGCAGCCACAGGTCGCCCGTCTTGGCCACAGGCGCAGCCTGGGCGGCCTTCATGGCTTCCTCCAGATCAAAGGTCTCCGCCCGCTCCCGCTTCTCCCTGGCGTCCAGCGATCTCAGCAACCTCTTCAGCTCGTCCTCCTCAAACCCGCTGAGGGTAAGATCGACGTCGGGCACGGCGTTGAGTTCCGCCAGGAGACGGGCCAGAAGTTCCTGGTCCCACGAGCCGGAGATGCGGTTCAGGGCCAGGTTGAGGAGGCGGGCCTGCTCCGTCGTCAGATCAACCAACACGACCGGAACGGTCTTGTATCCCAGCCGCCGCGCGGCCAACAAGCGCTGGTGGCCGCCGATGACGGTGCGGTCCTCCTTTCTCGCTATGACCGGGTCGATCAGTCCGAACTCCCGGATGCTGCGGGTGAGGGCCTCCAACTCCTGGTCGGAGATGCGCCGGGGGTTGGCCGGATCAGGACGGAGTTCTTCGATCGGCAAGTGATCGATCTGAAGTTGCGCTACTGTCTCCATATCTTGTTTCTCCTTTCTTCCTGCTTCATGCTGGCCGTGGCCGGCATTCTTCACCGGGTGACTGGGTGACTCAGGGTGACGCTCTTTCCAGGAGTTTTCTATATAAAGGGAGACATAGGGAAAGTGTCGAAAATGACGTCACCCCGCGTCACCCGTCACCCAGCAAGCCTCGCCTGGCGATCCC
>CAYPDY010000154.1:0-3167 GCA_964409515.1 uncultured Dehalococcoidia bacterium
CACAGGCATCAATCGACCTATTGACCCCCCAGTAGGGGCATGCTATATTGCGCCTATCGACGCGGCAAGTCATCGGCGAGGGTCACCCGGGGGTGGCCCGCTGGTATTCTTGGCGGGGGAAGTGAGCAAGATGGGAAGCCCATCAGCGCGGCCTGCAGCCGATCGCAAACGTGGGGTCTCAAGCAGTCCCGTGCCCGCTGAAAGCGGTATCGCGGGCTACGGGCCGGCCGAAGACACCTATCCCAAGCTTCTGGTTCGCAACTACCACCGCTGGGGACACAAGAGGGTAGCCATGCGCCAGAAGAAGCTGGGCATATGGAAATCCTACACCTGGGGCGACTGCCACGAGAAGGTGAAGGGCATCTGCCTGGGGCTGATCACTCTCGGCCTGCAGCCTGAAGACAGGGCCTCCATCGTGGGCGACAACAGCCCGGAGTGGTTCTGGGCGGAGATGGCGATCCAGGGCGGACGGGGCATTCCGGTCGGTCTCACCGTCGACAGCGCGGCCTCCGAGGTCCAGTTCATACTGTCGCACTCAGAGTCCAGGTTCGTCATCGTCCAGGACCAGGAGCAGGTGGACAAGCTCCTCCAGATCAAGGACGCCCTGCCCGGCCTTCAGAAGATCATCTACTGGCAGCAGAAAGGGCTGCGCTACTACGAGGACCCCCTGCTGATGAGCCTCCAGCAGCTGATGGAGCTGGGCGCTGAATACGAGAGGAAACACCCGGGCGCCTTCGAGGAATCCGTAGCGCAGGGCAAGCCCGAGGACGTCTTCATGATCCAGTACACCTCCGGCACCACAGGTGTGCCCAAGGGCGTCTGCATCTCATACAAGGTGTTCTTCGCCATCAACGAGGCCGTCAGGTCGGTCAACCCCGTTTACCCCAGCGATGAGTTCGTGTCCATCACCCTGCCGGGGTGGGGAGTGGAGCAGGGGTTCGGGCTGCTGTACGGGCTGTGGGTAGGGCAGACCTACAACTTCGCCGAGAGCGCCGAGACCGTTCAGCGGGACCTGCGGGAGATTTCCCCCCAGACCCTCCTCTACCCGTCGAGGCTCTGGGAGCAGCAGGCATCCATGATCAGGCTGAAGGTGACTGAAGGGATGGCCGTTAAGCGGATCCTCTACGACCTCTGCATCGGCGTGGGGTACCGCTATACCGACATATGCATGAAAGGCGGAAAGCCGAGCCTGCTGTGGCGGGCCCTGTATGCGCTGGCCGACGCGATCGTGTTCAAGCCGCTGCGCGACAAGGTCGGGCTGCGCCGGGTCAGGGTACCCTACACGGCCGGGGCGATGCTGGCCCCGGATGTCATCCGGTTCTTCCGCTCCATCGGGGTCAATCTCAGGCAGATCTTCGGTTCGACGGAGGGCGGCACGACGACGGTCCACGGCGCCGACACCTTCGACGTGGACTCGGTGGGTGTTATCGCTCCCGGGAGGCGGGTGCGCATAGAGGACAGCGGCGAGATACTGGTGGACCGGGCCCGGTCCTTCTCGCACTACCATCGCGACCAGGAGGCGACGGACAAGGTGCTGAGGGGCGATTGGTACTACTCGGGGGATGCGGGCCACATCAATGACGACGGCCAGCTCATATTCATTGACCGCATGGCGGACATGCAGCAGCTCGCGGATGGCACCATGTTCTCCCCCCAGTTCCTGGAAAGCCGGCTGAAGTTCAGCCCCTACATCAAGGACTGCATGGTCCTCGGGGGACACCAGAGGCTCTTCGTCGCGGCCATTATCAGCATCGATTTCGGCAACGTGGGTCACTGGGCGGAGAAGAAGCGGATAGCCTACACCACCCTGGCCGATCTCTCCCAGAAACCGCAGGTCTGCGGGCTGATCGCCGCGGAGGTGCGCAAGATAAACCAGGCCATCCCGTCGGCCTCCACGGTGCAGAAATTCGCCAATCTGCCGAAGGAGTTCGATCCCGATGAGGCGGAGATGACCAGGACCAGGAAGCTGCGGCGGGCCTTCGTGGAGAACCGCTACCGCGGACTGGTCGAGGCCATATACGGCGACCAGGAATCCGACGACATGGAGATCCCCGTGGTCTACAAGGACGGCCGGACCGTGATCCTCCGGACGGTAGTGAGAGTCACGAAGGTTTAGGCGGGAACAGATGGAGACGTTCGCCAGCGCCCTGATGCAGGGAATCCTGCTGGGAGGCGTCTATGCGCTGGTGGCGCTGGGCGTCCTGGTGGTCTACAAGTCCTGCAAGATCTTCAACATGGCCCATGGCGAGATGATGGTGCTGGCCTCATACATAGCATGGTGGCTGGCCGTGAGCCGGGGCCTGCCTCTGCCCCTGGCCATCATCCTGTCCGTCCTGTCCGGGGCCCTGACCGGATGGGTCATCAACCGCCTCATCATCAGGCCGGTGATCGGCAAACCCATGCTGGTCACCTTCCTCCTGACCCTGCTGGTCGGGATCGGGATCCAGGGCATAACCCTCATCGCCTGGCAGGGGCTGCCCCAGGTGCTTCCCGACATGTTCCCCAAGGGCAACCTGAGCATCGGCGGCATATCCCTGTCGTGGGTCAGCATCGCCTCCTTCCTCATTGCCATGCTCATGTTCACGGTGTTCGTGCTGTTCTTCCGGTACACCAGGATGGGCTTCGGCATGAAGAGCGTGTCCGAGGACCCCGACCTCAGCCGGGCGCTCGGCATCGACGTGGGCCGGATCTACTCCATTTCCTGGCTGATAGGGGGCATCGCGGCCGCCATCGGGGGCATCCTGATAGCGTCGGTCTACGCCGTCGACACCAGCCTGGGGACCTACGGGATAGTCAGGGCCCTGCCGGTCCTTCTCCTGGGTGGGCTGGAATCGCTCCCGGGCTGTGTCATCGGCGCCCTCATCATCGGCGTGGTGGAGCTCGCGGCGTCCACCTACGTCGACCCCCATATCAGCGGATTCAGGGAGGTGCTTCCCTTCATCCTCATGATCGCCATACTGATGCTGCGGCCGCAGGGGCTCTTCGGCCTGAAGAGGATCGAGAGGATATAGGTATGCTTCCGGGCGGCGTTTTCAATCAGAGCTACGCCAGGGACGTGGCCATCGTGCGCACCAGGACCCAGTGGCTCATGCTGCTGGCGGCGCTGGCCTTCGTGTTCTCTATCCCGGCCTTCGCCAACGACTACTGGCTGGGCTGGCTCACCAAGC
>CAYPDY010000154.1:3177-5621 GCA_964409515.1 uncultured Dehalococcoidia bacterium
TCGTGATCATAGCCGTCCTGGGGCTGCACATACTGACGGGCCTGTGCGGCCAGTTCTCCATCGGCCACGCCGCCTTCGTGGGGGTGGGGGCCTACACCGCGGCCATCCTGACCACGAAGTACGGGCTCTCCGGGTGGCTCTGCCTGCCCCTGTCAGCCCTGCTGACAGGCGTCGTCGGGCTCTTCTTCGCGCTGCCCTGCTTCAGGTTGAAGGGCTTCTACCTGGCGATATCCACCCTGGCCGCCAGCTTCATCATCATCTGGTGCATGCGCCATTTCGCCTCCGTCACCGGCGGCCTGGAGGGCCTCAACGTGTCCATCCTCACCATCGCCGGAGTGGACCTGACGTACAACCAGCCCGCCTACTGGCTGGCCGCGGTGATAACGGTAGCCGCCACCTTCGCGGCGAAGAACATCCAGCGGACCGCCACCGGCCGGGCCTTCGTGGCCATAAGGGACAACGAGCTGGCCGCCGAGGTCAACGGGATCCACGTCTTCCGCTACAAGATGCTCGCCTTCTTCATCAGCTGCCTGTTCGCCGGGGTGGCCGGCTGGCTGTGGGCCAGCACCCAGATGAGGGTCACGCCGGACCAGTTCACGCTCAATGACTCCATCTGGTACTTCGGGATGCTGGTCATCGGCGGGATGGGAAGCACGGCCGGGGTGTTCTTCGGCGCCGTATCTCTGCGGCTGCTGCGGGTGATCATCGATCAGATCGCCCCTATGCTGAACAGCATGCAGCTGATCCTGGCCCTGAACCTGGTGGTGTTCAGCGCGGTGATAGTGCTCTTCCTGCTGCTCGAGCCGAGGGGCATGGCGCATCTATGGGAGAAGGTGAAACTGCAGTACCGGCTGCATCCATTCTCGGACTAGTGGAACCAACTGCGGGGGGTGCTCCGCAGTAGCAGCGCAATCAGAGGAGTTGCGCTAATCAAAGAAAGGGGGAGGTACATGGACTGGAAAAAGACGCTATTCATGGTGCTCTTGGCCTGCATTCTCGTCGTGGGACCATTGGCCGTGGGGTGCGGGGAAGAGGAAGTCAAAGAGGGCACGGTGACCATCGGCTTCATGAC
Source organism: uncultured Dehalococcoidia bacterium (assembly GCA_964409515.1). GTDB lineage: Bacteria > Chloroflexota > Dehalococcoidia > UBA2247 > RBG-13-53-26 > JAFGCL01. Next base: position 4,250 of record CAYPDY010000154.1, read on the forward strand.
GGACCTGAGCGGCCCTGCGGCCGTGGGCCTGAAGTACCTCAACTGGGCCCTGGAGGACCAGGTCAAGCAGATGAACGAGGACGAGGTCATCCCCGGAACCACCTTCGAGCTCAAGACCTTCGACACCCAGTACAACGCCTCCAGGGCGCTGGAGGGCTACGACTGGCTGAAGAGCGAGGGCGCCCAGGTCATCTTCAACGTGGAGGCGACCAGCGCCGAGGCGCTCAAGGCGAAGTGCGAGCGGGACAAGATACCGATGTTCGGTCTGACCTCCACGACCGCCTTGACCGATCCTCCCGGCTGGGTGTTCCTGGCGCACTGCCCCACCAACTACATGACGGCGGTGCTGGCCAAGTACGTCGGTGAGCAGTGGACCGAGACCCGGAAGATCAAGATCGGCTTCCTGGGATGGAACACCACGGAGAACCTGGCCCAGCAGCAGGGCGTCAAGGACTGGGCCGACGCCCATACTGACAAGTTCGAATGGGTGGCCTCCTGCGTGGCCCCCCAGGGCACCGTAACCTGGGCGGCCGAGGTGGAGACCCTGAAGGACTGCGACTACATCTACTTCTCCGCGGCCGGCATGGCCCCGGCGGTGTTCTGCGCGGAGTACCGGGCCAAGGGATACGACGCCACGTTCCTGTGCGCTGACGGCTCCCTGGCCTTCCAGGCCCTCTACATCCAGAAGGCGGGGTGGGCGGCCATGGACGGCACCCTCAGCGTCTGCAACTGGGGATGGTGGAGCCTGGACACCGATGTAGTCAACTCGGCCAAGGCCACCCTGCAGAAGTACCACCCGGGCGACGCCCAGACGGCGATCGCCATGGGCATCAGCTACATCGGGGGCTACAGCCAGTGGTACGTCGCCCTCGACATCCTGCAGAGAGCGGTGAAATCCGTGGGCGTCGACAAGTTCGATGGCACCGCCTTCTACGACACCGCTCAGACCGTCGAGCTGGAATGGGACGGCTACGAGCCCTTCGGCTTCTCGGAGACCAAGAGGTACGTCCCGGACCACGCCAGCATCTGGAAATGGAGTGCCGCCGACCAGGACCTGGTCAAGGTCACTGACTGGCTGCCGATCATAACCGAGTGAGTTCCGGAACTGAACAAGGAACGCGGCGGGGAACCCGGCATTTCCGGGTTCCCCTGCTGCCTGCGGAGTGCGCGGACCTGGTAATATGAGCAGCGCCGAAAACCTGGAACTGCAGATCGAAGGCCTGGGCCTCACCTTTGGCGGGGTGAGGGCCCTCGACGGCGTCGCCTTTGGGGCCAGGAAGAGTGAGGTCTTCGGCATCATCGGCCCCAACGGCGCGGGCAAGACCTGCATCCTCAACTGCATCAGCGGCTTCTACCGGCCTCAGTCAGGGAG
>CAYPDY010000155.1:0-5608 GCA_964409515.1 uncultured Dehalococcoidia bacterium
ACTTCCTGTGCGAGGAGTCGTGCGGCAAGTGCATCCCCTGCCGCGAAGGGCTGAGGGTGCTGCGGCAGGTCCTGACCGACATCTGCGAAGGGCGCGGCCGGCCGGAGGACATCGCGTTGATCCGGGAGATCGCCGAGGTGATGGCGGATGCCTCGCTCTGCGCTCTGGGCACCACGGCGGCCAACCCGGTGCTGACCACGCTGCGCTACTTCGGCGAGGAATACGAAGCCCACATCAGGGACAAGCGCTGCCCGGCCCGGTTCTGCCAAGCCCTGACCTCATACTACATTGACCCCGGCAGGTGCAGCGCCTGCCTCATCTGCCGGAGGAACTGCCCGGCGGGCGCGGTGAACGGCGAGAAGGGCCTGGTCCACTGGATCGACCAGGAGAAGTGCACCAGGTGCGGCATCTGTTTCGAGGTCTGCCCGGAGCGCTTCAGCGCCGTGGTCAGGATTTCGGGCGAGCCGGTGCCCCCGCCGCCGGCGGCGGGCACCAGGGCAAAACGCGAAGGATAGCATGGAAGAAGCGATCACGCTCCAGATCGACGGCCGGGAGGTAGGCGCCAGGCAGGGGCAGACCGTGCTGGAGGCCGCCCGCGCGGCGGGCATCGATATCCCGGCGCTCTGCTTCCACCGGCAGACGAAGCCGTACGGCGCCTGCCGCATATGCAGCGTGGAGGCCGAGAAGGACGGCAGGGTCAAGGTGGTGGCCGCCTGCGGCTACCCGGCGGAGCCGGGGCTCATCATTCGAACACGTTCGCCGCGGATCGACCGCATCCGGCGGGCGGTCATCGAGCTGGTGGCGCCCCAGGCCAACACGGACGGCGATCTCGGCGGTGATCTCAGGAAGCTGGCGGACGAATATGGCGCCGACATCCATCGCTTCGAGGCGCGCCTGCAGGCCAGGTCGCGCCGTTGCACCCTGTGCGGGCTCTGCGTCCGCTACTGCGAAGAGGTGGTGGGCGCCAATGCCATCGGCTTCGTGGGCCGGGGCATAGACCGGCGGGTGGCCTTCTTCCCCGAGAAGGCCTCGAGGGTCTGCGCCAACTGCCTGGGATGCTTCAAGATCTGCCCCACGGGCAAGATCGGGGCCGAGTCCGACGGAACGTACTTCGGCTTCACCATCGATGATTTTCTGGCAGGCAGGTTGTAGAGAATGGTCACACCCTTTCACAGAGTGAACGTCCTCACCGGGATCAAGTCCGCCATCATCCTGGACAGCGCCTCGGAGTACGCCGCGCTGATCAGGCAGGCCAGGAGGCCCCTGCTGGTGCTGGGGCCCAAGCTGCTGGAGGACTCGCTGGGCGGCCGGCCCCTGCTGGAGTGGGCCCTGGATGTCGCCCGGGCCGCCGATCTGCCGATCTGCGCCACGGCCCACGTCAAGGGGAAGCTGGTGCCGCTGGGAGTCAATCCGGACAGCGAGTACGACGCCGTGGAGATCATCAACCATCTCAGGGACCCCAACTGGCAGGGAGTAAGAAGGCAGGGAAACCATGACCTGGTCGTCTTCTTCGGCTTCCGCACCGACTTCGGCAACCAGGGCCTTTCAGTGCTGAAGCACTTCGCCCCCCACCTGAAGACCATGACGCTCTGCAAGTACGTCTACCCCAACGCCGACTACGCCCTTCCCAACCTCAGAAAAGATGAGGACTGGCAGAAGTTCCTGGAGGACCTGCTGTCCTGTTTGAAGGAGAAAGACTAGCATGGATTTTCACGCGGACATTGGGCCCCAGTATGAAGGCGAGACCATACGCAAGGACGACATGCAGGTGGAGTTCGGCGGGCCCAGTATCAAGGCCAAGTTCGAACTGGTCAACCTCAGGAAGCCGGAGGAGGTTGAGCACGAGAAGGTGGAGCTGATCGGTCCCGACATCAAGGACATGAGGGAGGGCAGCAGCCAGCCCCTGGCCATCATCGTGGACATCGCCGGTGAGACCCTGGAGAAGGACATGGAGCCGGTTATCGAGCGCCGCATCCACATGTACGCCAACTACATCGAGGGCATCTACCACATGAACCAGAGGAACGACGTCTGGATGCGGCTGAGCCAGGAGGCCTTCCGGAAGGGCTTCGACTCTCTGATCGAGTTCGGACAGATACTGGTCTTTCTCTTCACGTCGGAGCTTTCCGCCATCGAGAAGATATCCGTCACGCTGGTCACCGACAAGAAGAAGGTGGAGGAGCTGCTGCCCCAGGCCATGAAGATCTACCACGCGCGGGACGAGAGGCTGCGCGGCCTGCGCGAAGAAGATGTAGACGTCTTCTACGGCTGCATCCTGTGCCAGAGCTTCGCCCCCACCCACTGCTGTGTGATCACGCCGGAGAGGACCGCCAACTGCGGCGCCATCAGTTGGTTCGACGGCCGGGCGGCCCACAAGCTCGATCCGGAGGGGCCGATCTTCGAGGTGCAGAAGGGCGAGCTCATCGACCCCGTGAAAGGCGAGTACAGCGGCCTGAACCAGGAGGTGGCGGGCAGGTCCCTGGGGCAGTACGACCGCATGTACCTGCACAGCGCCTTCGAGCACCCGCACACGTCCTGCGGCTGCTTCCAGGCCGTCCTGTTCTACATACCCGAGGTGGACGGCTTCGGCATCGTGCACCGCGATTTCATGGGCTTCACCGTGATCGGGCAGACCTTCTCCCGCATCGCCGGCGCCACCTCCGGGGGCAAGCAGATCGACGGCGCCTGCGGCATGGCCCTGGAGCTGATCCGGTCGCCCAAGTTCTTCCAGGCCGACGGCGGCCTGCGGCGGGTGGTCTGGATGCCGCTGGAGATCAAGGAGCGGTACAAGGACGTCATCCCGGCCGATGTCTATGACAAGATAGCCACGGAAAAGGATGCGAAGGACGTGGCGCAGCTGGCGGAGTTCCTGGAGCGGGTGGGGCATCCCTGGCTGAAGGGCGAAGTGGCCCTTCCCGGATAGATTTGGCAGGAGGCTGTTAATGCCGCTCAAAGGCACGGACGTCGTCAAGAAGCTCCCGGAGCTGGGGAAGAAGAACTGCAAGGAGTGCGGCTTTCCCACCTGTTTCGCCTTCGCCATGAAGCTGGCGGGCGGGGGCACCTCCCTGGACAAGTGCCCGCACCTGTCGCCCGAGATCAAGGACGAGCTGCTGGATGCGCTGGCCCCGGCCATCAGGCTGGTGACCATCGGCACGGGCGAGAACGCCCTGCAGATCGGCAACGAAGAGGTGGTCTACCGGCACGAGAAGACCTTCCTCCACCCCACCGGCGTGGCCCTCCTGGTTTCCGACAGCGAGCCGGAATCGGCCGTGGCGGAGAAGATCAGGAAGATCGGCGAGCTCAGGTTCGAGAGGGTGGGCGTCCAGATGGCGGCCAACCTGCTGGCCCTGCGCCATGACTCGGGGGACGGCTCGAAGTTCGCGGCCCTGGCCGGGAAGGTCCGCGCCGAGAGCGGCGCTGCCGGCATCATGCTCATATCAGAGGACGTCGATGCCCTGTTCGCGGCCTGGGATGCCTGCGCCGACCGGCGGCCGCTCCTGTACCCCGTGACTGCACAGAACATCGAACGCTTCATCCCGAAGCTCAGGGAGCGACCCACGCCTGTCGGGGTGAGGGCCGGCAGCATCGAGGAGCTGGTCCCGCTCACCGCCAGGCTGAGGCAGGAGAAGCTCGATGAGATCGTGCTCGATCCAGGCTCCCGCAGCCTCATGGACGGCATCCGGGACCAGACGCTCATCCGCCGGGCGGCGGTGAAGCAAAACTTCCGGTTCCTGGGCTATCCCACCGTGGCCTTCCCCTGCCTCATGGCCAAGGAGCCGGTAGAGGAAGCCCTCCTGGCCGCGGCCTTCATCGTCAAGTACGCCGCCATCGTGGTCCTCTCCGATTTCGACCGGCACACGCTGCTGCCCCTGCTGGTGCAGCGGCTCAACATCTACACCGACCCGCGCATGCCTCTCTCGGTGAAGGAGAAGGTCTACGAGATCGGCGAGCCCGGTCCCGACGCGCCGGTGCTGGTCACCGCCAACTGGGCCCTGACCTACTTCATCGTGTCCTCTGAGGTCGAAGGCAGCAAGGTCCCGGCCTTCCTGTGCGTCAAGGACACCGAGGGGCTGGGAGTGCTCACCGGCTGGGCGGCGGGCAAGTTCACCGGAGATAGCGTGGCCGCCTTCATCAGGAAGTCCGGCATCGAGGACAGGGTGAAGACCCGGACGCTGCTCATACCGGGCATGGCCGGCCGCATCAGGGGCGACCTGGAGGAGGCCCTGCCAGGCTGGAAGATCGTGGTCGGCCCCAAAGAAGCCGGCGATATCCCGGGCTTCCTGCCGGGGTTCGCCGCGGGCCTGAAGCAGTAGCCAATGACAACCACCATCGTCATCGCCGGCAAAGGCGGCACGGGCAAGACCTCCATCTCCGCCCTCCTGGTGCAGGCGCTGTCCCGAAAGGGCGTGCTCCTGGCCATCGACGCCGACCCGGCCACCAACCTCAACCAGGCCCTGGGCATCGATGCCGGCAGCACGGTGGGCCGCATACGAGAGGACATGACGCGGGACATCCAGTCGGGAGCGCTCTCCCCCGGCATCTCCAAGCCGGAGTACCTGGAGGGCCAGATACGGGCGGCGCTGGTGGAGTCGAAGGGCTTCGACCTGCTGGCCATCGGCCGGCCCGAGGGGCCCGGCTGCTACTGCGCCGCCAACAACATGCTGCGGATGTCCATCGACAAGCTGGGACGGAGCTACCGCTACGTCGTCATCGACAGCGAGGCGGGCATGGAGCACATCAGCCGCCAGACCACCAGGGATGTGGACGTCCTGGTGGTCGTGTCGGACCCCACCCAGCGCAGCATCCGCACCGCGTCCGCCATCAAGGGCCTCATCGGGGAGATGAGGACGAGGGTGGGGAGGATCGCCCTGGTGGTCAACCGCTCGCCAGACGGCCTGCCGCCCGAGATCGCCCGGGCGGCCCAGGACCTGGGCTTCGACGCTCCGCTGACCATAGGCCAGGACCCCAACCTGGCGAGCCTGGAGATCGCGGGGCGGCCGACCACGGAGCTGCCCGCGGATTCCCCCCTGCGGCTCGGGGTGACGGAATTGGTCGCCCGGCTGGGGCTGTAGGCTCCGCGGGGTTTGACTCCCCATTTCGCCCGTCGTATCATTCGCTCGATCATGAGCAAGCAATCGGCCCTGGCGCGCAAGCGCGCCGCGCAGGAAGAAAAGCGCCGCAGCCGGCAGCGCCGTATCTGGGGCATAGGCGTGGGCACGGCCGCGGTAGTCCTGCTCGGAGTGCTCGCCATCGTGGTCTTTTTCGTGTTTCGCAGCGATGGTCCCGCAAGAGCGGCGGAGCCCGGCGATGAGTTGAGCGTCTACTATACCCTCTGGCTGGAGGACGGCACCCAGGTCGAGTCCAATGTCGGAGGCAGCCCCTTCAGGTTCACCCTGGGTGCTGGACAAGTGATCAAGGGCTGGGACCAGGGCCTGGTCGGGATGAAGGTCGGGGAGACGCGAACACTGACCCTCCCGCCCGATCTAGCGTACGGAGAAGAAGGTAGTCCGCCCAAGATCCCGCCGAACTCCACCCTCACCTTCGAAGTGCAAATGCTGGCCATTGAGTAGACAGCTGTGACCGACAAATCGATCAAGGCGCGCAAGCG
>CAYPDY010000156.1:0-5559 GCA_964409515.1 uncultured Dehalococcoidia bacterium
TGCGCTCCACCCTGCATCTCCGCCGACTTCGCCAGCGCCGCCCACTCCATGACCTTCTTCACCATGTCCCAGCCTTGGTCCGCTTTCCCTAGTATGTCTCCCTTGGCCACTTTCACCTTCTCGAACGTGACCTCGCACTGCTTGTCTCCCGCTATCGTCCTCAGCAGCTGCACCTTCACCCCGGGCGCCTTCCGGTCCACCAGGAACAGCGTGATCCCTTCCTCAGCGTGCTGCTTCTTCGCCGTCCGCGCCACTACTATGATCTTGTCCGCTACATTGGCATCATTCACGAACAGCTTCGTCCCGTTGATGACGTATCCGTCACCTTCGGCCTTGGCCTCTACCTGCACCGCCTTCGCCTCGTACCGCGCGCTCGGCTCCGTGAGCGCCATGGTCATCAGCAGATCGCCCTTGCACAGCTTCGGCAGTATGGCCTTCTTCTGCTCTTCCGTGCCAAACGCCTCTACCGCCATCCCGCCCAGCACCACCGTGGAAATGAAGGGCCCGGGCAGACACGCCCTCCCCATCTCCTCCAGCAGGATCACCAGGTCCAGGAACTTGAATCCCCCTCCACCGAGGTTCTCCGGAAACGGCAGCCCAACCCATCCCAGGTCCGCCATCTCCTTCCACAGCTCGGGCACGTACCCCTTCTCATCCTCTTCCATCTGCCGCACTAATGTCTTCGGAACCTTGCTCGCCAAAAAATCACGAGCAGACTTCCATAGCATTTCCTGTTCTTCGCTTAACGCCAGGTCCATCTTCGTCCCCTTCCTTTCGAAAACTTACTTCTTGGGCGCCGGCTTGGGCTCTCTGGGACAGCCCAGGGCCCCGGCCGCGGCGTTGCGGGCCACTTCCGTGGTACCAGCGGCAATGGTGTTGCATACGGTGCTCAGGTAGAGATGCTTGATCCTGCCGTTGAGCACGGACCACTTGTCCTTCGCCGGGTCGGTCTGCCGCCAGTTGCCGCCCACGGGTCCCAGCTGTCCGTACATCCCCAGGACCTGCATGCCCACCTGGGCCACGCGCTGAGTGGTCACGCCGCCCAGAATCTTCACGTGGTTGGCCGTCTTGGTGACATCCCCACCGGTCAGTGCCAGGTGGTTCAGCTTCAAGCCCACATTGCGGGCCACTTCCTGCTGGATAACCACGTCCATCAGCCGGTTCCGAATCAACTTGTTCTTCGACAGGGGAACGCCGTCGACGTCCTTGGTCTCCTTGCAGTACTGGATCAGGAGGTCGATGTCCCGCTTGATGTTGAGCAGGAGCATCACGCCGTAGGCTCTCTCATGGCTCAGTGCCGCCATGACGATCTTCCAGCCCCCGTTGACCTCGCCCAGCAGGTTCTCCTTGGGGACCTTTGCATTGTCGTAGAAGACTTCGCAGAAGGCCTTGAGACCGCTCATCATCTCGAGCGGGCGCATGGTAATCCCGGGGGTCTTCTTGTACTCCACCAGGATAATGCTGATGCCCCGGTGCTTGACCAGGTTCGGGTCCGTCCGCACGTACACCGGAGCCAGGTCCGCCCTGTGGGCCGCGCTCTGCCAGGTCTTCTGCCCGTTCAGAATCCAGTAGTCGCCCTGCAGCTCAGCCCGCAGCTGCAGGCTGGCCAGGTCCGAGCCGGCGTTCGGCTCGCTCATGCCCGTGGCGCCTTTGATCTCGCCGCGGACCATCATCGGAAGGTACTTCTCTTTCTGGGCCTCGGTGCCGAAGTCCAGCAGCAGATCGCCCATGCCGCCGACGAACTGGTAGGGGTCCAGCCCGGGAGAACCGCGGTAGGTCATCTCCTCTTCCAGGATGATCTGCTTCCAGAGCGGTTGCTCGTGACCGCCGTACTTCTTGGGCCAGGTCAACCCCAGCCATCCCTTGGCGGCCAGCTTCTTCTGCATGGCCACACTGACCTCGTGGATGTTGTCAAACGCATCCTCGTGATACAAGTCCGGATCCACGCCCGGCCAGTCTTTTGGCAGTTCTTTGGCGAGGAATTCCCTTACCTCTTTGCGGAAGGCCTCTTCCTCTGGAGTGTTGCGAAAGTCCATCAAACCCTCCTTTCCTTGGGTCTAGAGTCCCAGTTCTTTGGCCACTACTTCGCCGTGATAGGCGCTGTTCCCGAAGGAAGCCTCCGCCACCACAGCCTGCTTGGTGAAAAGGTGCATATCGTGATCGTGCTGGAATGCCATGGCCCCGTGAATCTCGTGGCCCAGCGCGGTGATACGGCGGGAGGCCTGGCCCATCCAGGCCTTGGCCAGTGACACCTCCAGGGCACACGGCAGGTCCTCGCTGACCAGCCACGCTGCCCGGCGGGTCATGCAGCGGGTAGCATCAAGGTCATTCAACATGTTGGCGCAGTGGTGCTGGATCGCCTGGTAGGAGCCGATGGCCTTGCCGAAGGCCACCCTGTCCTTGGCATACTGCACGCTGATCTCCAGGACATACTCCAGGCCGCCCAGTACCTCGGCACACTTCGCCACGGCCGCCCGGTGCATCACCCTGTCCAGGTAGTCCTTTCCGCGGTTCAGCCCGCCCAGCATGTCGGACCGGGTCAGCTTGACATTGTCGAACTTGACTTCGCACTGTCTCTCGCCGAACATGGCCGGCAGCAGGGTGCAGCTCACACCGGGGCTCTTGGCATCCACCAGGAAGAGGGTCACGCCGCCCTTCGTCTTTGCGGCCACGATGATGTAGTCGGCCACGTGGGCGTCGGTGACAAAGAGCTTCGTGCCGCTGATGGTGTAGTGGTGGGCCACGTGCCTGGCCTCGACTTCAAAGCAATCGGGCTTGTAGATGGCATGAGGCTCGGCAATGGCTATCGTCAGGATAGTCTCGCCCTTCGCCACCTTCGGCAGGATGGCCTTCTTCTGCTCCTCGGTGCCCAACTCCAGGACAGTCAGCGCCCCCAGAACGACTGTGGACAGGAACGGCCCCGGGGCACAGGCCCGACCCATCTCCTCCATAAGGATCGCCAGATCCAGGAAACTGGCGTCTGACCCGCCGTACTGCTCGGGAAGAACCAGCCCGACCCATCCCAGGTCCGCCATCTTCTTCCACATCTGGGGCTGGTAGCCCTTCGGTTCCTTTGCCAGCTCTTTGACCAGCGTCTTGGGCAATTCAGTTTTAAAGAAATCCCTGGCGGTCTTCTTCAGCATCTCCTGCTGTTCGCTGAGGCCAAAGTCCATTTCGTACTCCTTCTTTCCGCAACCTGAATGGGACTACTTCCGGGGCAGCGCCAACCCTGCGGTGGCCATGGTGTTCCTGGCGATCTCCGAAGTGCCTCCCGCCAGGCTGTCGCCGGCGGTCCACAGGAACCACCGCCGCAGGTTCTTGCGGAGGGTCCCGTACTTGTCGGACTCCCCCGCATAGGCGTAGGGTCCCAGTATCTGCATGCCCCGGTCGAAGAAGCGCAGGCCCATGTCATCAGCGAGCACCTTGGCTGCCGACGCTTCGTAGGTCAGCGGCATCCCCTTGTCGATCTTCCAGCCGATGCTCCAGAGCACCTGCCGGCAGGCTTCGATCTCGATGGCGCTCTCCACCAGCCTGGCCCTGACGCTGGGGTCCTGAGACAGAAGCTGCCCGTCGCGCCTGGTCTCCTTCGCGTAGTGCACCAGGTCCTGGGTGATCCTCTGACAGAACCGCGGCTTGGGGAACCGCGCCCAGAACCGGTCGAACTCCAGGGTCTTGCTGAGGTGAAGCACCGCCTGGTCCTTCTGGCCCAGCAGGTGCCGCTTTGGAACCCGGACATTGTCCAGGAAGACCTCGGTGTGGAAGACATCGCCCAGCATGCTCACCATGGGCTGCACGGTAACGCCCGGAAGCTTCTTGTCCAGCATCAGGATGCTGATGGACATGAACTTCGGCGTCTTGGGGTCGACATTCGTCCGGCAGAAAAGGAAGCCGTAGTCAGATATGTGAGCCAGGGAGCTCCATACTTTCTGGCCGTTCACCAGGAAGCAGTCATCCTGCTCGATGGCGGTGGTCCGCAGGGAGAGGAGGTCGGAACCGGCATCCGGCTCGCTCATGGCCAGCCAGAGTATCGTTTCGCCCTTCCCGATCCCGGGCAGGAACTCCTGCTTCAGCTCCTCGCTGCCCATGTCCAGGATGGTGTTGGCCATGGACCAGCAGATGGCGCCCGCCGCCCACGGGACCCTGGCCCAGGCCAGCTCCTCGAACAGGATCATCAGGTCCACATTGGGCCGCTCGGCCCCTCCGTACTTCTTGGGCCAGGTGAGCGGTATCCAGCCCTTCTGACCCAGCAGGCGAACGAACTCCTTCGAGAACGCGCCATGGCCCCATGAGTCCTCGCCCGACTGGGTGGGGAATTTCTCGGGGGGATTATCTTTCAGGAAATCCTGTATCTCTCGACGCCATGCTTCTTGCTCAGTGGTGAAACCAAACTCCATGTAGCCTCCTTAGAGGGACTTTCCCCCAGACCTAAGATAAAGACTCTAAGACGGCCGCTGGGCTGAACTACCGAAGCCGCCGGACAGACCAGAGGCCTACCCATCCACCCCACCAGACTATGAACCCGCCTCGTGTGGGGGCAGTAGTGACTGCCCCCACACTGGCGAATCTCACTAACAAGTGTGCCTAGTTAGCGCCGGGACCAATGAGCGTGATCGCCGCCTGGAACATGCCGGGCGTGCCGCCCTGCGAGTGAGCCAGGCCGATCTTCGGGTTCTTCAGCTGGCGCTTGTCAGCCCTGCCCAGCTGCTGATTGTAGAGCTCGTACACCATGCGGAGTCCGCTGGCGCCCACCGGGTGACCAAAGGACTTCAGGCCGCCGTCCGTGTTGACCGGCAGGTCACCGGTCAGCTCGAAGGAGCCCTTTTCGACTTCCGCGGGGCCGGTGCCGCGCGGGCAGAACCCCAGGGACTCGTATATGATGAGCTCGGTGATAGTGAAGCAGTCGTGGACTTCAGCCGAGCCGATCTCCTTGCGCGGGTCCTTGATTCCGGCCTGCGCGTATACCTGCTGCGCCGCCACCCAGGTCTCATCCCAGAAGGTGATGTCGACGTCGGAGCGGAACTTGCCCTTGAACGGGTCGATGCGTCCGACCGACAGGCCCAGGCCCTTGATCAATGCGTGGGGTACCTTCATGGCCTTGGCTTTCTCCGCAGTGGTGATGATGGCGCAAGCGCCGCCGTCGGTCACCGGGCAGCAGTCGAACAGGCCCAGGGGCCAGGCAATGATGGGGGCCTTCATGGCCGTCTCCAGGGTGATGGCCCTCTTGAAGTGGGCCTTGGGGTGAAGGGCGCCGTTGGCGTGGTTCTTCACCGCGATCTTGGCCAGCATTTCCTTGCCCTTCTCGAAGGGGATCTTGTACTTCTCAAAGTACTGTACCGCCGACTTGGCAAAGGAACCGGGTGCCGAGCCGACCACCGTGATCGGATGCAGGCCGCCCGGCATTTCCAGGGCGCCGCTGCCATAGTCCTTCAGCTTCTCGAAGCCGGCACAGAGGACCATGTCATACATGCCCGCGGCGACTGAGAACGCACCCACCCTGAGTGCTTCGGCCCCGCTGGCGCAGTTGTTCTCCAGCCTGGTGGCCGGTATCTTGTCGAGCTG
>CAYPDY010000157.1:0-5455 GCA_964409515.1 uncultured Dehalococcoidia bacterium
TCACTGTCCGGCTTCGCGATGGGACGCCCACCGATGACCTGGTGATAACGTCCTGCTACTACAACCCGACGTTCTCCTACTCCACCAGCATCACCGAGGATGTGGGCTTCAACAACGGCGGCAGATTCGAGATCACCATAGTGTCAAACAGCATCAGTATGACCAACATGATCTACCTCAACGGTGTGAAGATACTGACCACCCCTTTCACCGGCTACAGGGAGCACGAAGTGATCACTTTCTACGACGCGTTTGTGAACCCCTTCATATACTTCAACTTCGATTCGATCTACTCCGGGCAGTCTGCCTACCTTCAACTGTATGCCATCGAGCAGACGGTCCCGAAGTACAGCTACGTGACTCCCATAACCGACCCCAGGCTGACCTCGTTCGGCGTGGACGGCCCGCATGCCTGGAATACGGTGGATGCCGGCCTGTCGCTGGTTGAGGGCGGCACAATATGGGCTGATCCGACCTTTATCGACGACTACTCTCCATCGGACCTGGCGGCGTTGAAGGCCCTCATTGCCGACGGGTGGGAGCTGGGGATACATTTCAGCTCCAGGCTGTCCGACCTGCCCCTGGCCGATGCTTACGGAGTGATGGATAACGAAACCGCCCTGATCACGGGCATGTTTGGGGAGGCCCCCACGACCTGGTGCAGCCTTCAGGGGGCGGACAACAACACGCACGCCGAGTACGCCTACACGAACCTGGGAATGGTATCGCGAAACGGGGTGAACGGTTCCGGGGGCGGACTGTCCAATATCGGGAACCTGGGCGACAACTGCTGGACTTTCTGGAGCGCCGTTTCGGCGGCCGGCATAGCGATGCCGTCGTTTTCGCACGAGCTGGATATCACCCCGGCGATTGAGTACTCGATCAGCCCCGTCAATTTCTCCGCCTTCCTGTCAAACTACGCGGATAACGGGGTCCGCATTGGAGGGTTCAGGGAGTACTGGGAGAAAGCCCAGAACTCGTACCATACGGTTGTCTCCAATGTCGTCTCAGACCCCGGGGTCTCCCTGAGCTTCACCATTGCCAATGCGGGCGGCAGGTCCCGGCTGCTGGTGAACGCGCCGTGGGCGGATGTGGTTCGGGACGGTTCAGGGGGCAGCGTAGCCTACGAGACATCCGGCTCCGGCATAGTGATAGAGGTGGAGGCCGGGAGCTACACGGTGGCGGCGGTTCCCGAGGCGGACTTCGCTGCCGACAGGACGGCAGTGGTGGTGGGCCAGGCCATCCAGTTCACCAATCTCTCCCACGACGGCGCGATTCCTCTGTCGTACCAGTGGGACTTCAGCAGCGACGGCAGTTGGGACAGTTCTGACCAGGATCCCTCCCATGCCTTCAACAGCGCCGGCACCTACACGGTGGTCCTCAAGGCCACCGACTCGGCCGCCAATACGGACACGGAGACCAAGGTCGACTTCATAACGGTCTCAGAAGCCCTCCGGGCCGATTTCACCCTCTCCGGGACGGCTGTGACTGTGGGCCAGTCCATCAGCTTCTCCGACAACTCCACGGGCGGCGTACTCCCCCTGTCCTACCAGTGGGACTTCAACAACGATGGCGTTTGGGACAGCACCGAGCGGAACCCGAGCAATGCCTTCGGCAGCGCGGGTACCTTCGCAGTGGTTCTGAAGGTTACCGACTCGGCCGCCAACACGGACACCGAGACCAGGACAGACCTCATCACAGTCAGTCGCCCGTCACCGGATGTGCAGTCGGTGACACCGAATCGCGGCACGCGCGGACAGACACTCAGCGTTGTGATTACGGGAACGGACCTGGGCGGCGCCGCCGCCGTCACCTTCGGGAGCGGCGTCAATGTCGACAGCTGCCGGGTCGACACCGATACCCAGATAACAGCCGGCATCATCATCGCTGGCGACGCCGAGCCAGGGCAGAGAACCGTCACTGTGCAAACGCCTGGCGGTACAGACGAGCTGCCCGGCGGTTTCATTGTGATGCTGCCTGTGCCTGTCGTCGAGTCGGTCGACCCGCGGTCGGGTGTTGTCGGCGAGACCTTCGATGTCATCATCCTTGGAAGCAACTTCACCGGCGCCGAGACAGTCCACTTTGGCCCCGGAATAGCGGTCAACAGCTTCGTCGTCGACAGCGCGAGCCGGATAACGGCCAATGTCACCATCGAGTCGGGCGCGCAGCCGGGAGCCTATGACGTCATGGTCAGTACGCCATCGGGCGAGGGCACACTGGCCGGGGCGTTCACGGCAGACAATCGGACATCAGGTGTCTGGGGATACTGGTGGTTCTGGGTCGTGGTGGCTCTGCCGGCTCTCGGTTTGGGCCTTCTTGTCCTGGCCCTCATCAAACGAAGGTCGCCCGTCCCGTAGAAGGCAGCCTTCACATCATGCCGCTGTTTACGCTCAGGGACTGGCCGGTGATCATCCCGGCCCGGTCGGAGGCCAGGAAGGCGATGGTTTCGGCCACTTCATCCGAAGTGGGGAACCTCCCCAGAGGGTAGTAGCGAGCGTAGTGCCCCGCCAGGCCTTCCTGTCCGGGCGTGCTCACCAGCGCGGCGTTGACCACGTTGATGCGCACCTTGGAGGACCCCACTTCCTTGGCCAGGCAGGTGGCGAAGGTCATGATGGCGGACTTGGACGCAGCGTACATGCTCTCCCCGCGGGGGTTCATCCTGGCCGAATCCGATCCCATGCAGACGATGCTGCCGCTCCTCTGCGCCAGCATGGGCTTGAGGGCCGCCTTGATCGCGTTCAGCGTGCCCCAGAATGTGACGTCGACCACGCGGTGGATGTCGTCCAGGCCGCTCTGGGCGAAACTGCCGGCGCCCATGTATGCCGGTATGGTAACCAGGACGTCGACCCGTTTGAACTCGGCCACGGCCCGGTCCACCATGTCGGCGCAGTCCTTGAAGCTGGTGACATCGGCGTAGGTGGCGATGGACCTGGATCCCATGCTCTCTGCCTTCCTGGCCACCCTGTCCGCCCAGCCCCGGTCGATATCGTTGGCCACGACTGAGGCTCCCTCGGCGGCCAGCCTGTACGCCACGCTGGTGCCGATGCCGCCGCCCCCCGCCCCGGTTACTATGGCCACTTTGCCCTTGAGGTTCAGATCCATGGTGCCCTCCTGCCTGGTGCAATCGTCTCCGGCGGCGCTTCGGGCCCCGCCACTAAAAGGATAGGCGTTTCACCGGGGGGCTGACAAACCCGCGCCCGGCTGTTGGATCGACGCCGGCGGACGGTATCAGCCTTGGTCCAGGGCGACCTTGGAGGGTTTCCGGGGGTCGTACCTGACGGCCACCACCGCGCCCGGCTGGCAGGCCGGGACATCAAGCCGGCCGATGAGGGTCTGGACCTCCGCCTGGTAGGGTTGGCCGCCCGGAGGACGCACCTCCAGCTTGAGTCTGACCACCGGGTAGATGTTATTGACCGTCCAGCCCGTCTCCCGGATTTCCAGGATGGTGGCCTCCGCCGGGAGGCCAATCCGCTGCAGCTTGCGCTGAGTGCCGACGGGACCGAAGACCTTGCGGAAGACGAAGAAGAAGATGAGGAAGACGGCCAGCACGAAGACGGTGACGAAGATCAATCCGCCGAGCTTGTCCCTGAACCCCCCGGGGCCGGACAGGGCGGCCACGTAGGCGGCGACAATCCCGGCGGCCGCCCCCAGCACGCCGGCCACCGCGCCGATCTTGCCGCCCGTGCTCAACGATTGCCACATCGGTTGTCCCTCCTTCGCGGCCCGGTCTGGGAGACATTGTACCAGTCTCGGCCTCGCCCTGGATACGGTCAGCCCGGTCCGGCACATGTTGACATCACTCCCGGGCCGGTGCTATCGTCCGGCCAGGCTGCCCGGCTGCCCGCGGCAACAGGGGTCTAAGGAGGGTGAATGAAGAGACACATGCTGGTTCTGGCACTGCTGGCTGTTTTCGCCATGCTCCTGGCGGGGGGATAGTGTTGGCGCCAGCGCAATACAGTCCGTGCTTGAGGCGGCGAGGGCGGTAACGGGCGAGGTGACCGTCGAGAGCATAACGAACGTCAAGATCAGTGGTTCAACGGCCACGGCCGATGTCAGGATAGCCTACGGCGACGATTCGGAAACCAAGGAGTACCCCATGGTGAAGAAGGATGGTCACTGGAAGATCGCCTGGCGGTAGCCGGGACCACCGGGCCCGAGTGAGGCGTTGCCCCCTGTGTCCTGTGGTATGATAGCGCCAGCAGACTGGCTGGATCGATCCGACCTGAAGGCGAAAGGCGGTGAAGGCAGTGTCTCTTGAAGAACGGTTCAGAGGGTTTGCCAGGCAGCAGGAGGAGCCGGTTCGTCCGCACCGGGGCGCGTACGAGAGGAACATTGAATGCCTCAATAACGTCGATCCCGCGGTTTCCAAGGTCCTGGAGGCGTTCTGCCGGGCCGTCGGCTGGGGCCTCAAGCGCAATGACTGCTGCGACAGGACCAGGGGTGCGGTGGGGTGCAACTACATCCTGGAGCACCCCGATTTCTGGGGTGAGGGCTTTGTGGCCGTGGACCTGGAGGTGACGTGGGGGGGCCAGTCCGAGCCACTGGAAACGGTGACGGTGTATCAGGGCCAGGTAGTCGGCGGCAAGCAGCACGCCCGCATCTTCCCCTCGAGGTTGGCCATACCCTTCTCCGCGCTCACGGAGGAAAAGCTGGCCGTTGCCCTGGAACAGCAGTCCGGCGATGTGCTGAGGAGGATCAGCCAGCGCAGCGGGCTCCGGTAAGCGGCGGCGTCAGCCGGCCTGAGGCTGCTGGCCCGCATGCTGTTCGTAATCCGTCTTCTTGATGCGGACAATACGGGCTATGCCCACTGAGGGTTCCCTCGCCTGCCAGTCGCCGGCATGGTCGCGCCGGATGTGCATGGCAGCTCTCCTCCAGGTGGCAAAGGGCGCGTGGCTGCAGGGTCCTATGGGGCAAAGGTAGAGGTACTGAGGGTTGAGACGCCTGCAGGCGGCGACATGCGATGCCGGGACGCGGGAATAGTGCGAAAAATCCGCGCCGCACCGGTAGCAGACGGTAACGTTACGCCGGACGGCGCTCTGCCGGGCGGCGTGTCGGGTCGTGTGGTCCATTACACGTATTAGTCGACTGCCTGCTGCCGTTTCCCTCGCTTGCGGTTGGGCCGCCGGCCCCTCTCGATCAGCGCCGTGGTGACGATGCTCGGTTGAGTTTGCGGCTGGTCATGGCGGCTGGTATCATATTTACGATTAACGGCCGGATCGGGGAGGTGAGGAACGCATGTTGAGGGGCAACCTTTTCAGGTACTCGAGAGCAGTGGCCGTCCTGCTTGTCGCGCTGTTGATGTCGGGGAGCGTTCTTTGCGGGGGATCCGTATTGCCGGTGTCGACGGTTCAGGCGGCGCCGCCGTACAGTGCCACGGCGTCACTGGCCTCGGGGTACTTCCATACCCTGCTGGTCACCACCAACGGCACTCTGTGGGCCTGGGGCAGCAACGGCC
>CAYPDY010000158.1:0-5382 GCA_964409515.1 uncultured Dehalococcoidia bacterium
GATGCTCGGCCCGAGGCGCTTGGTCTTCATGCCGAACAGGCGCTCGTTCCACAGGTAGCTGGCCACGTAGGGCGGCGCCTCCTCAATGCCGGTCTCCCGGGACAGGTACTCGCCGAAGCGGCGTTCGTCCCCGGCGCTGCCGAGCTCCACCAGAACGGCCACGCTCTTCCGGAAGATGTCGGAACGCATGATCCGGTTCACGTCGCCCAGGTGGTTCTGGTCCAGGAACCGGATGACATTCGGCGCAAACGGCGCGCCGCTCACCTCTTTGGCGTACCGCCCGATGAAGGCGAATGCAGAGCTTTCGCTGGGGAAGTAAAGGAGGTGGGGGAATGAGCCCTCGGGCACATCCCGCAGGCGGAGGGTCACCTCCACCACGATGCCGAACTCGCCCTCGGTGCCCACGAAGTAGCCGAAATCGCGGTCCGCCGGCGACAGCTCCCTGACCTCGCCGGCCCCGGTGACTACCTTCATGGAGACGATCTGTTTCGACAGGTGGCCGTACTTGAAGCTGTTGATGCCGTAACCGCCGGTCGAGATCCAGCCGCCCACGGTGGAGAACTTGCTGGAAGGGTAGGACTGGAGGCACAACCCCTCTTTCCGGGCCATGATGTCGATATCGCCCCAGCGGGCGCCAGCCTCCACGGTCACGGTCTTGCCGGCCGCATCCAGCGCCAGGATCCTGCGGAAGGGGGACAGGTCGATGACGATGCCGCCCCTGGTGGGGACGACGCCGCCGAAGCCCCAAGAGGCGGCCCCGCGCCCTATGACCGGGACCTTCCGCTCGCCGGCAAACGCCAGGACCTTCCTGATCTCTTCCACCGTCGAGGGCTGCACCACGAAATCGGGCAGCGTCCCAAACAGGGTCTTCGTCATCACCGGCGGCAGGTCACCGATGTCCTGGCTGTACATCTCTCTGTCCGCCGCGCCCTCGATGATCCTCAGGTCGCCCGCCGTCCTCTTGAACTCATCCAGCATCTTCATGGCCTTGTCCTCCCGCCGGGGGTCAGTGTCCGCCGGCCGCCGCCGCCAGCTTCAGGAAGTTCCGGTACATCCGGAGCCCGTTCTCGCCGCTCTTCTCCGGGTGGAACTGGGTCCCCACCAGGTTGCCGCGGACCACGGCGCTGCAGAACGTCGCCCCGTAGTCGGTCGTCCCCGCCACCACCGCCGGGTCAACCGGTTCGGCCCGGTAGCTGTGCACGAAGTAGAAGTTGGCCCCGTCCGGGATGGATTCGAAGAGCGGGTGCCGGAAGACCTGGTGCACCTGGTTCCAGCCCATGTGGGGTATCTTCATCCCCGGCGGCAGCCTCCTCACCACCCCGGGGATGATCCCCAGGCAGCGGTGCCGGCCGCCCTCTTCCGTCTCGTCGAAGAGGACCTGCATGCCCACACAGATGGCCAGGGTCGGCAAACCGTCGGCAACCACCCGGCGGATCGCCTCTGAGAAGCCCAGACGGTCGAGGCTGTGCATGGTGTCGGCCGCCGCGCCCACGCCGGGCAGGATAACCGCCGCCGCGCCCGGCAGGTCCCCCGGGTCGCTGGTCACCGACGGCCGGTATCCCAGGCTGGCGATGGCGTTGGCTACGCTGCGGAGGTTCCCCGCGCCGTAGTCCACTATGGCGATCATCTTCCCTGTCCTGCTGTCCATTTCGCCTCTCCAGTTGATGCGGCATACGGCAACCGCTTGCCGCATCTTATGGTACTACCTGCCGCCGCATTTGTCAACATGACGAACGTCACATAATGCTCTCACCATCAACCGGGGCGGCCGGGGCCGGGCGGATACCGCGGCCGATCTACTGCAGGAAGCAGACGGCCTTCCTGGAGCGCGGGTCGGCCACCACCTGCGCGTGCAGCCCTCCCGATGATGCCGGAACGTCGATGAGCCGTATGACATCGCTGTAGCCGTCCGCGTCGGGCACAAGGCTGGTGAGCACATTCGGGGCGCGGTCGAAGAACTCGGTGTTGAACTGGGTCTCCGGATCGCCGGGGTACACCGGCAGGTAGATGATCTGGGCCTCCACCAGGTCCAGGAAGAAGTGGGTCCCGTAGGACACCTCGGGAACATGACCGCGGTCTTCCCGGGCCATCTCCACCAGCACGGCCGCATTGGAGATGTCGGCGAACCCGACGTTGACCCCCAGCTCCAGGTTGCTGCTGCCCCAGCGGGCCGGCCCCATCATTATGATCCGGCCGGCGGCGATCGAGGGGTGGTTGTTGATCAGGCCCACCACCCTCCCCAGGGACTTCTTCCGGTCCGGCGACGACATCCTGGAGTAGGCCAGGGGATCCATATAGAGGATAAAGCGGACGTCCTTGACGACCCCGCCGCTGGTGAAATTGGCCGACCGGAAGAGCACCCTCTCCTTCTTGAGGTCCTCCGGCATGGCCACCGGCCCGCCCACCCCCGGCACCGCCAGCGAGCGGCACTGCAGCAGGCAGATCCTGACCTCTCCCTGGCTGTCGACATGGCCGGTGAACTCGGTGTCTATGGGGTAGCCGAAGGCCTTCTCCAGCCTGGTCAGCATCTCGTCCATGATCTTGACGAAGGGCGTCCGGCGGATCAGGTTGTCGAAGGTGGGCACCAGCTTCCCGGCCGACTGCGGCGGGCAGGCGCCGATGATGTCCGTCAGGTAGCCGTCCGACATCAGCGAGGCGATCAGGTCCAGGTTGGGATAGTCGCAGTCCGCCAGCAGCCCGGCCAGCGGTACGGTGACAAACTCGTTTCGTTCCAGGTCGATCAGGTCGGCATTGCGCTGAGAGTACTTGGCGATGGCGGGGCCCGTCTCCGGCCTCAGCTGCGGGTGGCTGACCGCAATCATCCGGCAGTAGTCACCGGCCAGGCGGTTGACGGCCCTGGTTCCCAGGCCGAACACCAGGCGGATCATCCCCTTCTGGGGATCGATGCGGCTGTTCCAGGCATAAAGGTTCTGGGAGAACCCGACGCCGGCGAAGCTGGGGAAGAAGCGGTTCCGGTAGGGCCTGCCGGACACGCGCTGCACCAGAATGGCCATCTGCTCGTCGCTGTTCATCAGCCCCTGCCGGCAGCGGTAGGCAATGGCATCGGGGTTCAGGGCACTGGCGTACACCAGCTTCAGCACCCGGAGGAAGGCCTGCATCCGGTCTTCGGGGCTCCCCTGGTTGCCGCAGAACTCGCTGCGGTACTTGCCGGCGAAGGCCGTCATGTGGCTGTCCTCCAGCAGGCTGCTGGACCGGACTATGATGGGGGCCTGTCCGAAATAGGCCAGCATGTCCCGGAACTGCTCCATGATATCGGGCGGGAAGCTCCCGTTCAGGAATCTCTGCTCCACGTACTCGAAGGCCTCATGCGAGATATGGCGGTCCCGGGTGACCCGCAGCCTTTCCTGGAACAGGTCATTCTCCACCAGGAAGGTAAAGAAGACGTCCGACCCGATGTAGAACGAATCGTGCGCCTCGAGCACCCGGGAGAAGTCCACCGTCCCTTTCCCGGTGAGCAGGGCTCGCCTGGCCAGCAGCATCCCGGCGGCTTTTCCGCCGATGCGCCCGGACCCTATGATCCGGCTCCTGACATCGATAAGGTCGTCCACTGTGAAGAACCGGTCCGCCACATCCACAAAGGACCGGTTGTCCCCCAGCAGCATGCGGGAGAACTCGCGCTTGAGGGAGAGGACCTCCGGCGCCTGCTTTTCGTCCTCGCCCGCCCGCTGGTGCTGCAGCAGCCGGGCATACACGCTCTGCCAGGGGGCCACGGAGTCCGCCGCGGTGCCGCCGGACCTCTTCCAGGCCTCGGCGGACACGGCCGCCGCTTCTCCGCTCCCAAACAGCGGGGTCCAGCCCGTGCCCACCACGCGGTGCGGCACAAACATCTGCGGAGAGTAACGGCCCAGCACCTTGACCGGGTGGACATAGGTCTCTCCCCCGACGTGGTATATGTCGATAAGGATCTGGGCGGTGTCCCTGATCCGGGCTATGGTGGAGTGGTCATGCCCGCCGCGGCTCAACCCGAAATAGGAGATCGAGCCCAGCTGCAGCACGTAGGGGCAGATGATCTGGTAGAAGTTGGACAGCAGCTCATCGGTGGCCCATTCCGTCACCAACGCCGAGAGGTTGTCAAAGACGTAGTAGGAGTCGGCCCCCTTCTCTTCGATGATGCCGTGGACCGTGTTGGTGAAGACGTCGAAACCCGGGCCCGGCTCGACCTCGACCACCCTCAGGCCCCGGCGGGCCTCCAGGATCCGGGGATGGGGCGCGAACCGCAGGTAGGTGCACTCGCGGCCGTCGGCGATGGTCCTTCTGGCGAACGCCCGGGCGAAACGCGCGTACTCCTGGAGATCATCGGTCTGCCAGACCACGTTGTCGCCGGGAAAGAACCCGCCGATCAGATGGTCCAGTTCGTCGATGCCGCTGCTGATGGTATCCTTCACGCCGTGGCCTCCCCGGACGGGCCCGGGAATAGGTGAGGACCCATCCAGTACCATTGTAGCATTCCCGGGGAGGTCGTGGCCGGCATGCGGTTGCCGGTCGCCGGAAGCGCCAGGGCGGCCGCGCCCCCGGGAGGGCGCGGCAGAAGGAGGGCAGCGGGCGATCA
This sequence comes from uncultured Dehalococcoidia bacterium, assembly GCA_964409515.1. Lineage (GTDB taxonomy): Bacteria > Chloroflexota > Dehalococcoidia > UBA2247 > RBG-13-53-26 > JAFGCL01. Next base: position 4,571 of record CAYPDY010000158.1, read on the forward strand.
GCAGGAACGTGCCGGGAATCTACAGGGCCGAGGTTCCCTCAGGGTAGCCATGCCAGGTGGTGACACCTCCCACGGTGTGCTCCACGATTCGCTCTATGCGCTTCTGAATGCGCCATCCGTCGCTGGTGCGCACGTAGAAGACCTGGTACACCCCGGCCGTATGTCCGATATCCCCCTTGTGAGAGCTGCGGAACTCGAAGTTGATCCAGCCTTCGGCCCTGTCGCCGTGGATCTCCAGGTGGGGGGCATGGATCAAGTGCATGCCGCGCCACTCCCAGTCGATGTTCACCGTACGGCAGAAACCAGCCAGCTGATCGCGTCCCTGGAACTGGTACTCCGCCAGCTCCGGTGACACGCCCACGCTGAAGAACACGCCGTCAGCCGTGAAAAGACCTGCCCACCCCTCGGCATTCACCGTGTCCCAGGTGTGAGCGTAAGCACCCTCAAGATTCAGTATCTCCATCCGGTCTTTTAGAATGTCGCTCGATCCACCGGTCATTGGTCAGTCCTCCCTCTCAACGCTTCGTCACCTCCCGCATGGAGCGGGGTCCGCCGCGGCTATGCGGCGGTCTGTTTGGGGGGCACCACCGTCTGGCATGACCAGCCGCCGTCAACCAGCAGGCAAGTCCCGTTGACGTAGGAGGCATCATCTGAGACCAGGAAGAGGGCGGCATTGGCTATCTCCTCGGGTCTTCCCGGTCTTCCCTGGGGGATGAAGTCCACGTCAAGGAAGTTGAACATCTCAGCGGGCATCATTCCGGTGACCGTCATGCCGGGGCAGATGGCATTGGCCCTGATGTTCTGCTTGGCGT
>CAYPDY010000159.1:0-1942 GCA_964409515.1 uncultured Dehalococcoidia bacterium
GTGGGGCTTCGACGCCGCCAACGAGTGCGAGCTGGCCGCCTGGCTGAACATGAGCAAGAAGGTCAACCCGCGATACGTGAAGCTGGGAAATGTCCAGCTGAACACGGTCCTCGACGTTATGAAGATCCTGCAACTGCCTCTGGACAACATCATGAAGGGCAAGAACGCCGGGCTGTACGAGGGCGACTTTGAGATCATCAATCCCAACGAGGTCCACGTCACCTACAAGAAGTGCGTCGCCCTTGAAGGGCTGGAAAAGCACTGGCCGGAGAGGATAGTACCCATGTGCCAGAAGCTGGAAAAGCCCATCATCGAGTCCTACGGCGTCCACCCGAAGTTCGAGGCAGTGCCGGTCAAGCTGCCCCCGCGCCAGAGCCAGGAAGAGATCGCCTGCCAGTGGATCTTCCGGCTGAAGGATTAGACACGCCGTCCCGAACAGAGGGGCGGTGCATCGGGAAAGGGCCATCGGGACCTGTGCTGTCCCGGTGGCCGAACTGGGGTAATCGGAGAATATGAGAGACCTGAGCACCATCTTCGAGCCGAAGTCCATAGCGGTCATAGGCGCCACCTCCAATCCCCGGTCGGTCACCAACGTGACCTTCCTGCGGCAGCTCATCGACTTCGGCTACCCCGGCCGCATCTACCCGGTAAACCCTCACGCGGACCAGGTCCTGGGCCTCACGGCCTACGCCAGCATCGGCGACATCCCCGAGCCGGTGGACTATGCCGTCTGCGCCATCCCCGCGCCCGCTGCCCCCGGGTTGATGCGGGAGTGCGTAGCGGCGAAGGTCAAGGTGGTCTCTATGTTCACCGCCGGCTTCAGCGAGGTCGGAGATGACGGAGAGAAGCTGGAGAAGGAAGTGGTCGAGATCGGGCGCCAGGGGGGAGTGATCGTGCTGGGGCCCAACTGCCTCGGGGTCCACTGCCCGAAGTCGGGTCTGACACTCGAGGGTGGCATCGCCCAAAAGAGCGGACACGTCGGCGGCGTTTCCCAGAGCGGCGGGGTGGCGCAGGTGATGGTCCTGTCTCTGGCGGCGCGCGACATATACATCAGCAAGCTCATCAGCCTGGGAAACGCGGCCGACATCAACGAGTCGGACTACCTGGAGTACCTCGGCGGTGATGAAGACACCCGGATAGTGGGGGCCTATCTTGAGGGCATCAGGCAGCCGGACCGGTTCCTGGCCGTCGCCGGACAAGTCGCCAGGAAGAAGCCCCTGGTCGTCTTGAAGGGCGGGAAGACCCCGGCGGGGGCCGGGGCGGCCAGGCTGCATACCGGGTCACTGGCGGGCAGCAGCGTGGTCTGGGAGGCCGTGTGCCGGCAGACGGGGATCGTCCAGGTCAACGACCTCGCGGAGATGACGGACACCATTGAGGCCTTCACCTACCTCAGGCCGCCCAGGGGCCGGAGGCTGGGCATCATCGGCGTCGGCGGAGGCTTCGGCGTGCTGGCGGCCGACGAGTGCATCAGGGCCGGGTTTGCCGTGCCGGAGTTCCCCCCTGGGGTCAAGGCCGAGCTGCAGAAGTACACCCCGCTGGCCGGGACCGGCCTGCGCAACCCGGTGGACACCACCCCCAACAGCTACATCAGCCCGGATACCCTGGCGGCGACTGTCAGGGCGGTGGCGGCCTGGGACGGGATCGACGTCGTGTTCATGGCCTTCCCCACCCTCTTCGGCATAAGGATGGGTATCCAGCACCTGATCGACGGCTTCCGGGCCGTGATCGGCGCCGCCGGGGAGGCGGGGAAACCCCTGGTCATCATCCTCGCCACCGCCAATTTCGCCGAAGGCGAGGTCAAGGCGTGGGAGCTCCAGAAGCTCTGCTTCGAACAGGGGGCGCCGGTCTACTTCACCTTTGCCCAGGCAGCCAGGGCCGTCGCCCGGGTGGTTGGCTACTATGAGAGGCAGCCCTGCGCCTCCCGCTGACCGATATCAGACGG
>CAYPDY010000159.1:2042-5369 GCA_964409515.1 uncultured Dehalococcoidia bacterium
GTCTGACCGGTGACGTAATCGGAGTCCGGGCTGGCCAGGAACACCGCCACCCGTCCGATGTCCTCTTCACAGGTACCGATACGCTTTATGGCCATTGTGGCCAGGGTATTCTCGACCTTCTGCGGATATGCTTCGGCCCACTGCTGGTTACCGGGTGAATCGGCAAAGGGACACATGACGTTCACCGTGATCCCGTGCCGGCCCCACTCCCGGGCCGCCACCCGGCTCAGGGCCCTTATGCCCTCCTTGGCAATGGCGTACGCTGTCTGGCCCGCCTGGCCCACGACCCCGGCCGTAGATCCCAGGTTGACCACCTTGCCGCCGTGCTTCTTCAGATGGGGGAAACAGGCCTGCATGAAGTACAGCGTCCCCAGCACGCCCGAGCCGAAGGCCAGGGAGACATCGTCGTCGCTGGTGGCCTCCAGAGAGATGCCCACCCGCGATTGGGCAGCATTGTTCACCAGTATGTCCACGGTGCCGAAGGCCTTGACCGCCTCCGCCACCACGGCCTGGACCTCATCCCGGTGGGTCACGTCGCAGGCCAGCGGCATGGCGGCGCCGCCCGCGGACTTGATTTCGGCCGCAGTCCTCTCGCATTTCGAGAGCGTCCTGCCCACGACCACCACCCTGGCGCCTTCCCTGGCGAGGGCCAGGGCTATGCCCCGCCCTACCCCCTGGCCGGCCCCGGTCACAATCGCCACCTTTCCTTCCAGTTTTCCCACAGGGTCCCTCTCTTTCTGAATCTGCCGGCCTCTACGGGGACGGCGCATGCATGTTATCCATGAGCTTCAGGCTCTTGATCTCCGAACGAGCCCATCTCTCCGAGAAGATGCGCTTATACCCGGTATGCTTTATCTTCCACCCTCCGTCCAGCTTGACATACTCATCCTGGTACAGGGCGCTCCCGTGCAGGGACCAGTCCCCCGGCAGACTGATGACGTAGTCCTCCAGGGCCCACGTGGCCCTGGCTGTCCGGGCGCCGGTCAGTTCGATTTCCGGATGATGGACGTGGTGCATGGTGATGACGTCGGGCAAGTTGTGCTTCTTCATGAAGTCCATGATGGCTTCCACGCCGGCGGGATTGTGCCTGGCACCGTAGCTGGTGGTCGCATCTGGAACGAAGCACTCGGCCATCTCATCCCACTGCTTGGTGTCCAAACAGCGCATGTACTTGTACTTCAGGCGCTTGATGGCATCCACCTCCTCAAGCCGCTTCGCGGCCACCGGAAGCTCTGGTGGCTCAGTCATGGTCTGCCTCCTTATCCCCGTGAATCAGGTCTGTCCTGCAGCAGTGGGGAAGGTCAAAGACTAGCATCGCCGACAGTCTGCAGTCAATCAAGGTCAGGACCGATCGCGTGGGACAGCTGGGTCAGGTACAATATGAGGCATGAAGTCCAGACATGCATGAGCTGCCGATAGTCCAAAGCCTGTTCGACATCTGCATGAAGCACGCCGCGGCCAACGGGGTGAAGAAGGTCGTTGCCATCAATCTCAAGGTGGGCGAGGTCAGCGACCTCCAGGACGAGTGGATACAGCGCTACTTCGACTTCCTGGCCAAAGGGACCATCGTAGAAGGCGCCCGGCTGGTAATCGAAAGGGTTCCGCTGGTGGTCCGCTGTGGGAAGTGCACCGAGTCGTTTTCGGTCGATATCCGTCAGGGGAAGAAGGTGGAATGCCCGAAGTGCCAGGCCACCGATTTCGCCTACGTCTCCGGGCGGGAATACACCGTGGACAGCATGGAGGTGGTCTAGTGGGCGACATCCGCCTGATCGAGGTCAAAGAGGGCATACTCTCCGAGAGCCAGGCCGTGGCCAACAGGCTGAGGGAGAGACTGCGCGGCACGGGGACCTTCATGCTCAACCTGATGTCTTCGCCGGGCTCCGGCAAGACCAGCCTGGTGCTGCGGACCATCGACGCGCTGAAGAACGAGCTGCGCATCGGCGTCATCGAGGCGGACATCGCCTCCACCGTGGACTCCGAGAAGGTGGCCGCCCGCGGCGTGAAGGTGGTCCAGCTGAAGACCGGCGGGTTCTGCCACCTCGATGCGGCCATGGTGGCGGAAGGCCTGGACGCCATAGGCCCGCAGGACCTGGACCTGGTCATCATAGAGAACGTCGGGAACCTGGTCTGCCCGGCCGAGTTCGACACCGGGGCCGCCAGGAACGCCATGATCCTCAGCATTCCGGAGGGCGACGACAAGCCCCTGAAGTACCCCCTGATGTTCAGCGTCTGCGACGCCCTGGTGCTGAACAAGATAGATGCCATGGGCTTCTTCGACTTCGACCTCCAGGCGGTTGAGCAGAGGGTACGGGTGTTGAATCCCGGCATCCGCATACTGACCACATCCTGCAGGACGGGCGAGGGCATTGACGGCTGGGCCGGCTGGCTAAGGGACGAGGCCCATGCGTTCCGCATGGGTGATGCGTTCCGCATGGGTGATGCGTTCCGCGCTGCTTGAGCCCGGCGGGCGGCCCGTCCTGTTTGATGACCGGCCGGCCGAGTGCTAGGCTGGAGCGCGAACAGCAGCATGCCAATGGAAGAACCGGGCCGTCCGCGCCCCCTGGAGTACATGTTCCACCCGCGCTCGATCGCGGTGGTCGGCATCTCCGCCGACCTGGCCAAGTTCTGGATGCGGCAGCTCTACTTTGATGCGCTCATCCGGAGCGGATACCCCGGCCGGATCTACCTCGTCAACCCGAGGGGCGGGGAGCTGGATGGTCATCCCATCTACCGGACCCTGACGGAGGTGCCGGGCGCCGTGGACAACGTGGTCGCCTCCATTCCGGCCAGATTCACTCCGGCGCTCATGGAGGAATGCCGCGCCAAAGGGGTCAAGGTGGTCCACATGTTCGCCTCCGGTTTCGCCGAGACCGGGGAGCCCGACCGGATAGAGCTGCAGAACCGGCTGGTGGAGATCGCCCGCCGGGGGAACATGCGTATCATCGGCCCCAACTGCCTGGGCATCTATTACCCCGGGGGCAAGATCGGCCTCAGCCCCGACTTCCCCCAGGAGCCCGGGCCTGTAGGTTACCTCTGCCAGAGCGGCGGAAACGCCGATTTCATGGTGCGCCTGGCGGTCACCCGGGGACTGCGCTTCAGCAAGGTGGTCAGCTACGGCAACGCCTGCGACATCAATGAGTGCGACCTGCTGGACTACTATGCTGACGACCCGGAGACCAAGGTCATCGCCGCCTACATCGAAGGCATCACCGATGGTCCCCGGTTCGTGCGGGCGGTCAGGAAGGCGGCCTCCGCCAAGCCGGTGGTCGTTTTCAAGGGGGGCTACACCGAGGGCGGGCTCCGGGCCGCGGCCTCGCATACCGGCTC
>CAYPDY010000160.1:0-5336 GCA_964409515.1 uncultured Dehalococcoidia bacterium
CCGTGGCCTGCTTGGTGCCGTCGGCGATCAGGACCCTCGACTGCTTGTCGCCTTCCGCCTCCACGATGGCCGCGGCCTTCATGCCCTCGGCATCGATGACCTTCTTCTGCCTCTCCGCCTCGGCGGGCTTCAGGACCTCGGCCACCAGCTCCTTCTCCCTCTTCTGGGCCCGCTTCTCGGCCAGCGTGGTCTCCTGCTCCACCACCTGCTGCTGTGCCTGGGCCGAGGCCTGCGGGCCGGCCTGGTCGGCCTTGGCCCTCTCCACGGCCACCATGGCGTCGAACCCGGCCTTCTTGACGTCCCGCTCCATCTCGGCGTTGAACACCTCGGCCTTGGTCTCGGCCTGGCGGATGCCGGCGTCGCGGGCCTGCTCCGCCTCCACCACCGTGGCCGCCTTGTTCTTGGTGGCCACCTGCTCGCGGGCCACCCTCTTGGCCTCGGCGATGGCCGGGGCGCCCAGGGACACGAAGTACTCCTTGTCGTCGCTGATGTGGTTGACCACAAAGCTGACCAGGTCGATGCCGATCTTCTCGAAATGCCCGGCGGCCGTGTCCAGCACCTTGTTCTGGAATGACTCCCGGTCGGCGTTGATTTCCTCAGGGGTCATCTTGCCCACGATGTCTCTCAGCGCGCCCTCCGCCACACTCTGCACGATCTCGGAGATCTCGCTGGTGGGGCTCTTCCCGCCCTTGTGGAACTCCTGCTGCATCTCCTGAAGGGCCTGGGCCGCCAGCTTGACCGACCCCTCATCACCCTTCACCTTGTAGACCAGGGTGACATCGATGGTGATGGGGACGTTGTTCTTGGAGTAGATGCCCTCCCGGTGCACCGGCACCTTCTGGGCCTGCAGGTCCATGACATAAAGGCTCTGGACCACCGGCCACACGAACATGCCGCCGCCGATGCAGACCCGCTGCCCTCCCCTGCCGGTGGTGATGAACGCCTGGTGAGGCCCGGCCTTCTTGTACCGGCTGGCGCCCACCGCACCCAGGACAAAGACCACCAGAATAACGCCAATAACAGAACCAACAATGATGAGACCGGCCATTCTTCAACTTTCCTTTCTGTGCAGATTCCTACTTGCCGACCACGTACAGGGTATTGCCCACCACCTTCTCCACCCGGACGGTCGCTCCCTTTTCGACCTCGCCTCCGTCCACGGACCGGGCGCTGTGCCATACCGAGGCCCCCTTGACGGTGCACTTCACCTTGCCGAGGCTGTTGCTGTATATCCTTTCCTCGACCACGCCCTCCATCCCCACCAGGTCCTCAACATCGTACCCCGCGGTCCCCTCGGACCTTCTCAGCAGCGCCCAGGAGGCGCCGATCATTCCGCCCAGGAGCAGGCCGCCCAGGGCTCCCCACCCCGCGGACTCGAGGGCGGATTTGTCGAACTGGGCCATGACGAAGGCGGCCACGAAGCCGAACCCGGATATGGCCCCCAGGAACGCCCCCGTGTTCAGGAACCGGGAGAACTCGATGTGGTGATCGGACTCAAAGAACGGCAGATGGTCTCCCAGCCAGTCTCCTACTCCATCCACGTGGTCCGAGTGGAAGAACTCCCCGAAAATGAAGCTGACCAGGGCCATGACCAGCCCTATCATGCCGATGACGAAGTACAGAATGGCCATCCTCTTCTCCTTTACCTGTTCTGGGAAGGCTGCTTCGGGACGAGCATCATGGAGATGGCGCTGGGATTGATGGCGACATCCTCCGTGGACGACAGGGAAGGGCAACTGACGGTGAAGAAGTCCTCGCCGGCATCCAGTATGGTCGCCGTTATGTGCCCGTCGGTGAGAGGGCAGTTCCTGCCGGCGATGAAACCGATCCTGACCTGTTTCCCGATGAGCCTCCTGGCGAGATCCAGGAAGTACTTATCCTCCATACCCGGCCTCCATTCTACGATTTGCACCCCCCGCTGAGTCTCCCATAGGTGTGTCCCAAGTTGCGAACATTATAGCATGCCCGCGCCGCCTTGACGGTCAAAAGGCGCATGGCTATCATCTTTAGCATCGCCGCAAGCCGGGGAAACCGGCTGCCGGCGTGCCGCCGGCCATCACCGGCGAAGGGGGGTAGCTATGAAAGTCCTGGTTACTGGGGCTACCGGGTGCGTGGGGACCGGCTTTGTGGAGCGTCTCCTGGCCAGGGGCTACGAGGTCCGGGCCATGGCCCGCCAGACGTCCGATTTGAGCTACCTGAAGACCACCGGGGCCGAGATCGTTCTCGCCGACGTCACCCGGCCTGAAACCCTGGTGCCGGCGGTGCAGGGCGTCGACATCGTCTTCCACTGCGCGGCCCAGGTCACCCCCGGCTGGGGGCCCTGGTCCCGGTTCGAGGCGGTCACCGTGGAGGGCACCAGGAACATGCTGAAGGCCGCCAGCGAGGCCGGGGTGAAGCGCTTCCTCCAGGTGAGCTCGGTGACGACCTACGGCGACGCCTGCCAGAAGGGCGACGCCCTGGTCGACGAGAACACCCCATGCATTGCGGAGAAGACTCCGTCATCCTACTACGACTACGCCAAGCGGCTGGCCGACGAGGCCTGCTGGGAGTACCACCAGCAGGGCAAGATAAAGGTGTCCATGATCCGCATCGGGATCGCCTACGGGCCCCGGGACCGGCTGACGGCCGACCGGCTCTACATCCAGACGCTGATTCCCCTGGTGGTCTGGCCGGGGAAGGCCAACCCCAACTTCGCCGTCATATACACCAGCGATGTGGCGGAGCTGGCCATCCTGGCCGCTACCACCGACAAGGCCATCGGCCAGGTCTACAACGTGGCCGGGCCGAAGAACGCCAGGATGAAGGACCTGACCCGGGCCATGATGAAGGCCCAGGGCGGCCCCAAGGTCCTGGTCACTGTGCCCTTCACCCTGTGCCTGGTGGGCGCCATACTCATCGAGAACGTCGCCAAGCTGGCGCGGACCAAGGGCACGCCGTTCCTCAACCGTAACATCATGCTGCAGCTGGCGAAGGACGGGAATCTGGATGGCACCAAGGCCCGCACCGAGTTGGGGTGGGCGCCCCAGGTGTCATTGGAAGAGGGCATGCACAAGTACGTCCAGTGGCGGCGGAACCGGAAGAAGAACCCGCAGCCTCCGCCGGTCTGAGGCTACCTCTTCACCACCAGGCAGCCGGCCAGGATGTCATGGAGGCCCTGCTTCTTCCCGGTGAAAGCGATCATGATGTAGCCGACAAGCAGCATGGCGCCCGCGACGATCTTGGCCAGGTTCCGGGCGAGGGCCCGCCCCAGTGAAATGCGCCGGCCGCCGGCGTCGGTCACCGCCAGGCCCAGCAGCATCTTCCCCAGGGTCCCCTGGGAGCCGGACCTCTCCATGAGTACGCCGTAGAGCCACCACACCACGAAGCCGGCAATCCAGGCGGCGTGCCTGGTCAGGCTGGCGTTGTCACCCGTCATCTCCACACCGTTGCTGGCGGCGCCGAAGAAGAACCCCATGATGAAGGAGGCCAGGTAGTAGACGGCCGGTATCAGCAGGGCATCAACGACGCCCGCGGCCAGCCGCCTCGACAGGCCGGCGTACCGGACCTCCGTTCCCGACTTGCCGCCGGGGGCGGGCTGGTCGCCGGGGGCGGCCTGGTCGATCTGGGCCCTGGTTTCGTCACATATCATTTCTTCACCACCACCAGCGTGCCGGCTATCATGTCGTGCAGGCCCTGCTTCTTTGGGGTGAAGGCGACCATCAGATGGCCGATGAACAGGATAATGTCCGAGATGACCTTGGCCAGGTTGCGGCCGAGGGCCCTGCCGAAGGATATCCGATTCCCCCCAGCGTCGGTCACGACTATCCCCAGAACCATCTTCCCCAGCGTCCCCTGTTTCGATGAGCTCTCCATGATCGCAAAATAGAGGACCATTATGATGAATCCCAGGGCGCTCACGCCCCACACGGCCGGGCCGAAGTTCACATTCGCGCTGTCCGAAGTTGACTCGAAATTCAAATCGAGTATCCCGGCGGCGACAAAAATCATCTCGATTACCGTGTTCACCGCGCTCAGGATAAGCCAGTCGAGCACGGCTGCGCCGAACCGTCTCCAGAAGCCGGCGTACTGGACCGCCGCGGGGAAGGCGGGCGCCGGGGTGGCGTATCCCGGGGCCGGGGCCGCGCTGGTCCGGGGGAGCGTGTTCTGGAGGGCCGATCCGCACTTGTCGCAGAAGGCGGCCTGATCGTCGACCTGTGCACCGCACTTGTGACAGAACATACTGCTTTCCCCTCCTCTCTCCGCCGTGGCCGGCGGTCTGAGGGATTATATCATCCCGCGCAACGGTCAGCCACCCGCGGGCTCCGGCGCCGGCCTCGAAGGCCCCTTTACGAAGAAGGCGGCGATCCCCGTCGCGGCCAGGATGGCCATCAGAATGTAGAAGCCCGTGCTGTAGCTGCCCGTCTGGTCGAAGATGAAGCCCATGACCGAGGGGGCGGTGGCCCCCACGAGCTGGCCGGTGGCCGTGCTGATCCCCACCATCTGGCCCAGGGAGGCCAGCCCGAACGCCTGGGCCAGCGTGCCGATCTGGGCCGGGACACGGAGCCCGTGACAGACGCCGTAGCAGAGGACGAAGGCGTAGAGCATCCAGGCCGCGTCCAGGAACAGCAGCCAGGGTATGGAGAGCGCCATGCCGAGCACGGCCAGGGCCAGGGTGCGGCGCCAGCCGACGATGTTGGAGACGAATCCCGAGAGCAGCCGGCCGGGGATGGAGAACCCGCCCATGAGGCCCACGGCCAGGGCGGCGGTGGCATCCGATATCCCCGCGTCGTTGGCGCGGATGGCCAGGTGGGAGTTCACGGCCTGGAAGGAGAAGATGGCCACCGTGATGATCAAGGTGACGGTGACAAAGGGAGCGATGACGGCCCGCGGCGGCAGCCCGCGGCGCGCCGCCGCGGAACGGGTGGCCCCGGCGTCCGCCGGCGAGCTGGCATCGGCCGCCGTCTGAGGGGCCCGCCGGACCAGGATGGCGGAGGCCAGCACGATGACGCCCACGTACAGGAAGGCATCCCTCCAGCCGTAGTGGTCGATGAAGTAGTTGATCATGGGAGCGAAGATGATGGCCCCGGCGCCTACCCCGGTAGTGGTCACCGCCAGGGCGATGTCGGCCCGGGGGTGGCCGCTGAACCATCTCACGATGGTGCTGGTGGACACCGACCACATGGGCCCGGCGCCCAGCCCGGCGATGAACAGGAAGAGCCGCAGGTCGTTAACGTTGTCCGTCAGGCTGGCCAGCGCGATGGCGGTCCCGGAGATGATGGCCGTGCCCAGGAGGATGGGGCGCGGGCTGAAGCGGTCGCCCAGGCGGCCCCCGATGATCAGGGAGATGGCGTGCCCGA
>CAYPDY010000161.1:0-5293 GCA_964409515.1 uncultured Dehalococcoidia bacterium
ATCCCGGCCAACCAGCGGGCGCAGATCACAGACAGCCGGGGCCAGCTCAACCAGGACGGCATCAGGCGCATGGTCATGGCGCTGTTCGTCAACGCCTTCCCGGGCGAGTCGGGGCTGAAGCTGGCCGAGAAGTTCTTCGAGAGCACCGAGCCGAGCGTGCGCAATGTCTTCAACGGCATCGCCCAGGCCCTGGGCAAGATCGCCAAGAGCGAGTCCCTTTGCCGGTCCGACGGGCGGGACCCGGGGCTGGCCATAGGTGAGGACCTGGCGGCAGCGGTGGTCGTCTTCTCGGACATAAAGAAGACACCGGGCATGACGGTGGCGAACTACCTCGGCCAGGCCCAGATGTTCGAGCGCCGTCTGGATCCCTTCCAGGAGCGCCTGCTGAAGCTGCTCGACGAGCGCGGCAGGTCCGGGAAGAAGATCGGCCAACTGCTGAAAGGGTACGCCGACGTGGTCCTGGAGACACCCCCTCCGGCGCAAGGGGCTCTGATCCCCGGATCCAAGCTGACGAAGGAACAGGCGCTGGACGCGGCGACCAAGAAGGGTGACGCCGGGGAGCAGGCGCGGCTGGTCCAGCCGCGGAATCCCCCCGTTATCAAGATATCCGGCAAGTGCGGCGATGCGACCCACTGCCGCTTCAGCGTTGGCAAACAGGAGCGGCGGAGAACGGCCAGGGACATCAGCGAGGTTCTGAAGGCCATCAACGACATCCATGAAGAGGAGGAGAAGGCCGCGACACCCGCTGCCGGGGCTAAGGCGGTCAAGGTGGAGGTCCTGCCGGTGACCGTCGAGTTCAGCCAGCGGCCGGTCACCTTCGCGCCGGAAACGCTGCGGAAGATGACTCGGCTGGCCAACGAGACGACGACTCACGAGCGCGGGTTCGAGCTCTGCGAGGATGGCGGCCAGCTGGTGGCCGGCCCGGAGTGCGTCGGCAGTACCTGCGCCATTCGAATCCAGGGTTGCCGCGAGTCGGGCAGGCCGGGGGTGGGGATGTTCCATACCCATCCCAGCGAGGGCGGAGACGAGACCTGGCTGGAAGACACCTTCTCCATAGGGGATCTCACCAAGGGCCGGAGCTACGCCGTGTGCGTCAGCGGCCGCCACACGAAGGACATCAACTGCGCGCTGCCCAAAAAGGACTCGGACATGGACATCGTCAGGAACGGCAAGGCGCGCCATTCCGGCGGGGGCATGGCCTACTTCCACGCCGGTGTACCGTCCGACGTGCGGGCCCACTTCAAGAAGAAGCCCCGGCACTATCATCCCCGGCTGGGGCAGCAGTACGAGTACTTCAGGTTCAACAAGCTGCCAAAGGAGGCGCTATGACCGTGATTCGACTGCCGAAGGGACTCGGGAAGCAGGGCCGCATGGAGCTCTGCCCGGCCTGCGCCCTGGCGCTGGCCAACGATCAGGAGATGAAGCACACGCCGGGGCCGTGGAAGATCGCCACCACATACGCGGACGCGCAGAGGGGGCAATTCGACATAGTGCCATGGGCCTCACAGCGACAGCGTGTATGCCGTATCACTGCCCGCGCCGACTACCCCGTCGCTCAAGCGAACGCTGATGCGGAGTTGATCGCCGCGGCTCCGGACCTGCTGGCCGCGTGCCGGGCTGCCTCGATCTCCCTCATCGGCGATGAAGAGTACGCGAAGCACAGGGACTTGCTCAGGACCCTGGACGCGGCCATCGCCAGGGCCACCGGTCAGGCCCGCATGCACCGCGGGCGCCCGGTTCACCGGGCCCAGCTGCTTCTGGAGAGCAGCGTGGTGCCGCGGGAGGGCCTGGCCCGGAAGCTGAGGAGCTGCGCCCGAAATGTGACGTCGGCCGATCCGGAGATAGCGGCGTACGTCATTGACGACATGGATGATGAAGAAGCCTTTGCCGACCTTTCGTCCGGCCACTGCCGGCTGCGGAGCCGATGAATGCCATTCCTTAGCGGAAGGAGAGCCATCATGGGACAAAAGAGGATTGACCTCAAGCTGGCCAATGACGGCATCGAGCACGGTTTCGCGATCTGCCAGGACGCGGCAGGCAACACCGTGGCGGGGAGAGAGACGGCCGGGCACCGGTACGGCGTGCAGATCGACGTGAGCTGCCCGGCGGGATTTAAGCCAACGGGTCTATTCCACACCCACCCTGGCGGAACACCGCAGCCGAGCCGCCAGGACATCAGGGAGGGCTGCCGCCTGGGTATCCGCCACCTCTGCATCGCTGTGCCGGAGACCGGCGAGCTCCAGTGTCACGACATCGGGCGAAGGTGCGGACGGTAGTGGCTGCCGCCTTCTCTTCGCGCCAGGTCTATTGTCCGAGGTGCGGAACCCTCGAAACTGTCTTGTGCCAAGGCCGCAAGGTCATCACTACCGAGAAGTTCTCCAGCGGCGACCGCGGCCGCATCTTCCACCGCCCGTGTCGATGTGCCTGTCACATCGTCTGCCTCTAGGCTACCCCCCTCCGTTTTTGTGCTCGAACTCTTGACCGCCATTCCCTTCTGCCACAACCTGAACCTAACTGAATAGCGGGGAAGCGCTCCAGGGATGGAGAGAACATTGCTTCCCCGCTTTTTCTCTTCCTCCCGGAGCGCCGAAACCCCCACAACGAGGAAGGAGATGGTCGGAATGAAGACTGCAAGCATGGCGCGCGCCCGGAAGTGCAAGCATGGCCGGACCCAGAAGGGGACCTGCCGGAAGAGATCCCGCAGGTAGCGAGATGAAGGCTTGCCGGACGATTCGGACGAGGCGAGGCACTCGGTGCCTGTGCGGCAACAGGTTCGCCAGGCGGGGGGCCTGCCGGTAAGCGAGGAAGAGAATGGAGATCGTATTCAACGAAGCAACAGGCAAGTACGAGGCGCACCTGGACCCCGCGCCTTCGCAGCCAGCCGAGATGGAACAGTCTGGCGTAGCCGGATCTCTCGGCAGGTTCAGCAATGTTGAGATCATGGGCGTGCCGGTTGGGGCGGCCGCGGTCGGTGGCCTGAGCGCGATTGTCCTCGACCGGGTGGTGCTGGAGCGGCTCGACCCGACCCACAAGTATTCGCCGTATTCGCTACTCATCGCCTCCGCGCTCATCGGCAGATTCGGGCGCAAGTATGCCGGCGACGCCGCGAAGTACATGTCGCTGATCCTGGCATACGAGGGCGTGGCCGACTTCCTCAGTGCCGCGGTGGACAAGGTATGGCCGAAGACGACCACAACCGCATCGCAGTCGCGCGCGGCCGCCGCGGCTCAGGCGGGCTCTGCTGCGGCCGGTGACTACTACAGCCAGGCGTTCAGAAGGTAAGGGGGTAATAGACGATGGGTGCAACTTTGATACGGACGAGACAGACCCCCTCCTGGACGTGGGCGGCCTCCAGCCTCATTAGCCAAGACATCAAGGCATCCGGGGCTATCACGCGGATCGACCTGCAGGTAGTCTTGACTCCCTCGGCCACGGTAGCCGGTGCCATACAGCCGCAGGGCTACTGGCGCATGATCAACGCCCTGACCCTGAAGGGCAACGGCGGCGTCAATTATGTGTCCATGGGCGACCAGCAGATAGGCCGAATGCTCCACACGCTGAACCTCAACGACAAGCTGCTTCCCGGCGTTGGGCATTTCCCGCACAGCACTCCGGTGACATTCCACTACGTGCTGCACTTCGGCAGCCGGCCGTTTGACCAGGCCGGAAGGCCAAACCCGTTCGACCTGTCGGCGTTCGTGCCGGCTTTCGACGACACCGGCCTCAAGCTGGACTGGCTCACAGATGCCGCTGCTGGCATCGACGATACGGTAACCGTCACCAGCGCGATCATGTATGCCACGATCTACGAAGTGCTCGGAACCAAGGCCGACATTCTGGCCGAGATGCGACGCCAGGGCGTGAGACAGGCAATGGTGCCGTCTTCGAGCTACTTCAGCTATGCCCACACCGGCACGTTCTCGGACGTCAGCAAGGACCTTGACGTGCCGGCCGGGGCGTACATGCGGCGAATAGCGATCATGGCGCACGATGAGACCGCGACGCGGCCAGTTCTGAAGGACGACGAAGTGACCGAGGTCGCGCTGAAGCTCCCCGTGGGCAACCAGCGCGTATTCCATGACAGCTTCCCCGCGATGGTCTACACCCAGGGAGTCAATCAGGACCTGCTTGTGGCCGATGATGCGACGACTGGCGGCGCCCAGGGCGTGGCGCCTGGCATTGCCACCCTGGATCTGCGGCAGCAGGCCGACCCGGACTATGGCCTGGACCTGCGGAACTTCAAGACCGGCGACATCAAGCTAGGCGTGACCATCGGCAGCTACGCGGCTGGCGATGACTCATTCTACTGGTTTGACCAGCTCAGGCCTTACCGGATGTAAGGGGGCATTAGGCCGTAAGCCGAAGCCCGCAAAGCGACAACGGACAGGGGTAGCCACCTGTAGAGCGGGCTACCCCTGTCATCGTCTAGGAGAGTGGCAATGGACAACGGCGGCAATGCAGCCATGTACGGCGCGGCTGGCCTGGCTCTCGGGTTCCTGGCGAGCAAGGCGGCTGGAAGGAAGACGAGCGGGAGCATCCCGGCGGACATCGAGGCCGCGGCCGCCAGGGTCCTGGCCTTCGACGACCTCAGCCAGGTGTTCCTGCAGCGGAAAGCGCTGTTCTCATACGTCCACGGAGGCCTCAAGGCCGGCGCCTACGCTCTCACGATCACGGACACGACCATGGGCGGGAAGCAGGAGAACACCAACCCCCAGGCGTTCATGTCGGTGACGCCGACCGGCGACGGCCATGTGAAGTATGAGATGGGGGGGCACTCCAATGGGACCATCTCGATTTACGTGGACGGGGAATTCAGGCTGACGGTTCCCGTGTCCGGGGTCTTCACTGTGTAAGGGGGAATGATGGGGGAGACGCTGATAACCAACAAGCCAGGCAAGATGCATGGGGGGCAGCTCCTGCTCACGATGGGGGCCCTGGTAGGCCTTGCCTATTGGCTCACCCATCGTAAGGAAGAGGACTCGTCTCTGCTGACGTGGATCAAGGCGACAAACCCCGGGCTGTCAGAGGCAGAGTACCAGTCGCTTGAGGCCTACTGGTTGACCCACGCCAAGATCGTAGCAGCCCAACAAGCAGAGGTCGATGCGAATCTGCCTGCGGCGGCGACTGAAGCTGCGGACACCGATGCGGCCGCGTCGAACGCCGCGGCGGTCGCGATCGAGAACCCGACTGACGCTGATGCGCAAGCGGCGGCGGCGGCGGCAGCAGCAGCGGCAGCGGCGGCCCTGCAGACGTACATCGACGGCCTCAACAGCACCCTGGCGACATACGAGGC
>CAYPDY010000162.1:0-3035 GCA_964409515.1 uncultured Dehalococcoidia bacterium
TTCTGGGCCAGCGGACGGGGCATGGCCAGGGCTGCCGCGAGGTCGCCGGTGGTAAATGGCTCAGCCAGATCGGAGGGAAGGAAGGCGCCAATGTCCGCCGCCGATTCCAGGGTCCGCCGCTCCAGTACCTTGAGCAGCCGGCGTTCACTGGTGACCCATCCGTGCCTGCGCCAGGCACGTTGGGCGTCATGCTGGCGCACCTCCTCCTCCTGGATCAGCAGCAGCTCCAGTGAGAAGTTGGGGTTGGCGGGGAGCCCGGGGATGCTCACCAGTCCGTCGAAGACGTCTGTGAAGGCGCCGCGTTTGGGCGATCTGCGGCGGCTCCACTGGTCGGCGCTGCCGCCCGCCTGCTTTATGATCCACTTCTCGCGCGGTATAGGATACACCAGCCGCACGGGGTGGCGGGCCGTGAGCCTCTCCAGCTTGCGCCGGATGGCCGCCACGTTCCGGGTCTGGACCTCTATGAGCAGGTCCCCCCGTACGATGTCGACGACAAACCCGTCGACAGGCACCTCGAATCGGTCGCCCGACTGCGCGTACCATTGCTTGAGGGCCTCGTGAAGGGGCTTCTCGTTCAGTGTGCCGATTCCATTGGTCCTGCTCTGCTCTTCCATTCCGCGATGGAGTATAGCAGGTCCGACAATGCCCCCGGCAGGGGCCTCACGTGAAGCGCAAATGGATCATGGCCTGCATTCCGAGCCGGTCACTGAGGTTCATGAAGGTGATGGTGCTTCGTTTCCACGAAGGGTCCCGGGGCACGCGGCTGAACATGGGCCAGTGGTCAGCGACCTCGATACGGCTGTCCCATCCGGCGACCTCCTTCGCCGACCCGACAGCCCATCTCAAAGGAGCGTTCCTCATTCCCACTCGTTTGACTGCCAGGTGGTTCCCGCCCCACCTGCCGATCGCGTTGAAGGAATTGAAAACCAGCTCAGCCCCCGGGAAGCGGGCGGCCAGGGCGGAGAACAGCTTCTTGAGATCATCTTCATCAAGGTAGGCCAGCAGGCCATGTGCCAACATGAACAGGCCGTCGCTCGCGGGCCCGAGGTCATCGAACCAGCTGGTGTCAAACACGGACTTGGCGATACATCTGCTGCGGACGGTTTCCGGAATGATCCTCCGGCGGAGGTCGATGACGTCAGGGAGATCAAGGTCGTACCACTGCACGAGGCTGTTGTCCACTCTATGGAAGGCGGTGTCCAGTCCGGCACCGATGTTCACAATGGTGGCCCTGGGATGACCGGCCATGAACCCCCTGGCCGCCGTGTCACAGTTCCTGGAGCCGATGTTGGAGATGAGTACGATGGGCTCCTTCAAGGACCTCTCCATTCTGCTGAAATCGTAGTCCAGCCGGCCGACAACCTCTGAGGCCTTCGGGTCCGCGAGAATGGGCCTCTCCTTCCGATTCTCGGCGGCACGACACCAGAGCGCAATCAGCAGCGTCTCCTGCACGCTTCCGATCTCGACCTTGACTTTCGCGTCCTGGTTTGAGGACATGGACAACCTCCTCGCCCTACGCGGCTCCCAGAAACCCCAGTACTTCCTTGTTCCATCTTCCGCCGCCAAGAGCGTGCGCCGCACCTTCGATGACGACCAGCCTGGCCCCCTTTATCCCGGCGGCCAGCTCCTGCGCCGAACCGGAGGGGATCAGCTGGTCCTTCTCGCCGGTTAGCACGAGCGTGGGGGCCTGTATGCTGGCCAGCCGGTCCAGCGCGTCGTGCGAGAGCATGGCCTGGAGCTGTCCCACCGGCACCTCGATCTTGCCCCGGCGGGCCTGGAGTTTGACCAGCGGCATCGAGAGCGTTTTGGCCAGGCCATCGAAGGACAGTGATGCCATGGCTACCATGAACTGCTGCAGCCTGGCTGGTGTCAGGTCCTCCGGTTTCGCGGAGTCCCAATCCGGATACGAGGCCTTGATCATCTCGGCGAACGCGTCGTGGAGCCGCGGGCCTCCGGCGCTCGTGGCGGAAAGAATGAGCTTGTCCAGCCTATCGGGGTGTCCGATGGCGATCTCCTGGGCGACCATGCCGCCCAGGGAGCCCCCCAGGACGTGCGCCTTCTTGATTCCGAGATGGTCCATCAGGCCCAAAGTGTCATCGGCAAGCATCCTGGTGGTGTACGGTCCCGGCGGCTTCTCGGACTTACCGAAGCCCCGGTTGTCGAAGGTGATCACGCGATGGGACTTGCTGAAGGCGCTTACCGCGGAGTACCAGAGGTTCCGGGCACTGGCGAAGCCGATTATGAGTACCAGGGGCGGCCCGTTGCCTTTGACGTTGTAGGACAGGTTGATACCATTGACGCTGGCTTCCGGCATGTTTCTACCCTCCAATCAAGTTCACGCGGGGCTGCTGAGCGCCGTGTTGATGCTGATGGTCAGGCTCCGCGGCGCCAGCCTCGTCATGAGGAACACCACCAGGTTCGGCAGCAGCCCGGCGATGGTGCATGTCCGATCATCGTCTAATCCTTCCTCCAACCCCACAGACTGAATTCGTCCGGGACATTATCGCAGGAAAGGAGGCGATGTCAATAGCCCGGAGCCGGAAGCGGTGGCTAGGGCTGCGGCATGTCCTGCTTCAGGAAGGCGAGGAGGTCCTGGCCGAACTGCTTTCCGGAGGCGGGATGCCCCATCCCCGGGTAGAGGATGAGCCTGGCGTTGGGGATACCCGCAGCCGTCTCCCGGAAGAGCGCCTCCGTGTAGAAGGGGTCCCTGTCGCCGGCCACCACCAGGGTGGGCGCCTTGATCTCGGCCAGGCGCGCCTTGAAATCGTGCTTATCCTCGGCCTCAATGGTGATCACCAGGTCCGATGGGTCCTGGGGCGGGCGCAACGCGGCCAGGAACGACACCAGCCACAGGACCGGCCCTGCCAGCAGCTTCACGACCCCGCGCATGGGAAGCATGACCCCGAACATGGCGGCGTAGGCCTTCCGCCACCGGCGCTCGCGCGCGAGGGCCGCCACCCGGAGCATCAGGCGTTTGGCCTCATCGCTCATGGTGTAGGCGCACGAGTGGATGACCAGCCTGTGGACCAGGTCGG
>CAYPDY010000162.1:3135-5238 GCA_964409515.1 uncultured Dehalococcoidia bacterium
TCATCGCTCATGGTGTAGGCGCACGAGTGGATGACCAGCCTGTGGACCAGGTCGGACATGTCCTTCATTGAGCAGCCGGCGGGCAGCCCCGGCCTCCGGGTGACCAGGTACGTGGTGAAGTCATCCTTCAGGGAGCCGTACATGCCGGAGTAGAACCGGACCATCGGTCCATCGAGCGGCTTGTTCTCGAACATCAGCCCCTGGAAGATGACCAGCGGCCGAGGCCCATGGCCGAACCGGTTGTAGGGCAGGCCGCTGCGGAAGCACCCGGCGGAAGCGCCCACCGCCACCGGCAGCGTGTTCATCTGTACCTGCCGCCGGCCTACCGCTTCTTCCTGCGGGTCCGTCCCGCCGACAGCCTGGCCTTCACCTCCAGGTACTCTTCTATGCTGCAGACCGGATAGGTCTCCTGGGTGCACACATCTGACAGGTAGGCGCAGATCACGCTCCCGTCGATCCAGGTCTGGTCCGTTACCTCCAGTACCGCGAGCGAGAAGCCGTTCTGCGGCGAGACCACCTGGGTGATGATCTTCATCCTGGCGTAGGCGTCCCTCACGGCTTTGGGCGCCGTGCCCTTCAGGATGGCCTCCCATCTTCTGTCCAGCGCGTCTGCCTGCTCCGGTGTCCATCTGTAGATCGAGACAAACATCCCCATGATTGTCCTCCTTCCTCTCCAGTGCGCTTTCACCGATCGCCGGGGGCGGCGATCGTGAGACCCTCGTGTGGGATTCGATGAGGATACCCTCCCCGATAATAGCACCCACGCCGCAGAGGGCGTCAATAGGGTGGAGCGGTCTTCGGTGTCGGTCAAGGGCAGTGTGGTAGAATGATGTATTACTAAACGAAATGGCCATCCTGTTTAATAAGACCAGGCCATACTAAACGGGGGTTTGATAGTGGACACCGCACTGTTCAAGCGCAGTCCTTCCGGCAGACTGGTACGGGCCAGCGGGGGATACTGGGCTTTCGTGCCCGGTCCGTTGCCTTCCACCCTGGAATGGGACGACGTCATGGTATCCATCTTGTCCAGGGCTGACATAGCCCTGGGCACTCTCTCGGGTCTGGGGGAGACGCTGCCCGATCCGCACCTCCTGATCTACCCCTTCATACGGAGAGAGGCGGTCCTGTCATCCCGTATCGAAGGCACACAGTCGTCGCTCTCTGACCTCTTGCTGTTTGAGGCAACGCAGGTTGAGAAGCATGGCGATGTTCGCGAAGTCCAGAACTACGTGCGCGCCATGGAGTACGGACTCAGGCGGTTGGATGAGCTGCCGCTGAGCCTCCGGTTCATCCGCGAGTTGCACGGGATCCTGATGGAGGGTGTGCGAGGTGCTCAGGCTACCCCGGGTGAGTTCCGGAAGTCCCAGAACTGGATCGGGACTCCCGGGGCGACCCTGGACGAGGCCGACTTCGTCCCTCCGCCGGCGCCGGAGATGATGGCGTGTCTCGGTCGACTGGAGAAGTTCATTCATGCTGAAGTCAGGCTGCCGCCGCTGGTCGAGGCGGCACTGGTACACTACCAGTTTGAGGCCATCCATCCCTTCCTGGACGGCAACGGGCGCATGGGCCGGCTCCTGGTCACCCTGCTATTGTGCCAGAGGAATGTCCTCAGCAGGCCGTTGCTCTACCTGAGCGCCTTTCTTGAGAAGCACCGCCAGGAGTACTATGAGCACCTTCTCAACGTCAGCAGCCGGGGGGCTTGGCGGGAGTGGATCCTGTTCTTTCTCAGGGCGGTGGCGGAGCAGTCCGGTGATGCGGTTTCCAGATCGCGGAGTCTGCAGGAGCTGCAGCGCCGCTACAAGGAGCTCGCCCGCCAGAAGCATCTGCCGCCGACGGCCGGACAGCTGACGGAGCTGGTGCTCATGAAGCCGGTGCTGAGCGTGAAGACCGCACAGGAATACCTGAAGTTGACGTACCCGGGGGCCCGGAAGGCGATAGGGGCGCTTGTGGAAGCCGGCATTCTGACTGAGATCACCGGGCGAAAGCGAGACAGGGCCTACGCCGCCAACGAGGTGCTGCAAGTCCTGGAATAGAGCCTACCCGCCCTGGCGGCCGGCCTGCTCCAGGCCGAAGGCGTATCCCTTGTCGAAGGCGCTGAGGTTG
>CAYPDY010000163.1:0-5136 GCA_964409515.1 uncultured Dehalococcoidia bacterium
TGGACACCACCATCAAGCACTACATCGTCAACTGCCGCCTGGTGGAGGTCATGTCCCGCCTGGCGCAGCGCATCGGAGACGACCAGGAGCCGGACCTGGACCTCTTCCTGGAGGAGGCCATAGATGGCTAGCAAATCGCGGCTGCGCTGCCCGGCAGCAGGGCCCAGACGGGATTGCGGCGTGGCAGCGTTTGGCTACTGCGCGGCCAGGGCGGAATGGTGCCTGCGCTACCGGAGTCGCGCGCCTCTTCACTGGCCCGGGCGGGGCGGCGCTCATGCCGCCGGCGCGGCGTCCCCATTCCTTTTTTGGCCTGACGGGTATCGTTGCCTCAATAGGTGTTACCGAAATGCCGGGCGTCACTCAGCACGAATAGAATCGGCTCTGGCCCCGCCGACGGCGCATGGCCTTGCGAAGCCGACGACCATGGTAACAAGACAAATGAGGCAACGATTCCGTCTCCGCGAGAAAGGAAGTCCGCTCCAGCCCCGCCGAGTGCCGGGCCGCAATGGGGCCCGGATCGGTATTGGGCGGCCAGTACCCCTAACTCGGCCACGGCGGGCGGTGCGTATCGCGCTACCGGCTGGGCGCACTTGTCTGCACGGCCCGGGCGGAGTCGTGCCTCCGCCACCGGGGGGGCTCCTGCGCGGCATGGCCCAGACGGGACTTCTGCCCGGCGGCGCCGTACCTGCTCAAATCAATTGTGAAACCGGCGACAGGTTCCACAGTCTGAGAAGAGGTTGGTTCATTTGGATTGGGAAACCAGATAGGTTGATTTGAATCAAGAAGGCATTTGTTCATTTGAATTAGGAAACCAGTAGATGGATTTCACAATCCCAGAAGAGCTCAAGATGGTGCAGACCCTGGTCCGGGACTTCGTCCGCGACCAGCTGAAGCCCCTGGAGAGGGACCTCCTGGGGCGGTCCGCCGGGCTGGCGGACGCCCGGGCCTACCTCCCGCCTGAGGCCGAGGACCGGCTGCAGAAGCTGGCCGAAGAGGTGGGCCTCTGGGGGCTGGGTGTCCCCGAGAGGCTGGGCGGGATGGGCCTGGGAGCGCTGGGCCAGTGCCTGGCGGAGGAGGAGATCGCCCAGACCATCGTGCCGTTCAACTTCGGTGACGTCACCCCCCTGCTCTTCGAGTGTAGCGCCGAACAGCGGGAGAGGTACTTCCAGCCCCACTTCCGCCGGCAGAGGCAGGCCCTGATCGCGCTGCTGGAGCCGGAGGACCGGACCGGGTTCCCCAACCTGCGGACGAGCGCGGTCAAGGAGGACGGCGGCTATGTCATCAGCGGCGCCAAGATGTCGTTCTCCCGGCCGGGACGGGACTTCTTCGCCATCGTCTTCGCCACGGGGGCCACTTCACCGGGCGAGCCATTCGCCACCAGCATGTCGGCGCCGGGCGAAGGTTTCGACGGCGCCGCCGTGTCCGAGCGACACGGCGCCACCGCCCTGCTGGTGGATGGCGATACCCCGGGCTTCACGGTCACCTGCGGCGAGCGCGACCCCCGTCTGGCCGGCGGCGAGCGCGAGGCCCGTCTGGCCGGCGGCGAGGAGAGCACCGGCTGGCGCACCCAGCTCAGGGCGCCGCTGTCACTGGCCTTCGCCGGTTGCCGGGTTCCGGAGGCCAATGTCCTGGGCACGCCGGGGCAGGCCTTCCACCTGGGGAAGCAGTGGCTGCCGTCGAGGCGGCTGGTCAGGGGCGCCCGCTGCGTCGGCGTGGGGCAGCGGCTCCTGGAGGAGGCCCGGGCCCACGTGGAATCATGGCAGACCTTCGGCCAGCAGATCTACCGCCGCCCGGGCATCGAGTCGGCCCTGGCCGATATCGCCGTCAGCCTCCACGCCTGCCGGCTGCTGGTCTACGAGGCCGCCTGCCAGGCCGACGCCGAGGCTCAGGCGGCGGCCGGAGCCGGCGGCCAGCGCGAGGCCCGTCTCGCCGGCGGTTCGCCCGCGGCCCCTCCCACCGGGAGCATCAAGCGGGAGGCCGCCATGGTCAAGCTCTTCGCCACCCAGACGATACGCACGGTGGCCGACCGGGTGTCCCACCTTTTCAACGGCCCGCCTTACATCCAGGGGCTGCCCATGCAGCGGCTCTGCGCTGACGCCCTGGCCATGAATGCCGTGGACCTGGCGCTGGAGCTCCAGAGCAGTATAATTGCTTCGGACATCATGAAAGGACTGAGGGTGTGAGCACCATGGCCAGGAATATCGCGCTGCCTCTGACTGACGAGACCGTGGCCGGCCTGCGGGCCGGGGACGACATCCTTCTCTCCGGCACCATGTACGTCGGACGGGACTCCGCCCACAAGAGGATCGTCGAGGCGCTGGACGAAGGCCGTCCCCTGCCGTTCGACCTGGCAGGCCAGACCATCTACTATATGGGCCCGTCGCCCGCCAAGCCGGGCCAGGTGATCGGCTCGGCCGGCCCCACCACCAGCGGCCGCATGGACAGCTACTCTCCCCGGCTCATGGCCGAGGGGTTGAAGGGGATGATAGGCAAGGGGATGCGGTCGCCGGCGGTCAAGGAGGCCATGAAGCAGTACCGGGCAGTCTACTTCGCCGCCATAGGCGGGGCCGGGGCCCTGATATCGAAGGCCATCAAGAGCTCCGAGGTCATCGCCTACGAGGAGCTCGGGGCGGAGGCCGTCCTGCGGCTGGAGGTCGAGGACTTCCCGGTCATCGTCATCAACGACATATACGGCGGGGACCTCTACGAGGAAGGCAAGGCCAGGTACCGCAGATCATAGACCGCAAGAAGCGTGGCCGGTCCGTGTCGCCGCCCGGCGGCAACACGGACCGGAGAACACGCGACACTCGAAAGGAGGCCAGATGGCTCTCTTTGGCACCAGTGGAGTGAGGGGGGTGTTCGGGAAGGACCTCACCCTCTCTCTCTGCCGGGACGTGGCATCGTCGCTGGGCACCATACTGCCGACGGGGGCCAGGGTCTGCCTGGCCAATGACTCCCGGCTCAGCGGGCCGGCCATCAAGGAGGCGGTGGTCTCCGGCCTGACCGCGTGCGGCATCGAGACCACGGACCTGGGCCTGCTGCCCACGCCCGCGCTGGCCCTGCTCACCAGGGACATGGAGTTCGACACGGGGATCATGATTACCGCCTCCCACAACCCGCCGGAGTTCAACGGCCTCAAGCTGTTCAACGCCGACGCCCTGGGATACAGCCGGGAGATGGAGGAGCAGATCGAGGCCGTCTACCGCCAGAAGCGCTTCCGGAAGGGCGGCCGCGCCTCCGCCACCGCCGGCCAGGGGATGCGCGAGGCCTACCTCAAGGCCGTGCAGGGCCGGCTGCCTCCGCAGGGGGTCAACCGGCGGCTGAAGATCGTGGTGGACCCCGGCAACGGGGCCGCCTCCGGCTTCGCCACCTGGGTGTTCACCCAGCTGGGCCTCACCGTGCTGCCCATCAACGACAGCCCCGACGGGCACTTCCCGGGCCGGGACCCCGAGCCCAAGGAGGACACCCTCCAGAAGACCGTGGCCTTCCTCCAGAAGTCCGGGGCCGACCTCGCCGTCTGCTTTGACGGGGACGCCGACCGGGTGGTGTTCTGCGACCGGGAGGGCTTCCTGGGCTTCAACGAGCCCATCGCCTTCATCTCCCGCCTGGCCGTCCACGAGAGCGGCAAGAAGGTCATCGCCACCACGGTGGAGAGCGGCCGGCTGCTGGAGCTGGCCACCCATGACCTGGGGGTGAAGGTATACCGGGGCCGGGTCGGCGATGCCGACGTGGCCCACCTCGCCCTGGAGAACGACGCCGCCATCGGAGTAGAGCCGGTCGGCGTGTATATCCTGCCCCGGATGGGGTACTACCCGGAGACCATATTCACCGCCCTGACCCTGCTGTGCCACATCGACGACCCCCGGGAGATACGGGACTTCTTCAAGAAGATGCCGCCGCTGATCTTCGACAAGGGCCGCGTCACCTGCCCCAACGAAGAGAAGGCCACCCTCATGGCCGTCATCGCCCAGCAGGCATCCGGGTTCGGGGCCACCAGCGTCAACACCCTCGACGGGGTGCGGATGGAGTTTGCCGACTCCTGGATGCTGATCCGGGCCAGCGGCACGGAGCCCGTGATCCGCGTGCTGGCGGAGTCGCCGACCACGGAAAGGACGGCGGAATTGATTGACAGAGGTGTTAAATTAGTTCAGAGCTTCGTGTCCGGGAGTATGCAATGAAGGCCCTCCTCCTCTGCGGCGGTATCGGCAAACGGATGTTCCCCATAGCGGAGGACAAGCTCCTCCTCAACTTCCTGGGGCGGCCCCTGCTCAGGCACCAGCTGGACAAGATGAAGGAGGCCGGCCTGCAGGAGCTGGTGGTGGTGGCCAACCCCCACAACGTGGGCCAGATCGAACGCATCATCCGCGACGTGGCCGGCATGCACGCCAGCTTCGTGGTGCAGGAGGAGGCCCTCGGCATCGCCAACGCGCTGGAGACCGCTCAGCGCTTCCTGAAGGGCGAGCTGCTGATCGTCAACCCCAACGACGTCTTTGAGACGCCGGCGCTCACCTCCCTGCTGCGGGCCCGGCAGAGGGGCAAAGCCGCCGGCTCCACCCGTGGTGGTGCCGCCGGGACTGCCTCCGGCAGACCCGCAGCATACCTGGTCGGCTACGAGGTGAAAGACTACTTCCCCGGCGGCTACCTGGTGACCAACAGCCGGAACGAGCTGCGCCGGATCGTGGAGAAGCCCCCCCGGGGCGAAGAGCCCAGCCACCTGGTGAACATACTCCTCCACCTTCACACCGAGGCGGCCGACCTGCTCAAGCACATCCGGCGGGCCGAGACATCCCGCGACGACGTCTACGAGTGCGCCCTGGACCTGATGGTCAGCGAAGGCCGCCGGATCAAGGTGGTGCCCTACGGCGGCTTCTGGAAGGCCATCAAGTACCCGTGGCACATCCTGGGCATCACCCGGTACTTCCTCGACCGGTGCCAGCCCCGCATCTCCCCCACGGCCCAGGTGTCCCCGAGGGCGGTGGTGGAAGGACGGGTGGTTATCGAGGACGGCGTCCGGGTGCTGGAGAACGCCGTCATCAGGGGCCCGGCGTACATCGGCGCCAAATCCATCATCGGCAACAACGTCCTGGTGCGCGACTACAGCCACATCGGGCGCAACTGCGTGGTGGGCTACTCCAC
>CAYPDY010000164.1:0-5000 GCA_964409515.1 uncultured Dehalococcoidia bacterium
GATGCCCACCTCGTTCGTGGACCCGAAGCGGTTCTTGACGCAGCGCAGCAGCCGGTAGGAGCTGAAGGACTCCCCCTCCAGATACAGCACTACATCCACGATGTGCTCCAGGATCTTGGGTCCGGCGATGGCGCCGTCCTTGGTGACGTGGCCCACGATCAGGAGGGGGACCGATGCCGGTTTGGCCCACTGCATCAGCCTCAGGGTGCATCCCCGGACCTGGGACATGCTGCCGGGCGCTCCCTCCAGGTCGTTCAAGTACACTGTCTGGATGGAGTCGATCACCCCCAGCGTCGGCGACAGCTCGGCCATCCGCTGCAGGATGACCTCGAGGTCCGTCTCCGGCAGGACATAGAGACCCTCGCCCTTGATGCTCAGCCGGTCCGCCCGCAGCCGGGTCTGGTGCAGCGACTCCTCGCCGGAGGCATAGACCACCTTGCCCCCCTGGCCGGCAATCATGGCCGAGACCTGCAGCAGCAGCGTCGACTTGCCGATCCCGGGGTCCCCGCTGATGAGGATCAGCGAACCGGGCACGATGCCTCCGCCGAGAACGCGGTTCAGCTCACCGAAGGGGAGGGCCACCCGCGGCGCGTGTTCTGAGGAGACCTGCGACAGCTCACTGGCGGCGGATTCCGCCCCACCGTGGGCGGCGGCCCCGCCAGGCCCGGCGGCCCTGGCGACACTGACCGTTGTCTCCACGAGGCTGTTCCAACTCTGGCAGCCCGGGCAGCGTCCCAGCCACTTAAGGCTCTCCCGGCCGCACTGCTGGCACACGAAGACGGTCTTGCGGGCCTTTTCCACAGCTTACGTTTACGTCACTTACGCTAACGCTTCATCCAAAAAGAGGGGGAGCACCTTCAGGGCTCCCCTCTCAACCGGCCATGAGCAATCGCGCTGGCGGTTATGAAGAAGACGCCGATGGCTTCGCGCTCAGCGAAACCTCGTCCGTCTTGTGGTCCAGGTTCACCGAAATGTCGTCGCCCTCACGGTCAAGGCGCACGGTGTCCCCCGGCTTGATCTCGCCGTGGAGCAGTATGTCAGACAGCTTGTCTTCCACCATGGTCTGGATCACCCGCCGCAGCGGCCGGGCCCCGAAAGCCTCGTCGTAGCCCTTCTCCGCCAGCAGTTCCTTGGCCCCTTCGGACACCGCCAGGCCCACGCCGCGCTCGATGAGCTGGCCCTTGACCGGCCGCAGCATCAGGTCGACGATCTGGCGGATGTGGTCCTGGCTGAGGTGATGGAAGACCACCACGCCATCCAGCCGGTTGATGAACTCCGGCCGGAAGGTCTTCTTCAGCTCCTCCAGGAGCTTCTCCTTCATCCTCTCATAGGAGCGCTGCCGGGTCTTGCCCTCGTCGGTGCGGCTGACGAAGCCCATCACCGAGTCCTTCTTGATCAGCTCGGCCCCTATGTTGCTGGTCATAATGACAATGCTGTTCCGGAAATCCACCTTCCGGCCCTTGGCATCGGTCAGGTGGCCGTCATCGAAGATCTGCAGCAGGATGTTGAACACATCGGGATGGGCCTTCTCAATCTCATCCAGGAGTATGGCGCAGTAGGACTTGCGCCGTATGGCCTCGGTAAGCTGCCCGCCTTCGTCATAGCCCACGTAGCCCGGCGGGGCGCCCACCAGGCGTGCCACGCTGTGCCTCTCCATGAACTCCGACATATCCAGGCGGATCAGCGCATCCTCGCTGCCGAACATGAACTCCGCCAGGGCCTTCGCCAGCTCCGTCTTGCCCACGCCGGTGGGGCCCAGGAAGATGAAGCTGCCGATGGGGCGCTTGGGGTCCTTGAGGCCGGTCCGGGCCCGTCTCACCGCCTTGGCAATGGTGGTGATGGCTTCATCCTGCGACACGATCCTCTTGTGCAGCTCCTCTTCCATGTGCAGCAGCCGTGCCGCTTCGTCGCTGGCCAGCCTGGAGGTGGGGATCCCGGTCCACATGCTGAGCACCTCGGTGATGTCCGATTCGGTCACCTGCGGCCGCTCGCTGCTGATGTCCGCCTTCCAGTTGCTCTCCAGCTGCTGCACCTTCTCCGCCAGGTGAGCCTCGCGGTCGCGCAGCTCCACGGCATACTCGTACTGCTGAGCGGAGATGGCCGTCTCCTTGTCCCGGCGCACGCTCTCCAGCGCCGCCTTGGCCTCTTTCAGGCCGATGGGGATGGCGCCCATCTTCAGCCGCACCCGGGAAGATGCCTCATCCATCAGGTCGATGGCCTTGTCCGGCAGGAACCGGTCGGCTATGTAGCGCGACGCCAGGTTGGCCGAGGACCTCAAGGCATCGTCGGTGATGGTCACCTGGTGATGCTCCTCGTAGCGCTCCTTGACACCGCGCAGTATCTCCACGGTCTGCTCCACGGACGGCTCCTCCACCAGCACCGGCTGGAAGCGCCGTTCCAGGGCAGCGTCTCTCTCAACATGCTTCCGGTAGTCATCCAGCGTCGTGGCGCCGATGCACTGCAGCTCTCCGCGGGCCAGCGAAGGCTTCAGGATATTGGCCGCATCAACGGCGCCCTCCGCGGCCCCGGCGCCGACGATGGTGTGCATCTCGTCGATGAACAGCACGCAGTTGCCCGCGCCCTTCAGCTCCTCGATGACCTTCTTCAGCCGCTCTTCAAACTCGCCCCGGTACTTCGTTCCGGCCACCAGCGAGCCCATATCCATGGTCACCACGCGCTTGCCCTGCAGGGTGTGCGGCACTTCGCCGGCCACGATGCGGTGGGACAGCCCTTCCACGATGGCCGTCTTGCCCACCCCGGGCTCCCCGATCAGGACCGGATTGTTCTTAGTGCGCCTGGACAGTATCTGGATAACACGCTGGATCTCCTTGTGCCTCCCGATGACCGGGTCCAGCTTCCCGGCCCGGGCCATGGCCGTCAGGTCCAGGCCCAGCTGGTCGAGGGTGGGTGTCTTGCTCGTGCTTCGAGGCGCCTGCTGCGACTGCATGGCGCCCTGGTTGAGGATACGGGTGGTCTCCGCCCGCGCCCTCTCCAGGCTGACTCCCAGGCTTTCCAGCACGCCGCCGGCGACTCCTTCGCCCTCGCGAAGCAGCCCCAGGAGCAGGTGCTCGGTGCCGACGTAACTGTGGTTCAGACGGCGGGCTTCATCCACCGCCAGCTCGATAACCTTCTTGGCCCTGGGGGTCAACCCCACTTCGGCCGAGGTGGTCTTGCCGCCGCGGCCGATGATGAACTCAACGGCGGACCGCACCTTGTTGAGGTCCACATCGAGGTTCTGCAGCACCTTGGCCGCCACTCCATCGGTTTCCCTTACGAGCCCGAGGAGAATGTGCTCGGTGCCTATGTAGTTGTGATTGAACCTCTGCGCTTCTTCCTGAGCGTAGGTGAGAGCGCGCCGGGCCCTTTCAGAGAACTTCTCAAACCTGCTAGCCATATACCTACCTCACCCGGTCCCACTATAGCACAACAAGGGCCAAAAGGAAAGCAATTTACTCATCAACATTCGTCTTCACAACGTGTCTGGGCGGGTGGCTTCTGCCTTAGCATATACCAGCCTGTCAAGGTGCGCTCCCCGAGCCTGTCCCGGCATCACATTCCTGTCACCATTTCCCTCAGCCCCGCGCTCGGCCCCGCTGCGTCCACTCACGACTTTGCTTTTTCCGGCGCCACGCAATACACTAGTTGTTGGCCCGGCGATATCGGCAGTCCGGGACCGGCAAGGAGGTCCAGGGAACTTGGCGAAGTTGGCGAATGTGGAGGGAAGACGGTTGCGCAACAAAGCGGTGCGCAGTACCGTCAAGACCAGCCTGACCAGGGCGGAGAAGCTGATTACCAAGAAGGAAGCTCAGGCGGGCAGCCCGGAGGTCGTCCAGGCCTTGAGCACGCTGGACAGGGCAGCCAAGAAGGGGGTCATTCACCCCAACCAGGCTGCCAGGCGGAAGTCGCGCCTGATGAAGAAGCTCAACCGGTCGAGGAAAGGCTAGAGCCAGGGTTTGCCGCAGGCCGCGCCGGCGCTGAAGCCGGGGGCCGATTGACAGGGCGGGCCGTTAGTGATAAGATACCAGTTACTTCCTATTGACAAGCCATACGGCGCGTCATAGAATAACTGGTTGTCTGTTATTCTACAGTCACCGGCACCTTAAAAAGTGAATAGTGGCGTTCTGTTGACCAACTAAAAGGTATTGCTCTTGGTGGAAAGGTCAAGCTACTAAGGGCACGTGGTGGATGCCTCGGTGTACAGGGCCGATGAAGGGCGTGGCGAGACTGCGATAAGCCTCGGGGAGCTGTCTAGCAAGCTTAGCCGGGGATTCCCGAATTGGACAACCTGCCCAGGCAAAACTTGGGCACTCTTGGCTGAACACATAGGCCAAGTAGAGGGAACCAGGGGAACTGAAACATCTTAGTACCCTGAGGAAAAGAAATCAACAGAGATTCCCCTAGTAGTGGCGAACGAACGGGGAAGAGCCTAAACCCTGGAGGAAGATTGGTCTTGGAGCTCATGCCTCCAGGGGGTTGTAAGGCGTAGCAGCCTGGTCCAAGCCAGGCACAGAGTAAGAAACCCCAACTCTAGCCGAAAGTCCCTGGAAAGGGCTACCCAAGAAGGTGCTAGTCCCGTAGGCGAAAGAGTTGAGGCTCTGGTTATGTCCTTGAGTACCGCGGGACACGTGGAATCCCGCGGGAAGCTGGGGGGACCATCCTCCAAGGCTAAACACCCTAACAACCGATAGTGTACTAGTACCGTGAGGGAAAGGTGAAAAGCACCCCGGGAGGGGAGTGAAAAAGAACCTGAAACCATGTGCCTACAAGCGGTCAGAGCCTGCCGCAAAGCGGGTGATGGCGTGCCTATTGAAGAATGAACCGGCGAGTTGATCTACGTCGCTAGGTTAAGCGACTGGAGTTGCGGAGCCGAAGCGAAAGCGAGTCCTAATAGGGCGTTCAGTGGCGTGGATCAGACGCGAATCCGTGTGAGCTACCCATGGCCAAGGTGAAGCGGAAGTGAGATTTCGTGGAGGCCTGAACGGGTCAGTGTGGCAAAACTG
>CAYPDY010000165.1:0-4916 GCA_964409515.1 uncultured Dehalococcoidia bacterium
TCGTCTCCGGATGGCTGCGCTCCATCGGGCCGAAGGCCAGGGTCTGGAGTTGGGCGGCGTCAAGCCGACCATTGTCGTCGGTGGAGTCTCTCAGCGTGAAGAGGGAGAGTGGAGCGTTGATCTCATTCCATCCGGCGCTGATGCCGTCCGTGGTGAACACCTCCAGGGAGTACCTGCTGCCGTCGTCCTCGACCAGGTCCAGGCGCACGGAGATGTCGGGGAGCCTGCTGTCACTATGGAATGCCAGCCCAATGGCGTCATCGGCGGCCAGACTGAAGGCCCGGACGTCCATGGCCAGGCTGGCGGCCTCCGGCTCCGGATCCGAAAAAGTGCAGGTGGCTTTAAGTGTCCTGTCGAGGGAGCGGGCCACCCCGGTGTCAAGGGAAAGCACTGCATTGCCTTCCGTGGGGCTGGTGGCGATCCGGTCTCCCTCCCACAAGGCGATGGTTCGCTTGTCCGCCAGAGTGACCGCGAATATCCGGGGCATCATGTCGTGGTTCTCATAGATGTCAATCGTCTCGCTGGTCCACACCTTCTCGAGGTCGTCGTTCAGGATCACGTTGGACGAGTAGGGGATGGTCTTGTCGATCAGGACGTACCTGACGTTGAAGTAGCTGAGCCACTGGCTCATGTCCAGGGGGCCCTCTGCGAGTTGGCGGTTGAGGGCTTCCAGGGTCCCCGCCGTATCGGCGACGGCCAGCGACAGCCCCGGACCATACAGGGTCTCCTGGCCGTGGAGGTATGTCCAGAACACCGGCCTTATCATCTCGCCGGCCTGGTCGTCGTACGTGTACGCGTCGAAAGGCGGGTCGGCCACGCGGTAGTCACCGCCTTCTCTTCCCGCCAGCCAGTCCATGGCCTTCGCCGTGTCTCCGTCCAGGGAGTAGGTGCTGAAGGCTGCCCGGGTTTCCTGCCAGGTGCTGCCCACAATGATGAGGCCCGCCAGGATGGGAATGAAGAGAGGCATGGCCGCGACCTTCAGCTTCCGGGGGTGCCATTGTCTCAGGCGCTCTGCGGCGGCGTGAACGCAGAACCCGATCAGGACAGCATACGCGATGCTGGTGAAGAACAGGAACCTCACGGGGGTCTTCAGCCTGTCAAGTAATGGTACGTAGCGGTAGGCAAAGTCGTAAAGGTTCAGCGGGGACTCCGCTCCCATGGACAGGACAACGGCTATGAGGATGGACAAGGAGAAGTACCAGACGTATCTGTTCCTGCGGTTGAGAATGATGCCGAGCAGCACCAGGAGGAAGGGGATGGTGCGCAGTATCTCCAGGAAGACCGATCCTGCCGATCCGAAGGCGCTTGATGTGGCGCAGCACAGTGAGGGTCTCAATGTGACTGCCTGCCAGAAGGTGGCGCTGTAGAGCCTGGTTTCTTCTATGGGGAAGCTGGTGGCGTAGGAGTAGCGTATGTCTGACATCAGGGGAAGCCACCAGAAGGCGGACAGGAGGAGCGACAGGCAGAGAGCGGCAGCAGAGGCGGCGACAGCGGTCCTGATGTACTCCTTGCCTCTGCGGCGCTCCCACCATATCCGCAGAACGACGTAAAGAACCAGGAACGGGCCAACCAGCAGGGGGAGCACCTGGGGGAAGGTCAGCGTCAGGAGAGCCAGCAGCACCCCGTTCAGGAGGACGTACTTGAGGCCCGGGCTCTTGATCGATCTCTCCAGGAACAGGAGTATCAGCGGCAGCAGCATGTATGGGGTACTGAAGGAACCTTGATGGCCTTCGAAACCGACGTCGATGATGTGGTAGGGGAGGAAGACATAGGCCAGACCGGCTACGATGCTCGCGGGCCGGCTCCTCGTCAATTCGTAAACGTAGAAGTAGGCGAAGACCCCCGAAAGGGCAAAGAAGGCGAGGAAGAGCAGTTTGGTGCCGAGCACCCATCCGAACAGGAGACCCGGTACCAGTAGCAGGAGGCTGGACAGGGGGGAGTGCACGTAGAACTGGGCATAGCCCATGAACCAGTCGGTGCTCCAGCCGGCCAGCGTGTGGTAGGTGAAGATGGAGTTGCCCGCGGCCCGGGCCGCCAGCATGTCGGCGACGGCATCGTGTCCCTTCGGAAGGTCCAGGTTCAGCCAGTTGCTGGTGGCGGCCAGGCTGACCAGCAAGATAACGGCGATGTCCCAGGCCCTGTGCCTCTCCAGATGCGCCATCACTTCGCGGATCATCAACTGCCTGTATCTGTGAACGATTGGCCGTCCGACTGGCTGACCCGGCCCGGGCGGCGAATGTGAAATGTCCCCTTCTGTCATGTTATACTACTCACGTTTTGATTAACAGGCAAAGCGCCGGGGCACGCCGGCCTCTCCGAGGTGATCGAACATGAAAACAGTCATACTCTGCGGCGGTAAGGGCATGCGCCTCCATGAGGAGACAGAGTACCGGCCCAAGCCGCTGGTTCCCGTGGGCGGGCGCCCCATCCTCTCGCACATCATGCACATCTACGCGCAGGCCGGTTTCCGCGATTTCATCCTCTGCCTGGGGTACCGCGGCGACATGCTCAAGGACTTCTTCCTGAAGTACGCGGCTATGAGCAATGACTTCACTATAAGGCTGGGCCGCCAGCATGCCATCGACTACAACAGCTCCCACGAGGAGCAGGACTACCATGTCACCCTGGCCGACACCGGCCTGGAGACGATGACCGGCGGCCGCATCAAGAAGGTGCAGAAGTACATCGACGGAGATACCTTCATGGTGACCTATGGCGATGGACTGGCGGACATAGACATCAACGCGCTGCTGGATTTCCATCACAGCCATGGCCGCGTGGCGACAGTCACGGCGGTCCACCCGTCTTCCCGGTATGGCGTGCTGGAGGTGACCGGGGACGGGGTCGTCACGGACTTCGCCGAGAAGCCGGTGATGAATGACTGGACCAGCGCCGGGTTCTTCGTGTTCAACCGGAGGTTCTTCGACTATCTGGAGGGGGACGATTGCTTCATGGAGTTCGTTGCCATCCCGCGGCTGGCGCGGGAAGGGCAGCTGATGGCCTACAAGCACGAGGGCTTCTTCTTCTCGATGGACACCTATCGCGACTACAAGTATCTCAATGACATGTGGGACAGAGGACAGGCGCCCTGGCTAGGAAAATAGGCTCCGGCGCGTCGTTCTGGCAGGACCGGCCGACGCTGGTGACCGGGGGCACCGGCTTGCTGGGCGGCTGGCTGGTCAAACAGTTGATCGGCCTGGGCGCGGACATCGTGTGCCTGGTGCGCGACTGGGTGCCGGGAAGCGAGGTGGTGCGGTCGAGCGACATCGAGCGGGTGAAGGTGGTGCGGGGCGACATCTGCGACGCGGCGCTCATGGAGCGGGTCCTGGGCGAATATGAGATCGACACCGTCTTCCACCTGGCGGCCCAGACCATTGTCAGCATTGCCAACCGCAACCCGGTGTCGACCTTCCAGACCAACATCCTCGGCACGTGCACCCTGCTGGAGGCCTGCCGGCGCAGCAGCAAGGTCCGGGCCATCGTGGTGGCTTCGTCCGACAAGGCCTACGGAGACCAGGAGAAGCTGCCCTATGATGAGAGCACGCCCCTGCAGGGCCGGCATCCCTATGATGTGAGCAAGTCCTGCGCCGACCTGGTGGCCCAGAGCTACCATGCCACTTATGGGCTTCCGGTGGGCATTACCCGCTGCGGCAACTTCTATGGCGGTGGAGATCTGAACTGGAACCGGATAGTGCCCGGGACGATCCGGTCCCTAGTGCGCGGGAACCGGCCTATCATCCGTTCCGACGGCCGGTACGTGCGGGATTACTTCTACATTGAGGACGGGGCAGCGGCGTACGTCCTCCTCGCCGAGCGCCTGGCGGCCAACCCGGGACTGCACGGGCAGGCGTTCAACTTCTCCAACGAGACCCCGGTGTCGGTGCTCCAGATCGTGGGGCGGATCACCCGGCTGATGCGCTCCGACCTGGAGCCGGTGATCCTGAACGAGGTCAGCAACGAGATCCGGGAGCAGTACCTGAGCTCGGCCAGGGCGAGGAAGGCGCTGAAGTGGAAGCCCCTGGTGACCCTCGATGAGGGGCTGGGCCGGACCATCTCCTGGTACCGGGACTACCTCTGTAACGAATGACCCGCACGGTCACCCGGAAGGGCGGCCGTCCTCCCCGGGCGAAGGCCGGGCGAGTGTCTTCGTCGTCTTGTCGAGGGTATTGAACACAAATCGCCTCTGGAGCACGTAGGCCAGAAGGGACAGCGGCAGGACTATGATGGCCGCAGCCGCGAGGGGGCCGACACCGTAGATGAGGAACAGTCTCAGAAGGCCGATTCTCAGCAAGTACACAGATAGGTAGACCCCGAAGAAGCGGAAGATCAGCCGGTTGTCTTTGCTGCCGAACACAATCGTGCCGGTGGTCTTGAAGTTAAAGAGGATGCCGCAGATCTCGGTGAGGAACGCAGCCAGCGTGTAGTGCAGACCGGTCCAGATGAAGAGGGCGAAGACGCCGTATCCAAAGGCAGTGTTGATTCCTCCCACTGCCAGGAAACGAAGGAATCGAATTGACCAGAGTCTTCGGATAGGACCGGTGGAGCTTGACCAGGCTCGGCGAAGAACGTCAAGCATCTTCCGGACCGAAATTGATGCGCTCCTTCTCAACCACCAGGGGTCGGCGCCGAACCTGAGTGTAGATGGCCCCAATGTACTCGCCCACTATGCCGAGGAAGAACAGCTGGACCCCGCCAACGAAGAACAGGCCGACCACCACCGGCGCGGCGCCGGCCGTAAAGGTCTCCCAGTAGATCAACTTGTAGACCAGATAGAACAGGCCGACCAGCAGGCTGATCCCGGCCGAAAGGAAACCGAGAATGGTGGCCAGCCTCAGCGGGATCTTGGTGTTGCTGGTGAATCCCACCATGGCCATGTCGTACAGCGTGTAGAAGTTGTTCTTGGTGATGCCCCTCAT
>CAYPDY010000166.1:0-4862 GCA_964409515.1 uncultured Dehalococcoidia bacterium
TGCCGGCCGAATCCGGGTTGGAGGTGACATAGATGGCAACACGCAGTGATGAT
Organism: uncultured Dehalococcoidia bacterium; assembly: GCA_964409515.1. Lineage (GTDB taxonomy): Bacteria > Chloroflexota > Dehalococcoidia > UBA2247 > RBG-13-53-26 > JAFGCL01. The sequence goes on from CAYPDY010000166.1 coordinate 54, forward strand.
ATCGTCTCGGTAATCAAGCAGCAGATACAGCAGTTCGGCACAACGGTGACCATGGTTGACGTAGGCACCGTGGTCGAGGTGGCTGATGGTCTGGCCCGGATCCATGGGCTGTCCGGCGCCAAGTCCAATGAGTTGCTGCAATTCCCGAATGACATCATGGGGCTGGCCCTCAACCTGGAAGAGGATGGGGTAGGCGCGGTAATCCTGGGCGATCCTCTGAAGATCAAGGAAGGCGATGAGGTGCGGTCGACCGGACGTATCCTGGAGGTGCCGGTGGGCCAGGGTCTTATCGGGCGCGTGGTTGACCCCCTGGGGCGGCCGCTGGACGGTAAGGGGCCGATCAAGTATGACAAGGTCCGCCCCATGGAGAGGGTCGCGCCGAACGTGGTGACGCGTGCCCCCGTAAACGTGTCGGTCCACACCGGGATCAAGGCCATCGATGCGGTCATCCCGATCGGCCGCGGGCAGCGAGAGCTGATTATCGGCGACCGGTTCACCGGCAAGTCAGCCATCTGCATTGACGCGATGATCAGCCAGAAGGGCGGCGACCTGGTCTGCATCTATGCCGCCATCGGTCAGAAGATTTCCAAGATAGCCCAGCTGGTGGCCACGCTGGAGGCTCATGGCGCCATGGCCCACTCCATCGTGGTTTGTGCCGGCGCCTCCGACTCGGCTCCCATCCAGTATATTTGCCCTTACGCGGCGTGCGCCATCGGCGAGGAGTTCATGGAGCAGGGTAAGGACGCCCTGGTGATCTACGATGACCTGAGCAAGCATGCCTGGGCGTACCGGCAGATCTCGCTGCTGCTGCGCCGTCCCCCCGGTCGTGAAGCGTATCCCGGAGACGTATTCTATCTTCACAGCCGTCTGCTGGAGAGGGCCGCGAAGCTGTCTCCGGAGCTGGGCGGGGGCTCTCTGACTGCTCTGCCGATCATCGAGACGCAGTTGGGTGACGTGTCGGGGTACATTCCGACCAACGTTATTTCGATCACCGATGGACAGATATTCCTGGAGACGGACCTGTTCAATGCCGGCATTCGCCCGGCGCTTAACGCGGGCGTGTCAGTGTCCCGTGTCGGCGGGTCGGCGCAGACCAAGGCCATGAAGAAGGTGGCCGGCAAACTGAAGCTGGAGCTGGCCCAGTACCGTGAGCTGGCGGCCTTCGCCCAGTTTGGATCGGCGGATCTTGACAAGGCCACCAAGGCGCAGCTGGAGAGAGGACAGCGGAGCACGCAGCTGCTGAAACAGCCGCAGTACAGCCCGATGTCGCTGGAAAAGGAGATCATAATCCTGTACGCGCTCACGAATGGGCACCTTGATGATGTTGCGGTCGATAGTGTGTCCCAGTTCGAGACCGATCTGCACAAGTTCATGGACACGAATCATCCCGAGATCGGCAAGGCGATCGCCAGTGCCAGGGATGTCAGCCCTGAGAACGAAGAGGCCCTGAAGAAGGCCATCGGTGAGTTCAAGCAGGGCAGGGCCAAGTAGGTCAGTGGAGCAGGTGACGCAGAATGGCTAACCTTCGCATAATACGCCGCCGCATAAAGAGCATTCAGTCCACCGCCAAGATCACGAAGGCGATGGAGATGGTGGCGACGTCCAAAATGAAGAAGGCCCAGGAACGGGACCTGGCCGGCCGTCCCTACGCTGAGAAGATACAGCAGGTCCTGGCTGACCTGGTGGCGGAGCAGGGCGGCTTCACCCATCCTCTGCTTGACAGGCGGGAGATGAAGAAGATCGAGATCATCTACATCACGCCTGATCGCGGTCTCTGCGGCGGTCTGAATGCGAACATTAACCGGAGCACCGGCAATTTTATTGTCGACACCAATCAGCGGGGTGTTCCCTCGGTGCTGATCACTGTTGGGCGCAAGGGTCGGGACTACATGATTCGTTATGGCCGCGAGGTCAGGGCGGAGTTCACTGGAATGGGGGACAAGCCTTCCCTGCTCGACACGCTGCCGATATCCAAGATCGTGATCGACGACTACGTTAACAAGAACTGTGATGTGGTCTATCTGTCCTACAGCCGGTTCGTGTCTACCATGACGCAGCGGCCGGTGATGCAGCAGTTGCTCCCTGTCGAACCGGCCAAGAGTGAGCGCAAGGTCCAGGTGGAGTACATCTACGAGCCCAATCGGAGAGAGGTAATGTCCGATCTCCTGCCGCGGTTCGTAGAGATGGAAGTGTATCATGCCGTCCTGGAGTCGATTGCCAGCGAGCAGTCGGCCAGAATGGTGGCCATGCGCAACGCCAGCGAGAATGCCAACGATCTCGTTCAGGAATTGACCCTGATGTACAACAAGGCGCGTCAGGAGATGATAACCAAGGAACTCCTCGACATCACCGGTGGAGCTGAGGCAATAGCCTAGGAGGGTATAACATGGGCAAGGGAAGAGTAGCTCAGGTAATCGGCACGGTAGTTGACATTGAGTTTCCTCCCGAGGAGCTGCCGGCTCTGTATAACGCCATTCAAATTCCTCGCAAGGAAGGCGATATAGTCCTGGAGGTCGAGCACCACATCGGCAATAACTGGGTCCGCTGCCTTTCCATGATGCCGACGGAGGGACTCGAGCGCGGCATCGAGGCCATTGACACTGGCGCCCCCATCTCCGTTCCGGTGGGCAATTCCACTCTGGGCAGGCTGTTCGATGTGCTGGGTGTACCTCTGGACAACATCGGGGCGGTGAAGGCAGAACAGAATTGGCCCATCCACCGTATGGCGCCCCCCTATGATCAGCAGGAAACCAGCACCCAGATCCTGGAGACGGGCCTCAAGGTCATCGACCTCATCGCCCCCTTCACCAAGGGCGGTAAGATCGGCGCCTACGGCGGCGCGGGCGTAGGCAAGACGGTCGTCATCCAGGAGCTGATCCACAACATCGCCACTGTACACGGCGGCGTGTCCGTGTTCGCCGGGGTGGGTGAGCGGTCCCGCGAAGGCAATGACCTCTGGGCGGAAATGAAGGCCTCGGGCGTTCTCGCCAGGACGGCCTTGGTGTTCGGGCAGATGAACGAGCCTCCGGGCGTCAGGGCCCGGATAGCCTTGACCGGATTGACCATGGCGGAGTACTTCCGGGATGTAGAGGGACAGGATGTACTGCTGTTCATCGACAACATCTATCGTTACGTGCTGGCCGGCATGGAGGTCTCGGCGCTGCTGGGACGAATGCCTTCAGCCGTGGGCTATCAGCCGACCCTGGCCACCGAGGTAGGTGAGTTGGAGGAGCGGATCACCTCCACGAAGAAGGGGTCCATAACGTCCTTCCAGGCCATCTACGTTCCGGCTGATGACTACACCGACCCGGGAATCGTTACCACCATGGGCCATCTGGACGCCGTTATCGCCCTGGAGCGGTCCATCGCCGACCTGGGCCTGTATCCCGCCGTGGACCCCCTGGCTTCGACCTCTCGTATTCTGGACCCGAAGATTGTGGGCGAGGAGCACTATGCCGTGGCCCGTGGCATCCAGAAGGTGCTGCAGAGGTACAAGGAGCTCCAGGACATCATCGCCATCCTGGGTATCGAAGAGCTGTCCGAAGAGGACAAGCTGACTGTGGCGCGCGCCCGCCGTATTCAGAGGTTCCTGTCACAGCCGATGTCCGTGGCGGAACCGTACACCGGCAGAAAGGGCAAGTACGTGCCGGTCAAGGAGACCGTGCGCGGGTTCCAGGAGATCCTGGATGGAAAGCACGATGCTCTGCCGGAGCAGGCGTTCTTCATGGTGGGCACTATTGAAGAAGCGGTGGAAGAGGCCCGACGCCTCGGGATGTAACCATGGGACTGAAGCTGGAGATCGTAACGGCCGAAAGCCCGGTGTTCGAGGGTGAGGTGGATGCCATTATTGCCCCCGGCACCATGGGGCAGTTCACCGTGCTGCCGCACCATGCGGCGCTCATGACCATGCTGGAGCCCGGAGAGCTGTGTCTTCGGGTGGGCGGTCAGGAGACGTTCATGGCCATCAGCGGCGGCTTTCTCGAAGTACTCGATGAGAAGGTGATTGTCCTGGCTGACGCGGCTGAACGCGCCGACGAAATCGACGCCGCGCGGGCCGAGGCCGCCATGAAGCGGGCCCAGGAGCAGATGAAGCGGCCGCTCAATGTGGCGGAGATGGCTGCTGCTGAAGCCGCTCTGAGAAGGTCTCTGGCCAGGTTGAGAGTGAGTGAACGCCGGAAGAAGAGAGGGGACAGGATCGTCTAGGGATTTGGGCCCAAGGGCAAGACCTAGAGGATCTCCAACTGGACCCGGACGCCGGCCCGGATAGCCGCCACCCTCAGCAGAGTCCGCATAGCCTCAGCTACCCTGCCTTGCTTGCCGATAACCCTGCCTCTGTCTTCCGGGGCCACCTGCAGCTTGAGGATGACGTTGTTGTCCGCGGTGATCTCTTCGGTAACTACGACAGCATCGGGGAGGGTAACGATCGACTTGGCGATGTACTCAACCAAGCCTTTCATTTTGCGCCCTCCGCGGCGGGTTCGGCCTTGGGCGTGAAGATCTTGGGCGGAAGAGGGGCGATGAGCCCCTGCTTGGCCAGGAGCCTGTGTACCGCCTCGCTGGGCTGGGCCCCGAGCTTGAGCCACTTGGTCGCCTTGGCCGGCTCTATGACCACGGTCTCCGGGTTGGTCAGCGGATTGTAGTGGCCAATCCTCTCGATGTACGCCGTGTCCCGGGGTGCCCGCGAATCAACAACGATAACACGGTAGCTGGGCTGGTTCTTTGCGCCTACTCTTTGCAGTCTTATTCTCACCATAGTAGATGCTATTATCTGGCCTGGCCCGCCAAATGTCAACTTGGGCATGAGCGTGG
>CAYPDY010000167.1:0-4850 GCA_964409515.1 uncultured Dehalococcoidia bacterium
GAGAGCTTCTGGGGAACGCTCAAGCAGGAACTCGTGCACCACCGGCGCTACGTGAGCAGGCGGGAGGCAGCCCAGGACATCACGGAGTACATCGAGATCTTCTACAATCGCCAGCGTTGTCAGGCCAGGCTGGGGTTTCTGTCCCCAGCAGCCTACGAAAGGAAGTACTACGCCGAACCGGTGGCAGCATGACAGGTTTGGTGTCCACCATTGACATCACACCTCACCGGTGGCAGGTAGACTTCGTTCTTGGTCATCCCAAGAACATGGTCAGTTGGGACTGGCTCGAAAACAAACTCAACACCTGCTCCAGGTACAGCGCAGTCAAGATTTCGGAAGGCAACCTGAAACAGATGGTGGCCATCTGCAAATCACTGGATGAAGCCAGCGATGCAACTGCAATTGTCCGGTTGATGACACCTCACGGTTGAGACATTCCATGTTCACCGCACAAGCGATAAGCTGTTGCAGGGTGGGCGCTGGCGGGGCCAGGGGACGGGTTGGCCGGTTTTGACTGTCCGCGGGTGGCCGGTTTTGGGTGTCCACTATTGACATCACACCTCAACAATGAGAAGCTTGGCAACGGCTACCTGGTAATGTTGAAGATGCGTGCCAAGACTACCATGACGATGAGTAGACCGATCAAAGCGTACCCAATCACGTTGGCCAAAAGATGTCTTCTTGGGGTCTCCGGACCACCAAGGGGGCCGCTGACCTTACCCCGTGCTTAGTACCACAGTCATCTAGAGTCCTGCCTTGGTTGCTGCGAATTCCCTGGGTGTGAGGCCGGCCAGCGAGCTGTGCGGTCGGAACTCATTGTAGTCCAACCGCCAGGTTTCAATGACGTCTCTGGCATGCCTCAGGCTCATGAACCAGTTGTCATTCAAGCATTCATCGCGGCGCCACCTGCTCACCATGCTGGACGCCGTCTATGTCGATGCCAAGGGGGAGAAACGCATCGTCGCCGTCAAACCAAAGCCGGCCTTCCGGCCCATATTCCAGGTAGCCACCACCAGGGAGGGATCCGGGATCGAGCTACTGACAAGCGAGCCTCCGGAGGAAGTGACCGCCCCGGAGGCTCGGCCGTGTTTCTGGTGGAGACGGGGGAGAGTCAGTCTATACCTGAAACACGGGGTGGCTCTCCGTATCTTCGGCGTCGCTTCCTTGGGAACGGCACCTACCCTCTGCTTGGTCCCTGCCTGACGTCACCTTTCCTATGTCGTCCCCCCTACCATACACGCTCCGTCCTAAGCCCGGTGATGCCCAGCGTGCGGCTGGCCTCGCCTATCGTGGCGCCCTGGCTAATGAGCACCTCGGCTTCACGCAGCTTGTTGATGATCTGCTCGGGTTTGAATGCCTTTCTGACCATTTGCTGCCCCCTTTGTCGTTAGGTTTCCAGCCTAACACTGAGACTGGTTCCGTTCTTGGGGGGCAGGTCAAATATCTTCGTGGCCGCGCTCACCGTGCCGAAGTAGATGGGTGACCCCACGAAGACGGCATCGGCCTCCTCGATCCTGGCGTACTGGGCAGTCACGCCGTCCCTGACGGCACACCTCACGTAGCTCCGGCCGCCGCGCTTCTTGCAGGAGACGCCGTACCAGGGGCAGCCGCATTATACCATGGTGTCGGGGGGAGCCGGGCCGTGTGCGGTGTGCCGGCCTACGGGGGATGGCCGGGGTGGCCTGCGGGCCTTGTCCTTGACTAGCTACGTGGAGAATGGTAGGCTTCTCCGTATAGGGCCGGATATCAGTTTGATATCATTGTGATATCCCAGCCCCGTAGATGGCGAGGTCCGCCGGCCCCGCCAAAACGATGGTAAAGGAGTTGGGGATGATCTTGAGTGAGTACACAGTGCTGGACCTGACCAATCCCCCGGGGCAGTCCTGTGGCCGGATCCTGGCCGACCTCGGCTGCCGGGTGGTGAAGATCGAGAGACCCGGAGGAGATCCGGCCCGCAACACTGGCCCCTTCTACCACGATACGCCTGACCCAAACAAGAGCCTTTCCTGGTTTGCCAATAACAGGGGCAAGAAGAGCATCACCCTGGACATCGAGACCGCACAAGGCCAGGCGACCCTCAGGGACATGGTGAAGAAGGCCGACGTCGTAATCGAGTCGTCTGCGCCGGGGCACCTGGACTCCATCGGGCTGGGGTACTCCGCGTTGAGCCGGATCAATCCCCGGCTGGTTATGTGCTCCATAACGCCCTTCGGCCAGGACGGACCCTACCGGGACTTCAAAGGCCCGGACATCGTGGTCAGCGCGCTGGGCGGGTTCATGGGCATGAACGGCGAGCCCGACCGCGCGCCGCTGAATACCAGCGTGCCCCTGGCCTTCCCGTTAACCTGCGCCCATGCGGCGCAGGGGATACTCCTGGCCCTCTGTCACCGGGAGAACACCGGGCGCGGCCAGTATGTGGACGCCTGCGCCATGCAGAGCGTGGCCTCCCTCGTACCGGATGTGGACTACTGGCCCGAGTACAATACGGTGGAAGGGGCCCGCGAGGGCAACTACTACCGGGCCGCCAACGGCGTGGTGCGCAGCTTCATCAGCCCCTGCCGGGACGGCCATGTCTGCTTCTTCCTCTACGGAGGGGCCCACGGCGCCAACTCCAATCGGGCGCTGCAGGATCAGATGGAGGCCGAGGGCATGCACGAGCCCGTCCTTCAAGGGATGAAGTGGGAGGAGCTCGACCTGCTCACTGCCACGCCCCAGCTGGTGAAGGAGATCTGCGATGCCTTTGACCGGTTCTTCATGGCCCACACTAAGGCTGAGCTGCAGCAGTTCGCAGTGGAGAAGGGCGTCCTGATGGCCCCGTGCTGCAACAGCGCCGACCTGCTGGAGAGCCCGCAGCTGGAGGCACGGGAGTTCTGGGCCGCGGTGAGCCACCCGGAGCTGGGAGCCACGATACCCTATGCCGGCTCCTGCGTCATCTCCACGGCGTTCCCGCGCAACGGCTTCGTGCGGGCGCCCCTGCTCGACGAGCACAGCCAGGAGCTCCCGAACCTGATGCCGAACGCGGACGGGGAGCAGGCGGCGGAGCCCGCCCCCGGCGACCGGTCTGCCCGGGCCCCGGCCGCAGCCGGGGGGGCCCTGGCCGGCCTCAAGGTCCTTGATTTCACCCAGGCCATGGCCGGCCCCCTGGCCGCCCGCCTGCTGGCGGAACAGGGCGCGACCGTGATCCACGTCGAGTCCGAATCGAAGATGGACATATACCGGGTCACCCCCCCCTACAAGGCGCAGAAGCCCGGGATCAACCGCAGCACCTTGTTCGCCAACTACGAGGCCGGCAAGTTCGGCCTGGCCCTCAATATGCGTGACCCGCGTTCCGCCGGCATCGCCCGGAAGCTGGTCGCCTGGGCCGACGTCATTGTCGACAGCCGCACCCCGGGGGTGCTGGAGAAGTGGGGCTTCGGCTACGACGACCTCATCAAGACCAACCCCGACATCATCCTGGCCCGCCTCACCAATCAGGGGACCGAGGGTCCGTGGGCCAAGCATCCGGCCTACGGCACCCAGGTGATCGGCCAGGCCGGGATGATAGGCCTGGTTGGATGGCCGGACAGGGGCCCCCTGATGTTCTGCCGGTCCACCTACGCCGATCTCACGGCCAGCAGCATCTTCACCAACTACCTCCTGGCGGCCATTCTGCACCGCCAGAGGACCGGGAGAGGGCAGTACCTGGACGCCTCCATGGTGGAGTGCTGCACCACCACTTTGATGACCCAGCACCTGGACTACGCGGTTAATAGGCGCGAGGTGAGCCTGACCGGCAACCGCCAGCCCGATGCCGCCCCGCACGGGGCCTTCCCCTGCCAGGGCGACGACCGCTGGTGCGCCATCGCCGTGACCTCCGACAGTGAGTGGCACAGCCTCTGCCGCGTCATGGAGAGGCCCGAGTTGGCCGGCGACCCGCGGTTCGCCACCCTCCCGGCCAGGAAGCAGAACGAAGACGAGCTCGAGAAGCTGGTCGGGGCCTGGACGCGGGGCCTGCCGGCCGCCGAGGTCATGACCAGGCTCCAGGCCGCCGGCGTCCCGGCGGGGATAGTCAACGACCTCCGCCAGCTGTGGGAGGAGCCCCATCTCCGGTACCGGGAGAACTACAAGACGGTGCCCCACTCGGAGATGGGCACCCACACCGTCATCAGCTTCCCGTTCCGGCTCTCGGAGACCCCCTGCACCACCCAGCGCGGCGCCCCCTGCCTGGGCGAGCACAACGAGTACGTCATCTGCCAGCTCCTGGGCTACAGTGACGCGGAGTTCACGGACCTGTTCAGCCACGGCGTCTGCAAGTAGCCGGCGACCAGGTCCCGCGCCAGAAGCGCCATCAGGACCCTGGCGGGCCCCCGGAGATCTCCGGGGGCCCGCTCCTTGTCCCCCCCTTTTCCGGCTCCGCCGGCATGGAGCGACGAATGTCTTGGAGCGCAGAGCAGCGAGGTCCCCTTGTCTGGGGTTGGGGATGCCCCAACTTAACTCAATCCCACGCCCGGACAGGGCATCGCTCGAGCAAGGCGCATCACGCAATTAGTTGTGCAGGGTCTGCGTCGGACGATGATCTGTTAGCGGACAGGTCAAAACCGGCCACTGAGGCGGGTGAAATCTGGCACACTCCATCGAGTTCGCCAGGCTGTCAGTGGCGGTTCCCAGGCCGTTATGTCTTATCAGTAGGGGCGGGGCCTGCTCTTCGGCCAAAGGCTAACCATTGACCTCCACCTTCTCTCGAGGTTTGTGGTCGACGTCAGGAGCCGTTTCGGGGTGACCTATGCCCCGGACGGGGCGCAGCTCCTGGTCACCGGAATTCGGCAAGGAGACTGGTGCCTTTCTCAACGTGGAGGCTGTTCATCTTGGCT
>CAYPDY010000168.1:0-4569 GCA_964409515.1 uncultured Dehalococcoidia bacterium
CTCCCTGACTAGTTTACCCAACTCCACTTTGATACTCAAAGTCCGGCACGATATGCCGGCCCCGGGGGACCTCTTGCCCGGCAAAGACAAAAGCGCGCCGGGCCCAGTGCCCGGCGCGCAATGTGCCTTCCCCGTAATGTCTAGGTGTCCGAGCGCTTCTGCTTCGCGCTGTTGGGCAGCAGCCTCTCCAGATGGCAGTGATATCTGCCCAGCTCCATGCCGTAGCTGGTATTGAACTCTGAGAGCGTCAGCAGCTTGCCGTCCCGGTTCCGGGCTTTGGTGAGCTTGAGGCCGTCCCCCTCCCAGCCGAACTCCTCGCGCAGCGCCTTGATCAGTTTGATCCGGTGCCTGGTTGGTATGTCGAGGTGGGACCGCACCAGGAGCTGCCAGTCCACAGGCAGCTCATTGTAGAAGATGCGGCACAGCTCCAGGAAGAAGTCCATCCGCGCCGCCCGGCCTTCCCGCATCTCCGAGGTGCTGAAGAACAACCGCGGTATTATGGTCAACGCCTCTTCCTTGGTTTCGACCGGAATCAGCATATGCTCCGGCACCGGCTCGGTCTCCCTCTTCCGCCCATCGTCGCCGTGATAGACACACCACTTGCTGCGGTCGTAGCGGTCGCCCGGCAGGTAGCGGCCCCACGTCCACGCTGAGGTCGGCCCCGCGGCCACGCGCCAGCCCAGCCGCGCGTAGGCGGCCGCCAGGGCGTACATCCGGTCCGGCACGGCTCCCCAGAGCAGCAGCGCGAAGGTGTTCATGAACCCACCCTCTCCCACCTCCGGTATCCCTCCGAACAGCGGAATGCCGCCGGCCGCGCGGGCATACATGTACATGTTGTTGGCCAGGGACAGCGCGGCGCAGCCGCCGCAGTTGACCAGCGACCGGGGCTCGATCGACGCCAGGTAGGTCTCCATGATGTACTTGCCCTTGCTGTCGATGTAGTGCCGGGCCATCTCCGCGGCGCCGCATCCGGCGGTGAACACCATGCAGTTTCTCCTGGTCAGCTCATAGGCCAGCCAGCCGATCTCCTCCTTCGGGGCATCGCCGCACCCGGCTATGACCACGATGCCGGGGGCATTGCCCCACACCATGGAGAACGCCGACTGCAGGAGCTCGGTGAGGGGCAGCGGGCCCCTGCCGGCCCTCATGACGAACTTGTCCTTGCCCGCCTGCTTGCGTTCCGCCGCCACGATGATGTCGCGCAGACCCACCTTCGAAGGACAGGCCGCCTCGCACCGGCCGCAGAAGTAGCAGCCCTTCTCCACTTCGAAGAAGCCTTCCCACTGGCCGCCAGCCAGCTCCTTGACCCCCCTGGATATCGGGAGTGTGTTGGGGCAGGCCATGGAGCAGAGATCGCAGCCGCCTTTGCACTTCTTGGCCTCGGCCACGGCCGCCTCGTCGCTCAACAGGCCAATGCTGTTCCTCTTGACCGCCTGCGCCACCTTCACCGCCACCTCGGCCGCCTTCTCCACGTCCCGGATCCAGGCCGCCTTCTCGTTTCCGACCAGACCCGCCACTATCTTGTCCACGGGATCATCGGTCCGGTCCGCCAGCCCGGCAATGCCCTGCGGTCCCACCCAGATGAACCGGGTGTCCACCCTGGCCGCCTCGGAGGCCAGGTCCAGAGGCATACAGGCCGTGCCGGCCACCACCACATCGAACACGCCGTTGCGGATGGCCTTGCCGGCGCGCACCATCGGTGCGATGATGCGGACCTTGTCGTAGAAACGGGCGGTGTCATCACCCGCCGGCCCGATGCCGCAGATCTCCACCTTGTCCAGGCTCTCATGCCGCTTCAAATAGTCAACGGCGCACCAGGCCGGGAGGAAGTCATCGCCGGCGAAGGCCATGACCGGCTTCCCGGGCTGGACGGACGCCCAGCCTCCGGTGGTCTTGGCGGGCGGGAAGTTCTCCAGCTCATCTATCTTCTGCTTGGCCGCCGAGAGGAAGCCAAAGCAGGCAACCTTGAGCATCTCGGACGCCCCCATGGCCAGCAGCAGGATCGACCCGGCGTGCATGGCCTGGCTCTCGAAGTTGAGGCTGTCCCCGGTGCCGGAGAAGGCCGCCGCCAGGAGCTTGGCCAGCTGGCTCTCGCCATAGGAGACCGCCTCGTTCAGGTCCTTCAGCGTCTTCACGTATATGCCGCTCACCAGTCCCACCGGCGGGCACGCATCGGACATGCCCAGCAAATCACCCATGCTGACCGGCGTGTCCTCGCTCCACAGCTTCAACGCGTGGTTCAACTGGTGGCGGGTGACCACCATCTGGGAGACGCAGCCGCGGCAGGCCTTGCGCAGGCTCAGCTTCCCCTGATAGGCCTCCAGACCGAGCCCGCACTTGCCGGCCCCCTCCTTCAGATGGCACGGCCCCAGCTCACAGTCGCTGCATGCATCGTGCACGGCCCCGTACACCGGCGCGTACCTCTCCAGCAGCACCCGGTCCCAGTCCTCCAGGTCAGCCGCATCCGGCATAATGTTCAGGGAAACCCCGAAATTGGCGTAGCGGGTCTCGACGAAATCCTTCTCCAGGATCTCCTTGACCTTGTCCTCGATCCCGCGGGGATCGCGGACCGCCTTCCTCATGTCAACCTTGTGGGGCCCGACATGGGCCGTCCATTTCTCTTCCATCAGTCACTCTCCCCAGTAGTTATCGCCGGTTGACCGGCGGCGTTCAGCCCAGGAACTCCTTCTCCTTGTAGCAGGTCTCGCAGACCTGGATCTTCTGCGTGGCCGATTTCATGGGGCTGGTGATCCGGCCCATCATGCGCTGGCCAGGCCGGGTGGAGTCTATCCGCACCTCGCGGACGCACTCTTCGCATAGGTCGACGCCGCACTCCCGGCATTTCGCCTGGGCGGCCTTCTTCTGGCACACGCCGCACATGGTCTCTGACATTTCAGTTCCCCCAATCTACTTGCTGACCGCGGCTTCGTCGGGCCACTCCTCACCCGGGAGGGGCAGCTTCAGCGCCTGCGGTTCGCCGTTCTTCCAGAACATCTTCACTATGGGATGGCCTCTCTCGATCAGCAGCTTCTTCAGCTCTGCCGGATCGACCGTGTCTTCACTGGTGACGATCTTATCGTAGACCTCCTCCGGAACCACCTGGGCGATGTCCTTCTTCAGGTCCGCCGGCATCCACACAATCCGGTTCCAGCCGCCGTCCCCCTTGAGGAAGTTCTTGCTGGCCATCCCGGCGATGGACAAACCCTTGAACCCGTGGTTCTGGGCCCCGCCGGAGATCGTGCCGGCCAGGGTGGAGAACTTTATCCCCAGCGGAGTCATGCCGGTGTAGCGCCTCATGGCCAGACCGATGCCGTCGACCTCCGGGATATAGAAAGAGGCCGCTTCAAAGCAGCCGCAGTTGGTGGTAGGGTACCTGATGCTGCTGTAGATGTTGACCCGCTTCACCAGGTGGTTGCATCTCTCATATATGGCCTTGTCCACCCCGGTATAGTGGCCCTTGGTGTCATCGATACACTCGCCCTTTGGGATACGGAAGACGTATCCCTCCGGGTCCATCTCGCAGGTCACCTTGGCCGAGTCATAGCCGATGATGCCGCAGTAGGGCAGCGCGCTCGGCGTCAGCACGCAGGCGTGATTGGGCGCCAGTGACTTGCATATGGTACACCCGTAGAAGGTGTCCACGTCCTCATCATCATAGAGCTCCTTGGCGCTGATGATCTTGAGCTTCTCCCTGGCCCAATGCAGCAGCGGGTCCACCATCTCCACGCCACCGACCTCGGGAGAGCCCACGGCCCAGAAGAACGAGACGGCATCCACCTGGGGAACCAGGGTCCGGGCGGTGGCATAGCAGAACTGGGAGATCTTGGCGAAGGTCAGGCGGCTGGCCACATCCTTGCTCACCCTGATCCACAGGGCATCGGGCGAGCCGAACAACATGAACCCCTCCAGGCCTTGAAGCGCGGTGCCTATCTGCCGGGAGACGTAGCCCTGGTGCTCCTGCGTCAGGGTCTTGCCGTAGATCCTGATGGTGAAGAGCCCGGGCAGGGAGGTGCCGGGCTTGACCTCATTCACATCCGGGCCGATCAGCTTGACCTCGCCGTCCCGGACCTTCTCCGGGTCCTCCTCGATATAGAAGACGGAGGCCATCTTGTAGTCCCACTTGGGCCCGCCCAGCTCGATCTGCATGTCGGCCTTCTTGACCTCGCTGAGCCACCTCAGCCCCAGCCCGATGTCATCGACTCCATCCCACAAGTGCTCCAGCTCGGTGGGCAACTGGAATACCCTCCCCGGTGGCAGCTTGCATACCGCTTCTTCTTCTGGTATAGCCATTTGCCTGTTCCTTTCCTCTAGTTGTGCGTCGCCGCGCACTCACTTCCACAGCGTCTTGCGCCTGGGCGGTATAGTCCTTCCTTCTCCGAAGAGGCCCCCTCTCCGGCAAACCCGGCCCCACGAGCTGCGGCGTCCGTCTCTTAGTGATATGTTACGGGGAAACCCCGGCCTTATCAAGCCTCGCTCGCCTGTGCCGGGCACCGCCTCTTCCGGCCAGGCAGCACCTACCTGGCCAGCTTCTGCTTCTTCACCTTCTCTATTACCCGCTTGGCGCTCTCG
>CAYPDY010000169.1:0-4478 GCA_964409515.1 uncultured Dehalococcoidia bacterium
ACGGAGCGCCCCTTGGCCAGCTCCTTGCCCACGTAGTAGTTGCGGCTGAGCGGGCTGAACGACGTGACGATGAGGTCGCCGAGGCCGCTCAAGCCGATGAAGGTCAGCGGGTTGGCGCCGAAGGTCGTCCCCAGCACGATGGCTTCGCTGAGCCCCCGGATGACGAGGGCTGCCTTGGCATTGCTGCCGTTGCCCATGCCGTCCGCCATCCCTACGCCCAGGGTGAAGACGTTCTTCAAGGCGCCTCCCAGCTCCACCCCCACCAGGTCGGTGCTGGTGAAGACGTAGAACTGGTTGGAGTTGACCAGCTGCTTGACCCGCTCGGCCACCGCCGCGTCGCGGGCAGCAACGACCGTCACCGAGAGGAGGCCCTGCGCGGCCTCATGGGCTATGTTGGGGCCGGAGAGGGAACAGATGTTGGGATGAAAGCGGGGATCGATCTCCTCGGCAATGACCTGGGACATGCGTTTGCCGGATTCGACCTCCAGCCCCTTGGTGGCGGAGACGATCAGGGTGGAATCGCCCAGGTACTCCTTGAGCCGTCCCACGTTGGCGCGCATGGTTCCGGAGGGGACCGCCAGGATGACCATGTCCGCCTTGTCCATGGCCTCTTCCATCGAGGCGGTGGAGGAGAGACGGGTGGGGAACCTGGGACCTGGCAGGTAGATGACATTCTCGCGCGCCTGGTTGAGCTTGTCGGCCGTTTCCTGGTTCCGGGCCCAGATCTTGGTCCACACCCCGTTGCGGGCCAACACTATCCCCAAGGCAGTGCCCCAAGCGGCACTGCCGACTATGGCTGCCTTAGACATTCGACACCTCTACAACCGGGTAGGACACTGCGAGGTAGCCGCCGTGTTCCAATTCCCGCCGAAAGCGGACTCAGATTCCAGCCTATTATGCTCGCTGTCCATGAGCCAAGTCAAGGGTTGTTCACGTGCCCGGAAGGCAGCCGATCGGGGCTGACGCCGGCTAGGCTTCTCCCTTGCCCTTGAAAATGAGGCGCAGGGGGGTGCCCGCGAATCCGCAGTACTGGCGGATCTTGTTCTCCAGGAAGCGCTGGTAAGAGAAATGGACGAGCTTGGCATCGTTCACCGAGAAGGTGAACGTGGGCGGGTTGACGCCCGTCTGCGTGGCCCGGCGGACCTTGAGCCGTCTTCGCCCCTGTTTCGGCGATTGCTTGGCCGCCTCCGCGTCCATGACGATGGTGTCCAGGAGTGCGGGATCCAGGCGCCGCAGCCGCTCCTGGTAGATCCTCCCCGCCAGGGGCAGTATCTTGTTCACGCCCTGTCCCGTCTTGGCCGAGATGAAGAGCGTCTCGATGTAAGGCATGAACCGGGTCTTCCGCTTCACCACCTCCGTCCACTCCGCGGTGTCTTTCACCTCCGCCAGGTCCCACTTGTTGACCAGCAGGACGGCGCCCTTGAAGGCCTTGTGGATGTATCCCAGGATGTGCACGTCCTGGGCCGTGATGCCCTCGACCGCGTCCACTACCAGCAGCGCCACGTCGGCCCGCTCGATGGCATCACTCGCGCGCTGGGAGCTGTACCGCTCGATGCCCTGGTCGATGCGCCCCCGGCGCCTGATTCCGGCGGTGTCGATGAGAGTCACCCTCTCCCCCTTGTGCTCCAGGGTGGTGTCGATGGTGTCGCGCGTGGTTCCGGCCGCTTCATCCACCACCACCCGTTCCTCCCCCAGGAGAGTGTTCAGGAGGAGCGACTTGCCCACATTGGGACGTCCCACGATGGCGATCTTCAGCATCTCGGGCTCCGCCGCGGCCGGCGTCGGGGCCGGCAGGCTCTCGACGACCTTCTGCATCAGCTCGTGCACGCCCTTGCTGTGATAGGCGCTTATGGGGATGGGGTCTCCCATGGCCAGCTCGTAGAACTGGGCCACCTGGGCCTCCTGCCTGGGGGTGTCCACCTTGTTCACCACGAGCATCATGGGCTTCCTGGACCGGCGTATTATGTCAGCCGTCTCCTGGTCAGCCGGCAGGACTCCATCCCGGGCGTCCACCAGGAAGAGCACCAGGTCCGACTCGGCTACGGCCTTGTCTACCTGGTCCCGGACCTTCCGCCTGATTGACTCCCCCGGCCGGGCCTCCAGGCCCCCGCAGTCCACCAGCGTCATTTCATGCCCCTCCCAGGAGATGTCGCAGTGAATCCGGTCGACGGTGGTCCCCGGCAGGTCGGCTACGATAGCCTTTCTCTTCCCCAGCAGGCGGTTGAACAGGGTCGATTTTCCCACGTTGGGGCGGCCGATGATGGCTACTAACGGTCTGGGCATGGTGTCCTCCCGGCGTCACGGAACGCCACTAAAGATGCGGAATCGTGTCTCAGGGTGCCAGGCGGGCGTGTCCGCCTCCGCCCATAGCCCGGATGAGGATGGCCTTCTGGATGTGGAGCCGGTTCTCCGCCTGGTCGAACACCACGGACTGCGGATGATCGAGCAGCCCTTCGGCTACCTCCTCTCCGTGGTGCGCTGGAAGCGGGTGCATGAACAGGGCTCCCTTACTGGCCCGCGAGAGCAGGTCGGAGTCAACCTGGTATGAGGCAAAGGCCCGGCGCCGGACTTCCGACTCGGCCTCCTGGCCCATGCTGGTCCACACGTCGGTGTAGACGACGTCCGCGTTCTCCACCGCGCGGTGCGGTTCAGTCATCGTCGCCACCGCGGCCCCGCTCTGACCGGCCATCTTCCTGGCCCGGCCCAGGGCCTGGCCGTCCATCTCGTATCCCCGCGGAGAGGCCATGGTGAAGTCCATGCCCGCCGCCGCCGCGGCCAGCATCAGGCTCCTGGCGACATTGTTGCCGTCGCCGATGTAGGCCAGGCGCAGGCCCTTGAGGCTGCCCTTCTTCTCCTTGATGGTCAGCAGGTCGCCCAGGGCCTGGCACGGATGCTCGTAGTCCGACAGCGCGTTTATGACCGGCAGTGTACCGTAGTTCGCCAGCTGCTCCAGGGTCCCGTGGGCGAATGTGCGGGCGACGATGCCGTGCACGAAACGGCTGAGCGTCCGGGCGACGTCCGAGACACTCTCTCTCTTGCCCAGCCCGACTTCAGCGGGAGAGAGGTAGATGGCGTGTCCGCCCAGCTCCCACATGGCCACTTCAAAGCTGACGCGGGTGCGCAGGGAAGGCTTCTCGAAAACCAGCGCCGCGGTCTGGCCCTTCAAGTGGCCCTCGGGCTTCCGGCCGTGCTTGAGTAAAGCAGCAACTTCTATGAGGTGCTGGATTTCTTCCGGGGTGAGGTCGGCTACTGAGAGCAGGCTTGTTGAAATTGCCAAGACTTGCCTTCTGTCCTTATGGATGGGGCGATGACCATCTCCACATCGTGCATCTGGGCGATGGTGGCGGCGCCGCAGGCGCCCATGGCGGTGCGCAGGGCGCCGACCAGGTTCTGCGTCCCGTCGCTGACGGCGGTGGGGCCGAAGAGTATCTGGTGCAGCGGAGCCCGGGTGTCCACCTTGATGCGTCTTCCCCGGGGCAGGGCCGCGTGAGGGCTGGCCATACCCCAGTGGTATCCGTGGCCCGGCGCCTCGTCCGCCTGGGCCATGATGGCGCCCAGCATTACCCCGTCGGCACCGGCCGCGAAGGCCTTGCACACATCACTGCCGGCGTGCATGCCGCCGTCGGTGATGATGGCCACGTACTTGCCGCTCTTCTTGAAATAGTCGTCCCTGGCGGCCGCGCAGTCCATGGTGGCCGTCACCTGGGGCACTCCAATGCCCAGCACCTGCCGCGTGGTGCAGGTTGCTCCGGGGCCGACACCCACCAGGAGGCCGGCAATGCCCGTCTTCATCAGCTCCAGGGCGGCGCTGTAGCTGACGGCATTCCCCACCACCACCGGGATGGAAAGGGTCTTGCAGAGATCGGAGAAAACGAGCCCCTTCAGGCTCTTGGACACGTGCCGGGCGGTGGTCACGGTCGACGCCACCACCAGGACGTCCGCGCCCGCCTCGACTATGGTCGAAACCAGCTTCTTCGTGTTGGCCGGCGTAACCGAGACGGCACAGACGCCGCCATTGGACTTGATCTGCCGGATCCGCTCGCCGACCAGCCTCTCCTGGATGGGCTGGGAATAGACCTTCTGGATCAGGGGGCCAGCCTCGCTCATGGAGGCCCGGGCGATCTCGGCCAGCACGTCTGCCGGCTTCTCGTAGCGCGCCTGCACGCCTTCCAGGTTCAGCACGGCCAGGCCGCCCAGCTTGCTGAAGGCCGCGGCGAACCCGGGGTCAACCACGGCGTCCATGGCGGCCGCCAGGATAGGCACGGGGAAGGTCAGGTTTCCCAGCTTCAGATCGAGGTTCGTCTGTTCAGGGTTGACGGTCACGTCGCCAGGGACTATGGCCACTTCTTCAAAGCCATAGCAGCGACGCATCTCTCTCAGTTGGCGAACAGGCATTATCTCTGCAGAACCCAGGGGGTTATTTAGCACCAAAGGATAGCAAAGGCCGTCTCCAAAGTCAATCGCATCTCGCGCCCGCC
>CAYPDY010000170.1:0-4392 GCA_964409515.1 uncultured Dehalococcoidia bacterium
GGAGGGACGTCGCCGACTACATGAGGGTGATGCACCCCAGGCCCGAAGGATTGGTGCTCGAGGAGCGCGTGGAGATACTGGGCCGGAATGATGCCATCCGGACCGTCACCTACTGCCCCACCATCGTGGCGATGGAGAAGGAAGGCCAGGGAAGGGATTCCATTCACTGCACGGCGGCCTGCCTGGAGATGCGGAAGAAGCACACCAGGCTGTTCAACCCGGCCATCAAGGTCACCTGCCTGAAGGTGCCCCCGCGCCAGGACAAAGACGATATCTTCTGCCAGTTCGAGTACCGGATAGAGTGAAGCCCGGGCCGGTGCTTTGACATCCCTCCGCCGTGCCCGTATGATCAGCCTGTGGCGCCCGGCAGCGCATCGCTGCACTCCAGCGCCAAGGGGGGACCATGAAGACAGCCGCTGCGGCTAGTGTTTTGCCGCGCCTTTCGGCCATCGCCAGCACCCTGGAGAACGACGAGGTCCGCGAGTGGAAAAAGAAGGGCGGCCGGGTGATGGGCTACCTCTGCTCCACCATACCGGAGGAGATGTTCACCGCCGCCGGCCTCCTGCCCTTCCGGCTGCGGGGCACCGGCAGCACCAGCACCGAGAAGGCCGACGTCTTCTTCTCCAGCATCAACTGCAGCTTCCCCCGCCACTGCTTCAACCAGGTGCTGGCCGGGGAGTGCTCCTTTCTCGATGGCCTGGTCCTGGGGAACAGCTGCGACAACGTCCGCCGCATCTACGACCACTGGGTGCGGTTGAAGATTACTCCCTTCGTGCACTTCATGAGCCTGCCCCGCCGGCCGGAGGAGGCGCAGGTGGCCTGGTACCACAACGAGCTGCTCAGGCTCAAGGCCAGCATGGAGAAGCACTTCGGCGCGGAGATCACCGCCGACCGCCTGAGGGAAGCCATCCGGGTGCACAACGAATCCCGGCGGCTGCAGCGGGACCTCTACGACCTGAGACGGGCCGAGGGCCCGCCCATCACCGGCGCGGAAACGCTGGCCGTGACCGTGGCCGGCACAGCCATGCCCAGGCCGCGATTCAACGACTGTCTCAAGGCCCTGCTGGAGGAGCTGCGCGCCGCCCCGGGGCGCGGCGGCCACCGGGCCCGCCTGATGCTCATCGGCGGAATACTCGACGATCCGGCCTACCTGGAGGTGATCGAGGAGCGGGGCGGTCTCATCGTCGCCGACTCCACCTGCTTCGGCTCCCGGCTCTTCTGGCGGGATGTGGGCGAAGAGGCGGATGACCCCCTTTGGGCGCTGGCCCGACACTATGTGGCGGAACGCCCCTCCTGTCCCCGGGTGTTCGACGCATATGAAGGCCGGACCGCCTTCATCCGGAAGATGATCGATGACTTTGCCGTCGACGGGGTCATCCTGGAGAGGCTGATGTTCTGTGACTCCTGGGGGTGGGAGCAGTACCGGCTCCACCACACCTTCAAGGAGTGGGGGGTGCCCCTTCTGATGCTGGACCGGGAGTACACCATGGGCGGCCGGGGCCAGCTGCGAACGCGGGTGCAGGCCTTCCTGGAGACGATGGGGAGGTAGGCCATGGACGCAGTAAACGAGCGGCGGCTGTCACGGATACGCGAGGAGTATGAGCTCTACAGCGCCATCGAGGTGGGCCTCACTTTGAACCCCGGGGAGATGACCCATATCCACCTGCCGCCGGTGCGGTGCTTCCTGAGGATGCACAAGAGGACCATAGAGTGCGTCGAGACCGGCGAGCCCCTGCTGGCCTCCGCCTTCAACAACCCCCCGGAGATACTGACGGCCATGGGCGTCCACTGGTACTTCCTTTTTGCCCAGGCCTTCGCCGGCGGGTTCGAGAACCCCCACATCCAGGAGGACCTGGAGGCGCTGGACAAGATGCCGGTGCCCGGGGACTGCTGCAGCCTCATCCGGCTGGGTCTGCGCTACCTGGATGCCGGCCTGCTGCCCCTGCCTGCGGCCTACCTCGGCGTGACCGAGCCCTGCGATGGCATCATCGGCGTCCACGAGGCGCTGCGGACCCACCCCCAGTGGCGGAATATCCCTTCCTTTGGCATCGACGTTCCCTACTGGGACGACGATCACGCGGTCGACTACGTGGCCGGCGAACTCCGGCGGATGGTGGAGTTCGTTACCAGGCACACCGGGAAGACGCTTGACATAAAGAGGCTGAGGGATGTCATCACGGAGTCCAACGAGCACTACCGGCTGTGGCAGGAGTACAACGAGCTGCGGCGGTGCAAGCCCTCGCCGTACAACTACCTCCTGGCGCAATCCTGCTTCCTGATGACCAACTTCGAGGGCGCCGGGAGGCCGGAGTACACGCCGTGGTTCCGGGACCTGGTGGCCGATGCCGAGCGGCGGGTGCGGCGGAACCAGCCGGAGGTGCCCAACCAGCGGATCCGGGTGCTGTGGTTCGACCTGCAGCCGATCTACTTCAACCTCATCGCCCCCTGGCTGGAGCAGGAGTGGGGCGTCAGCGTGGTCATGGACATGGTGAGCTACTGCCCCTACCAGGTGATAGACACGTCCACCGAGGACAGCATGTTCCGGGGTCTGGCCCGGAGGCTCATCAAGGACCCGCCCATGATCCGGCAGGCCCGCGGCCTGGCGGAGAACTTCCTGTCGGACATCAACCGCATTGTGCGGGACTACCAGATCGACTGCGTCATCTGGCCGGGCCACATCGGACACAAGGACGGCGCCGCCAGCGTCAGCCTGATGCGGGATCTGTGCCGGGACATGAACGTTCCGTTCCTGTACATCGGCATGGACCAGTTCGACAAGCGCTACACCAGCCCCGACCTGATCAAGGAGCGGATCTCGCACTTCTTCACGGCCACGGGGCTGGGCGACGGGCGCGCGCGCGGCTGATCCGCGTGCGGATCCCCGCACGGCCCTTGATAGCGGATTCACGGTGTGGGAGAATGGCCTTGTTGCCATGCGCGATCTGAGACCAGTCTTTGAACCGAGATCCATCGCCATCATAGGAGCCACCTCCAATCCACTGTCCATCACGAACCTGACGTTTCTGCAGCAGCTGACCGAGTTCGGCTACCCCGGGCCAATCTACCCGGTGAATCCCAGCGCGCATGAAATCATGGGTTTGAAGGCGTACCCCAGCATACAGGATGTCCCCGCACCGGTGGACTACGTCATCTGTGCGGTGGCCGCGCCGGCCGCCCCCGGGGTGATGCGCCAGTGCGTTAAGGCGGGGGTCAAGGTGGTCTCCCTGTTCACCTCCGGCTTCAGCGAGGTCGGGCAGGATGGTGCAGACCTGGAAAGGGAGCTGGTCGGGATCGCTCGCGAAGGCGGGGTCCTTATGCTGGGGCCCAACTGCCTGGGAGCCCATTGCCCTAAGGCGGGCCTCACACTGCTGGGCAACATCAGCAGAACCAGCGGTCACGTTGGCTTCGTCTCGCAGAGCGGGGCCCTGGCCCAGGCGGTCATCCAGGCCCTGGCTGATCGGGAAATCTACATGAGCAAGGCCATCAGCCTGGGAAACGCCGCTGATCTGAACGAATCCGACTACCTGGAGTACCTCGATGCTGATGAAGAGACGCGGGTTGTCGGGGCCTACATTGAGGGAATAAGGGAGCCCGAGAGGTTCTTGAGCGTAGCGCGGGGAATCGGCAGAAAGAAACCATTGATCGTCCTCAAAGGCGGGAAGACCTCAGGCGGCGCAGCGGCGGCCATGCTTCATACCGGGTCGCTGGCCGGGAGCGGTGCGGTCTGGGATGCCATGTGCCGGCAGGCTGGTATTGTCCGGGTCAATGACCGCCGGGAGATGGTAGATACCGTCCAGGCCTTCTCCAGGCTGAAGCCCCCCGGGGGCAGGCGAGTTGGCATCATCAGCGTAGGGGGTGGTTTCTGCGTGCTGGCCGCCGACGAATGCATCAGCGCCGGCCTCGTGGTCCCGGAGCTTCCTGCGCACGTGAGATCCGAGCTGCGGAAGTTCAACCCACTGGCGGGAACCAGCCTGCGCAATCCCGTCGACACTCCGGCCACCACCTTCGCCATGCCGGATGCCCTGGCTGCGACTGTCAGGGCGGTGGCCGGCTGGAGCGGCATTGACGTCATTATGGTGGCCTTCCCGGTGCTCTTCGGCCTGTTCATGGGCCGGCAGTACCTGGTCGACGGTTTCCGGGCCGTGATCGAGACTGCCAGGGAAATGGGCAAGCCCGTGGCCATCATCCTGACCACCGATGACTCGGCCGAAGGCGAGATCAAGGCCTGGGACCTGCAGAAGGATTGTTTTCAGCAGGGGGCCCCCGTCTACCTGACGTTCGCCCAGGCCGCCAGGGCGGTGAATCACCTGGTCAGCTACCACGAGCAATCGATAGGGCTCTAGCCGAAATTCCGCAGTTTGACCTGCGAAGTTCTTGTCGGCGGACTTTTTC
>CAYPDY010000171.1:0-4381 GCA_964409515.1 uncultured Dehalococcoidia bacterium
GCTCCGCCTCGATCCGCTGCCAGGCCTTCTCCCCCACGGCCTTTACATAACGAAATCCCAGCCTGATCCGGCCTCCCTCCATGGTGCACCGGCCCCGGCTGAGGTTTATGTCTACCGGCAGCACCCCGATCCCCTCGCGCCTGGCCTGGTTGACTATGACCTCCGGCGAGTAGAAGCCCATAGGCTGGCAGTTGAGCAGGGCGCAGTAGTATTCGCCGGGATAGTAGAGCTTCAGCCAGGCGGAGCGGTAGGTGGTCTCGGCCAGGGCCGCCGCGTGGGCCTTGCAGAAGCCGAACTCGGCAAAGCTGGCGATCTGCCGGAAGGCCAGCTCCGCCACCTTTTCCTCTATGCCGTTCCTCCGGGCGCCTTCGAGGAAGCCGCTCCGGAGGCGCTCCATGGCCTCCCGGGAACGCTTGCGGCTCATCGCCCGGCGCAGCGAATCCGCCTGGCCCGGGCTGAAGCCGGCGATGGCCATGGCCACCTGGATCACCTGCTCCTGGTAGATGATCACGCCCAGGGTCTCCTGGAGCACCGGCTCCAGGCTGGGGTGGAGGTAGCTCACCTTCTCCCTCCCCTGGCGGCGGTTGAGGTAGGGGTGGACGGCGTTGCCCTGGATGGGGCCGGGGCGGATGATAGCCACCTCGGCCACCAGGTCCTCGAAGCAGCGGGGCCGGGACCGGGGAAGGGTGGCCTGCTGGGCCCTGGACTCCACCTGGAACACGCCCAGGGTATCGCCCCGGCACAGCATGTCATAGACGCGGGGATCGCTCAGGGGAAGGCCGTCAAGGTGCGGGTCCAGCTCCGGGCTGCGGCCCTCCCGGATCAGCCTCATGGCCTCGTGAATGAGGGAGAGCATGCGCAGGCCCAGGAGGTCGATCTTGATCAGGCCGACATCGCTGATGTCGTCCTTGTCCCACTGGGTCACCACGCGGCCCGGCATGGTGGCCTTCTCCAGGGGCACGATGTCGCAGAGGGGGGTGGTGGAGATGATCATCCCGCCCACGTGTATGCCCAGGTGGCGGGGGGAGTCCGCTATCCGGCGGCAGATCTCCAGGAACTGCTCCCCGTCCCGGGATGCCAGGGCTGCCTGGAACTCGGCCATCCCGGACAGCCTTTCATTTATGTTAACCGCGGAGTACACGTCCAGCGACCGGGCCATCCGGTCCACCAGGTCCGGCGGCAGGTCCATGGCCTTGCCCACCTCCCGGACCGTGTTCCGCGCCCGGTAGGTCACCACGTTGCACAGCATGGCCGCCTGGCCCGGCCCGTGCTTGTGGTAGATGTACTGGATGAGCTTCTCCCGATGGTCGTCCCGGTCCGAGGCGATGTCGATGTCTATATCCGGTATGGCCGACATCTCGTCGTTGAGGAACCGGCCGGCGAACAGCCTCTGCGCCACCGGATCGACGCGGGTGACCCCCAGGAGGTAGGTCACGATGGAGCTGGCCGCCGACCCCCGGCCCTGGGCGGGGATGTCATTCCCGCGGGCGTATTCCATGATGTCCCACACCGTGAGGAAGTAGCCGGCCAGCCCCAGCTGGCGTATCAGGCGCAGCTCCTCGGAGAGCCGCCGCTCCACCTCCTCCGTCACGGGCCGGTACTTGCGGCGGACCTGCTCCCGGCAGAGCTTTTCCAGGAAACCGTCGGTGGTCTCCCCCGGCGGCACCGGGAAATCCGGGAAACGGTGGCGGGACAGGTCGAGCTCCAGCCGGCAGGCTTCGGCTATCCGCAGGGTGTTGGCCAGGGCCCCGGGGTATTCCCGGAAGAGCTCGGACATCTCCTCCCCCGACTTCAGGTGGTACTCGGAGTTGGGCCGCCGCAGGTAGTGGGAGGTGTCCAGCGTGCTGCGGTTCCGGATGCAGACCAGGACATCCTGCAGGCGGTGGGCTTCTCTGCGGGCGTAGTGGACGTTGTTGGTGGCCACGCAGCCGATGCCCAGGCCATGGGCCAGCTCCGCCAGGCTGCGGCACAGCCGCCGGTCCTCGGGGCAGAGGTTGTTCTGCAGCTCGATGTAGAAGCGGCGGCCGAAGATGTCGCGGTAGCGGCGGGCGGCCGCCGCGGCCTCCTCGTTCCGGCCGGCGAGGACCAGGCGGGGGATATCCCCCTTCCGGCATCCGGAGAGGCAGAAGAGCCCCTCGGAGTGCGTCTCCAGCAGGCCCGGATCCAGTGAAGCCTGGCCTTTGCCATGGCCCAGCTGAGCGTGGCTGATGAGGCGGCACAGGTTGGAGTAGCCGGCGGCATCCTTGACCAGCAGGGTGAGGTGGCCGCCGCCGTCCAGCGTCATCTCTGCTCCGGTTATGGCCGCCAGCCCCTGCTCCCGGGCGGCGTTGCGGAACTTCAACAGGCCGTACAGCCCGTCGTGGTCGGTGAGGGCCAGGGCGGGCAGGCCCAGCTCCTTCGCCCGGGAGACCAGGTCGTCGGGGTGTGAAGCCCCGTCGAGGAAGGAGAAGTTGCTGTGGCAGTGCAGCTCAACATACATGGCTAGTACCGCTGCTGATACCAGTTCCCGGAGACGAGGTCGCAGAACACGGTGATCACCTGGCCGTCCCCTAGCTCCAGCTCGAAATAGCGGCGGGACACCTCCTGCCGCCACCACTCATCGTCTATGCGCCACTGGTTGCTGACGCGGGCCACCCGCCGCTGCCGGCCGCCAATCCTGACGGAAACCGGGCGCCCGGCAGCCGGCGCTGAAGCCGGGCCGCCGTCGGCCGGGGTTGAAGCCGAGCCGCCGTCGCCAGCGGCGGTGACGCGTATCTGCCTGGGAGCGTTGAGCGGTGTCACCATCAGGCCTGCTCCTCCTCGCTGCCGCCGTATTCGGCGCAGGCGTCAACCAGGGCCATACGTCGCTCCGGTATGCGGGACCCGGGATCCAGGGCCACCACCTTCTTGAGGGAGCTGTGGCCGAACCGGTCTCCCAGGTCTTTCTCCAGGCGCTTCAGGGCTTCCGCCTGGCGCCTCCTGGTCGCTGATGAGAGGGGCGTTTGCCGTCCGGGCTCGCCGCCCAGGCGGGCCAGGCCGAGGCGGACCTCCGACACTTCTTCCGGGAAGGCGGCTTTCTCCAGGTGGCGCGCGAGTATGCCCAGGATCTCCGGTTTCGAGTCCAGCGGCGTCTTCAGGTTCACGGTGTCCGGCCGCGGCCGGACGCCGTCGGGCTCTACGGTGTCGGAGGCAAAGCACAGCCTGAGCTCACCGCATACCTGGTAGCGCTTTCGGAGCAGGGGCACGAGCTGGTCCAGCAGCTTATCGAGGGCAGCCAGCAGGGCGTCCCGGCTCTCCAGGGGCGGCTCGAAGGAAAGCGTTCCCTCCAGTATGTCCGGCCGGGGCCGGGGTGTCACCGGTTCCGGGTCTATCCCGTTGGCCAGGCGGTGGGCCGTCAGGCCTTCTGCGCCCAGCTGGCTGGCCAGGGCGTTTCCCGGCAGGGCCGCCACCTGGCCCAGGCGGCGCAGGCCCAGCCGCCGGAGCCAGGACAGGGCCTCCGGGGAGACGGGCAGAAGGTCGACGGGAAGGGGCGCGAGGAACCGCTTCTCCCCGCCGCCGGGCACTACCAGCGGGCCCGCGGAGGCCAGCGGCGCGGCGGCGCCGGCCACGAACTTGCTGCCGGCCACCGCGGCCCGGGACCGGAGCCCGGTTTCCCGCAGGACCTCCCGGGTGACCTGCTCCGCCAGGTCCGCGGCGGGCCCGAAGAGCTTTTCCGTGCCGGTGACATCGAGGAACGCTTTCCCCGGGGCCGCGGCGCTTACCTCGACGGCCGGGCTGAACCGGTCCAGGATGTCCGGCACCACCTCCAAGGACCGGGCGTAACCGTCTTCGCCGGGGGGCAGGCAGAGGGGATCGGGCTGCCCCCCGGCATCCGCCGCGCCGGTCTTCGAGACCGCCCGGTGCGGCGCCTCCGGTAGTGGAGACTGGTGGGGAATGAAAAGACAGAGGACTTCCATTCTGGTTTCCTGACCGTGGGTTTAGAGGGTGGTGTGCCAGGCTGGCCCCGCCAGAGCGCGGATGACGCCGATGACCCTTCCCTGGACCTCTACATTTTCCGGGTCGTGGTACATGGGCTCCATCCGGCTGTTGGCCGGCTGCAGGCGGACGCGGTCGCCCTCCGGGCGGCCGCGCTCCAGGTAGACCTTTTTCAGGGTGACCTCCTGCTCCGCCCTGAGCCACACCGCCGCCGTTTCACCGTTGTTCACCTTGCTGGCGGCCTGCATGATGACGATATCGCCGTCATCAATGAGGGCGTCGATCATCGACAGCCCCTTGACCTGCAGAGCGTAGACGCCGTCTCGCGGGGAAGCCATGCCGGCCGGAATCTCCAGCATCTCCAGGGGCTCATCGTGCCAGGAGTCTGACTGCGGCACGGGGATGGGCTGGCCCGCGGCGATCTGCC
>CAYPDY010000172.1:0-4342 GCA_964409515.1 uncultured Dehalococcoidia bacterium
AGTTCGGAGTAGTAGAGTGCCTCCCCGGTTCCGAAGTCAGCCGGGCTCTGCGCCAGCCTTGCCAGCTTGTTGACTACTCTGATGAACTGCAGGGAAGGGTCTCTCATGGCACTCCGGCTCTCCAGCATGCCTCCAGGCAGCGTGGGAGTATCATAAGGTGACCAAACTATATTTGTCAATGATGTACCCCGCCGTCGTCGGGATTTATGCTAAGGTCAGCAAACTATAATTGTCGCCCGCCAGTACCCCCCTGGCAGCTCACTGTGCTATGATACGGCTCTGTGGCCGGAGGACCTGGACATGGCACCCATTCTCAAGTCTGTCGACCTTCCCAACCAGGTGCGGCTTCCCTATGTGGAGCAGGGAGACCCCGCGGGCGTTGCCGTGCTGCTCCTGCACGCCATCGCGGACTCCTGGCATGCCTTCGAGGCCGTTCTGGCTCACCTGCCTGACTCCATTCACGCCTTCGCCCTTACGCAACGAGGCCACGGCGATGCGAGCCGCCCCGCGGCCGGTTATCGCGTCCATGATTTTGCCACCGACCTGGCGGCGTTTATGGACGCGATCCAGCTTGAAGCCGCCGTCATCGCCGGTGGTTCCAGCGGCGGCTTCGTCGCCCGGCGCTTTGCCATCGACCACCCCGAGCGCACCCTGGGGCTCGTGCTCCTGGGCTCGCCCGCCAGCCTGCGAGACAAGCCCGGTGTGCGGGAGCTGTGGGACTCGATGGCATCGAAGCTGACCGATCCGGTTGACCCGGGCTTCGTGCGCGAGTTTGCCGCGAGCACCCTGGCCCGGCCGGTACCGCCGGCATTCTTTGAAACCATCGTGCAGGAGAACCTGAAGGTCCCGGCGTTCGTGTGGAGAGAGACGTTCGCGGGCCTCATGGCAGATGACTCTCTCGGGGAGCTCCACACGATCAAGGCGCCCACCCTGATTATCTGGGGGGACCAGGATACGATCCTTCCCCGAAGTGATCAGGAGGCGCTCGCGGCGGCGATCCCGGGCTCGCGGCTGGTGGTGTATCCCGGCGCCGGACACGCCTTCTACTGGGAGGAGCCCGACCGCGTGGCGTCCGATCTGGTGGCCTTCATCGAAGCCCACGGCACTTGAGGGTGTGGCACCTGCGAAGCTGCAGACACGCCAGACTGAAGACCAATTCGATGTGGGTGTTTCGCGAGGGGGACAGGTCAGCCGGGGCCGGCTGCGGGGCGCTTGGGCTCCAGAGAGGGCGGCACATCGTAGACCCCGGCCTCCGGGTCGAATTCGAACTTGCCCACGGTGAACAGCCTGATGCAGGCGTCCACGGCATTGGCGTCGTACAGGGTGCCCTTGCCCATGGCGATCTCTTTCATGGCAGCGTCCACGCCCAGGGCCGGGCGATGGGGCCGGGCCGAGAGCATGGCCTCCACCACATCCGCCACGGCTATGATGCGGGCCTCCAGGATGATCTCCTCGCCCTTGAGCCCCAGCGGATAGCCTGAGCCATTCATCCTCTCATGATGCTGGTGGACAATATCGGCGATGGGGCAGAACATGTCGATGGTGCTGAGCACCTGGAAAACAGCGTCGGCATGCCCCTTCACCGCCGCGAACTCCGCTTCACTGAGCTTGCCGGGCTTGTTCAGGATGTCGGTAGGGATGAATACCTTGCCAAAGTCGTGCACCAGGGCCGCCAGCCCGATTATGGCGACACGGGTCTTCCCCAGGCCCATCTCGCGCCCGATGGCGCAGGCCAGCTTCCAGACGCGCGCCTGATGACGGGCCGTGGACGGGTCCTTCTTCTGCACCACCGTCTGTATGGCTCCGATGGTATCCTCCAGCAGGGTGTTGAGCTTGACGGAGACGTCCCTGAGGACCTCCTCGTCCTCCACGTAGGAAGAAACCTGGTTGTGCAGGATCTGGTCCAGGCGCGACAGCTCACCCGACGGCGCGGCCGCGCCGTCCGCGGTCCTCTTCCCCGCCGTTACATCCTTGACCAGGGCCAGTATCTCGGCGTTCCCGCAGGCCACCGCCCGGACCTGGTGGCAGGCCGTCCGGCCTCTGCGCTCAATCTGTAGATCAATGACCTGGACCTCCCCCGTCCTCACGAAACCGGCCATCAGTCCCCTGGCCTGGCGCGCCAGCTCCCGGCAGAGACCCCTGGTCGCGTCCTCCGGCTGGTCTTCCCCGCCGGACCGGCCGTCGAGGTCGGCCAACTCACTGGCGGGGATCTCCATGGCGCTGCGGTCACCCATGACGGTGACGGAGCCGTCCGGCTGCAGCCCGATGCGAAAGACGTGGTCCGGGACCACCCGCAGCAGGGCTTTGAGCTCCGCTTCGGTCCAGGGCCGCCCGACGGGGTCCGACTTCGCCTCTTTGCCGGCGCGTTCCCGCGGTGCGGGAGGCGTCTCCGAGACAACCACATGGTGCGTTTGCTTGCTCATGGCCATATCGCCGTAAATCATAGACTGGACAGCTAACAGGCCAATCTCAGTCGGCGGATGAGTTGTCACAAAATCATTTCTAACCCGGCATTGGCCTCCGGGCCAGCCTGCCGGGGAACGACATCCCTGCCGCCGAGGGCTGCAGGCCCGCCCCCGCTGCCGCAAACACCGCCGCCGAATAAGGGAAACCCCGCTGCCGGAGCGACGCCGGGACTAATGTGACATTCTTGTGATACAAGGGCTCCCGTCTGAGACAGCCTGGTAAACCAGGGGGCAGACAATGGGTCTCGGAGTATCTGGGGGAATGCCATGACGCTACGCCATCGGACAGCGCTTGCGGTCCTGGCCGCATGTATTGCGGTGGCCGTTGTCCTTTATTTCACCATCGGGAGCACCCTGGCCAGCGATGCCGCCAGCCTGGAGACGCAGAGAGCGAACGAGGACCTGGAGCGCGCCTCCAATGCCCTGTACCAGGACGTCGCCAGCATCAATGCGGCTGTCGGCGTGTGGGCGCCATGGGATGACACGTACCAGTTCATGCAGGACGGGAACCAGGAGTACATAGCCTCCAATCTCAATACGGCGACGCTCCTGAACCTGGACCTGGATTTCATCGTCTACGTCGATACCGACGGCCAGATGTTCTACTCGAAGGCCATTGGTGCGGACAGCCGGGAGGAGACTCCCCTTCCCTCGGGCCTGGAGCAGTTTGTGACCGGTGAGGGACTGCTCGCCGGACATCAAAGCGAGACCGGCAGCGTGGCCGGGTTGCTCTTCCTCCCCGACCAGCTCGCCATCGTGGCCTCACAGCCTATCGTCACCAGCCAGCACCAGGGACCGATGGCCGGCTCGCTGATCATGGGCCGCTACCTGGACGAAAACGAGGTGCAGAGGCTGTCCGAGATAACGGGCCTGTCGCTGGAGCTGCACCGGGTCGACGATCCCGACATCCCGGACGACTTCCAGGTGGCCCGTT
This sequence comes from uncultured Dehalococcoidia bacterium, assembly GCA_964409515.1. Lineage (GTDB taxonomy): Bacteria > Chloroflexota > Dehalococcoidia > UBA2247 > RBG-13-53-26 > JAFGCL01. The sequence goes on from CAYPDY010000172.1 coordinate 3,400, forward strand.
CGTCCCTGACCCAGGATGAGGATACCCTGGTTCGAATCGTGGACGGCCGGACGATCGCCTCCTACATGCTGGTGTCCGAGATCAACGGCAGCCCCGCCTTCGTGCTGGGAGTTGACGCCCCCAGAGACATCTACGCCCAGGGCCAGCGGACCGCCCGGAGCATCCTCTATCTCCTCCTGGGCATCAGTGCGCTGTTCACGCTGGCTCTCGTCCTGGGAATCGACTTGGTGGTGGTTTCCAGGCTGCGGCGCTTCCGCAAGGGCGTTGAAGCGGTATTCCAGAGCCATTCCTTCTCCGAGCGGGTGGCCGTCGGCGGCAGGGACGAGGTGGCCGCCGCGGCTGAAGTGGTGAATCAGACACTGGACTCGCTGGAGCGCTCTCACCGCGACCTGGTGGCGAGCGCGGCCAGGAACCGGGCCCTGGTGGAAGCCATTCCGGACCTGGTCTTCCGCATCAGCAGAGATGGCAGCATCCTGGAGACCAGGAAGCCGCAGAAGTCAGCCTTGCTCAAGGACAACCACGACGGCCTCGAGGTCCCCAGCCCGCGCGACGAGATCTTCGACATGATCCCGACGGAGATACAGCACATCGTCATGCCTCACGTGGTGAAGGCGCTGGAGTCCGGGCAGACCCAGATATTCGAGTTTCAGATGTCGGTCGACGGCAGTGTGTCCTACCATGAGGGCCGGGTCCTGGGGAACGGCGACAGCGAAGCCCTGGTGATTGTCCGCGACGTCTCGGAGCAGAGGCGCGGAGAGGAATCACGGCAGAACACCGTTCTCTTGAGGGAGATCCACAACCGAGTAAAGAACCACCTGCGGCTCATCCGGTCGTTCCCGGAGGCACATCAAGGCCAGCCCGAGAACTTCGCCCCACGAGCCGAAGAGCAGGCCGGGAATCCCCCTCCTGGCCCCGAGGTACAGGCCGAAAGCCAGCCGCAGGA
>CAYPDY010000173.1:0-4184 GCA_964409515.1 uncultured Dehalococcoidia bacterium
AGGAGCCCCCGCCTCCCCAGACAGGCACCATCGTGGTGACCGCCAGCGTGGCCGGGGCCACATTCAGCATCACCGGGGCCGAGACCTACAGCGGGGCACCGCGGACCATCAGCAATGCGCCGGCGGGCGAGTACACCATCTCCTGGGGGGAGGTGGCGGGCTACACCCGCCCGGCCAGCCAGACCAGAACCCTGACCGCCGGCGGCACCATCACCTTCGCCGGCAGCTACGGATCGGACACAGCCGGCCCCAGGGTCTCCGGGGTGATGTCCACCGGCATCACCGCCAGCGGTGCCACCATTACCTGGACCACGGACGAGCCCGCCGATGGCCGGGTGCAGTATGGCCCGACCGCCGGCTACGGCTCGACGACCCCCGCCAACGCCAACCTGACGACGAGCCACAGCGTGGCCCTGGCCGGGCTGGTCTTCGGGACCGTGTATCACTACCGGGTGATTTCGGCGGATGCCCGGGGCAACTCTACCACGTCGGGGGACTACACGTTCACCACCATTGACAACATGCCGCCGGCCGCCACCGGGGTCACGGTCACCGACATCACTCCCACCAGCTGCAACATCACCTGGACCACCACCGAGAAGGCGGACAGCCAGGTGGAATACGGCCAGGACGTAACCTACGGCTTCTTCACCACGCCGGACAAGGCCATGGTGACCAGCCATCGGGTCGCCCTGACCGGCTTGAGTCCCGGGACCTGGTACAGCTGCCGGGTCCTGTCCCGGGATGCCGCAGGGAATCTGGCGCAGTCAGACCGCTACGAGTTCCTCACCTCGGACGATACCCCGCCAGCGATCTCCAGAGTGACCGTCATCGACATCTCCGCGTCGTCGGTCACCATCACCTGGGTAACCGACGAGAGGGCGGACAGCCAGGTGGAGTATGGTCTCTCGGCCAACTACGGCTCGAGCTCGACCGTGGATTCCGCCCTGGTGTACGACCACCTCGTAGTCTTGACCGGTCTCGCTCCACAGACGACTTACCACTACCGGGTGAAGTCAACGGACTACTGGGCCAACTCGACCCGATCGCCTGACGCCGCCGTTCCCACCACCGACATCAACGCCCCGGTGATTTCCGCGGTGATGGCCACGCATATCACGGACAGCTCCGCCACGATCGTCTGGGTCACCGACTCCATGTCCGAGGGCAGCGTGGAATACGGCATCAGCACCACCTACGGCTCGGTATCGACCTATGACAACAACATGGTGATCAGGCACAGCACCTCCCTATCGGAGCTCAGCGCCCAGACCATCTATCACTTCAAGGTGAAATCCAGGGACGCGTCGGGGCTGTGGGCGGAATCCGCTGACTGCACCTTCACCACCGGCGTCGACATGGGCCCCGATCCGCCGCAGATCCAATACCTCCAGTCGACGTCGCTCACCAGCTCCGGCATCACCATCTACTGGAACACGAACGAGCCGGCGACAGCCCTGGTAGAGTACGGATTGACGAAGGAGTGCGGGGATTCCAGCGCGGCCGACGGCCAGATGGCGACCTCTCACACCGTCTCGCTGACCGGCCTTAAGTCCGGTACGACCTACTACTACCGGGCGGTATCGACGGACGCCGCAGGCAACCGGAGCGCATCCGAGGACCGGACCTTCTCCACACCGATCGGCCGGGCGCCCCTCCCCTCCCTGCCGGCCTGGGCCTGGGCACTGGTGGGCAGCGCCGGAGCCCTGCTCGTGGGCGTCCTGGCGGTCAAGAACCGCTGAGGCAGGACCCCCCTAGGTCATGAACTGCCTCAGGAACAGCTCGAAGGTCACCAGGCGCAGGATCTTGTCGGCGTTGTCCCTGGTCCCGTCCTGGTGCTCGTTGATGAGGGACTGCACGTACTCCTGCTGGAAGTACTCCCTCGACGCCGCCCCGGGGACGAGCAGCAGGTCCCTGATGTATTTCTTCCACTCGCCGCTGGCGCGCAGCCAGCCAACGTCGTCTATGTACTTGTAGCTGTTGGGGATGTATATCCTCCCCTTCGATGCCGTGTAAAGCCGCTGTTTGATGGTCTCCTTGCCGAACCGATATGCCTTCCCGGCGCGCCACAGCAGGAAGGGCCCGCTGGCCGGAACCATGGTCTTGTTGTAGGGAATCCGCGCCAGCTCCGGCGAAAGCTCCTTCAGGAACTCGCGATAGATGTAGTGACCCAGCCTCTTCTCCGGGGGCAGACTGTAAGCGAGGGTGTTGAGGTCATTGTCCACCGTGGGGCACGAGATCTCCACCAGGTCCCTCCCGTAGACATGCATGGTGGCTATGTAGGCCAGCCGGGAATGCCAGTAGAACTCATCAAAGGCCAGCCGGGGATCCCTGGAGGACATCCTGCTGTACACTCCGCCGAAGGCATTGGCCGGCGCCTCCCTGGCTATGCCGTGGTACCTGGGGACAAACACCCTCAGGAGCTCGGCATCCCGGAAGACCGTCCTGTCTCTCTGGTAATCGGCATACATCTCGTCCTTGCTCATCCCGGCCACCCGGGATTTTCGCAGGAAAGCGCCGCCCAGGGTCTGGCCGAACCCGAGACCATCGAAGACCACATCGATATCCCCCGCTATCGCCTTGTACGCCGGGACCATGTAGCTCAACCAGATGCTCATTCTGCCCTCGGTGAGCCACACCGCCCGCTCGGCGCTCTCTATGATGAGCTGCGGGGTGATCTCAACGGAGCGATGCGACGTCCCGCACTTCCGGGCCACCTGCTCCGCGATCTTCACTTCGCCGCAGTGCAGTGGACCGTAGGCAAACGTGGGCATCCCCTTTCTCCTGTCCGGCTCGACGGCGGCCAGAACGGCCCTGGAGTCCAGGCCGCCGCTCAGGGATATGCCGTAGCGGACGTTGTCCTTCATACGGATAGCCACCGCCCTCTTGATAGCGGCAATGAGCTGCTCCACGGCGGCCCCCTCACTGGCGCCGGAGTCCGGCTGGTAGTTGAGGTCCCAGTACCGGGTCCTGGCCAGCTGACCCCGCCCGAAAGTGAGGGCCGAAGCCGGCTCCAGGTAGCTGATTCCCGAGAACAGCGTCTTGTCCCCCCAGAACTCGCCGAAGGCCAGGTTCATGGCGACGCCCTCGACGTCCAGCTCCTTCTTGAACGTGGTGTCCTGCAGAATGGGCTTGGCCTGCGGAGCGAAGAGCAGTCCCCCGTTGTGCTGCGCGTAGTAGACAGGCCTGAGCGTGTTCCTGTCGTTGACCAGGATGGCCTTCTTCTCCTTGAGGTCGCATATGGCCAGGGCGAAGTTCCCGTTCAGCCTCCGGAACGACTCCATCCCCAGGTCTTCGTAGAGGTGGAGGCAGAACTCGGCATCGCCCCCGGAGGAGAAACGATGCTTGCCCTCCAGGCGCTTCTTCTCGTCATCGTAGCCATAGACCTTCCCGTCCATGAATATGCACAGCGTCCCGTCCTCGTTGAAGACGGGCTGAGGCCCCGAATCGAATTTCCCCAGGTGGACCCGGGCTATGTGGAACGGCGGGTTGACGTACCTGTCGACCTTGTACCACGGTTCGTGCACCACGGCACCGATCATCCGGTCCAGCAGTTGATCATCGCGGACATCATCCGAAATGTAGCCCACCAAACCTGGCATCAGTTCACCTCCGGGACAGCCTTCATTCTTTTCGCGCTCGGCCAGCCAAAAACGGTCCAAGTATCCCACATGGCAGCGCAGATAACAATGGGTGGCAAGGGATTGACACGCGGCGCAGCGACTAAATTGCAGGACGCGGCCATAGGTCCGCGGGTCTGTTGGCACACTGTGCGCAGCACACAAGGAGGACCCAGTATTCACTGAGCCACAACTCTGACTGACAGGTCACCCTGGGAAGCGTTGATCCGCCGTCCGTACCCTGGTCACTTGGATGGCGGGGAGCGAGTAGTGAAACCGACCCTTCAACGGTCGGCTTTTTCGTTTTTTGGGGGGAAAGGAACAGTCCAATGCTGAGAGTGCAGAGCGGGATACGTTTGACCGCGGCCAGGCTTCTGCTGACGGTCACGGTCATGGGCAGCATCGTCTTCTGCGGAGTCGCAGCCAGCCCGGCCAATCCGGCCAGGGCGGCCCAGGTTACCACTAACGAGTCCGGCGGACGTACCGTCTCACTGGCCTCGGGGTACTTTCATACCCTGCTGGTCACCACCAACGGCACTCTGTGGGCCTGGGGCAGCAACGGCC
>CAYPDY010000174.1:0-4162 GCA_964409515.1 uncultured Dehalococcoidia bacterium
GAATTTGGAAGGAGGGTCTCATGAAACTCGCAAAGGTAGTTCTTCCGCTGGTCGTGTTGGCTGTCATAGCCATTGTGACTGTTGGCGCTAGCTGCACCGTTCCGGCAATGACAATCCCGTCAGTTTGCTGGTAGTCCTTTAAGATAGGCGCAGCGGTTCGATCTTCAGGCTGATGACTGCCGGACTCCTGAGTCCCTGGCCGTTAATGCCTCCCGGGACCTGATCTGTGCACAGGTTAGCAGATGAAGCACAACGGCGGATCTGGTTTCGGATCCGCCGTTTGTCTTCACTTCAGCAGCTCGACCACTGCGCAAGTCGATGGATCTTGAAGGAGGGGTTCATGTTCAGGAAGCTGGCTAAGGTAGTACTTCCGCTGGTCGTGCTGGCCATCATAGCCGCAACGACTATCGCTAGCGATTGCTGCATTGGAACAATCTGCCTCCCGATGGGATAGGAGCCACTGGTCGTCTCTTTGACACAGGTGTCCGCCGGCTCATCGGGTTACCGGCGGCTGATGCTTCGCTAACCTGACAAATGCAGAGGGGCAAAACTCACTGCGTGCCAGCGGACTTGGCAGCATGTCCGCTGGTTCCCCGGCTTGATGTGGGGATACATGGATCAGGCGCACGCTGCAAGTTGAACCGCCTCGCAAGTCAGCGAATAGAGTCGCAGGAAGCAGTCCTGCGTTCGAAGGAGGGTTGCATGAACAGGAAACTGGCTAAGGTAATTCTTCCCCTGATCGTATTGGCCATCATCGCCGCGGTGACGATTGCCAGCTCGTGCTGTTTTCCGCCAATGAACCTGGGCGGCGTCCAGATCGGCCAGTTCTGCATCTAGTCCAACCCTTTAGGAAGCTGCCAGCAGCCGCCAGCTAAGGCGGATAGCTGCCGCATAGTCGGGTTTCCACCGGTTGGCAATTCGTGAACCCGACACATCCGGAGCGAATGCCAGAGCATGATCACAGCCCAAGTCGATGAGCTAGGAGGTCCTCATGTACAGCAGACTGCTCAAGCTGCTTCTTCCCGTTGTGGTACTGGCGATCATAGCTGCGGTGACTATTGGCGCCGAGGGCCAGTGCTGTCTTCCCCAAATATCCGCGGGGCTTCTCCCTCTTCCTGAAATCTGTATCGACATCTCTCCTCTTCTCTGATTCGCCCGGACTCGCGGATTATGTAAAGTATGCTTGACTTATGTAAAGCCCGTCGGTATGATAACGGGCCAAGCAGAGAGGGGGCTTCATGCACAGGGCATTGGCAAAAATCGTTCTTCCGCTGGTGATGTTGGCTGTTATCGCAGCCTTGACCGTCGGGGCCGAAGCCCAATGCTGCATCGGGTCGATGTGTTTCGGGACCTGAGACTGTGCACGAGGCACGTAACAACAAACCAGACTGTCTAGAAAGGAGGGTCTCATGTTCAAGAAGTTGGCAAAGGTAGCTCTTCCACTGGTGGTGCTGGCCATCATAGCCGCGTTGACCATCGGCCTGAATGGCGACTGCTCGTTCCTTGGCGAATGGGCTGTGCCGGCGGCCTAAAGGGCGTGACCGGACAAACCGCGCGGCCCGCAGTTACTCCGTGAAACTGCGGCGCCCGCCGCTGAAGGACATTCTCGAAGAAAGGGGGGGCTTATGCACAGGAAATTAGCCAGGGTAATTCTTCCGCTGGTGGTACTGGCTGTAGTGGCCGCGATCACCATTGGCGCTTCCGGTCCTTGCAGTCTGCTGAGCCTGATCGGTGAGCTGCTCGGCTAGCGGGATCGAGCCGCTGGCAAGTCGGCATTCGTTAAGCTGAAGAGAATAGGGATTGAGAAGAAAGGGGCGTTCATGTACAGAAAACTGGCCAAGGCAGCTCTTCCGGTGGTAGTACTGGCGGTCATCGCTGCCATCACAATTGGCGCGGCCGGTCCGTGCGACCTGCTCAGCCTGATTTTCGGTTAGCAGAAGACCGGCAGCGGGCAATACCCGACAGCCGGTGTACATAGAAACAGAAGGGCGGATACTCCTGTCCGCCCTTCTCTCTTTGTGCCGAATCCGGCTACCGTTCGATGACCATGGCCATGCCCTGCCCCCCGCCGATGCAGAGGGTGGCCAGGCCCCGGCGGGCATCCCGGCGCTCCATCTCATGCAGAAGCGTTACCAGAATCCGGGCGCCAGTGCAGCCCAGCGGATGCCCCAGGGAAATCCCCGAGCCGAGGGGGTTGACCCGGTCGCAGCCGGGATCGCAGAAGTCCTTGCTTTCACCATACCGCGGCAGGCCCAACTCCTTCACACAGGCGATGGCCTGGGAGGCAAAGGCCTCGTTGAGCTCGATGACTTCCATGTCCTTCATGGTCAGGCCCGTCTTCTTGAGCAGCTTGCGCGTGGCCGGTATCGGGCCCAGGCCCATGTACTTCGGATCCACGCCGCCCGAGGCATAGCCCTTGACTGTACCCATGATCTTCAGGCCATGCTTCTGGGCGTACTCCCTGGAGGTCACCAGGAGCGCGGCCGCTCCATCATTGATCCCCGACGCATTCCCGGCGGTCACCGTGCCGCCTTTCACGAAGGCTGCGCCCAGCTTCCCCATTTTCTCCACGTCGGTGTCCATGGGCCGCTCATCGGTGTCCACAGACAGAGGCGGTCCCTTCCTCTGGGCGATCTGGACGGGCACGATCTCAGACTTGAAAAGGCCGGCCTTGATGGCCTTCATCGCCCGGTGGTGGCTTTCCGCACCCACCTCGTCCTGCTCTCTTCTGGAGATGTTGTAGTCCCGGGCAATGTTCTCCGCGGTGACGCCCATGTGGTAGTCATAGAGTATCTCCCAGAGCCCGTCGAAAACCATCAGATCGAGGGCCTCTCCCTTGCCGGTGACGTCCATGCGGTAGCCCCAGCGGGCTTTCGGAAGCCCATAAGGAACATTGGTCATGCTCTCCATGCCGCCGGCCAGAATAGCATCGGCGTCTCCGGCCCGGATGGCCTGGGCCGCCAGCGCCACCGCCTTCATGCCCGACGCGCAGACCTTGTTGATGGTAAAGACGTTGGTCTCCTGCGGGACTCCGGCCTTGATACTGGCCTGCCGGCCGGTGTTCTGCCCCAGGCCGGACTGCAGGACGTTGCCCATGATGACCTCATCGATATAGACCGGCTGGAGCGCCTGGTCCCAGTCCATGCATTTGGCCTCTATCTCGCTCTTTTCGATGTCCCTCGATATGCTGGGCCTGATCTCCCGGGCGTATTCAGGGGCTACCGGCCTGACGCCTGCCCGGCGCAATGCCTCCTTGATCACCGTCCGGCCCAGATCCACAGCGGCCACATCCTTCAGGACACCCCCGAAGGAACCGATGGCCGTTCTCACCGCACTCACGATCACTGGCTGTCTGGCATCCATCGCTGCTATTCCTCCTTCAGCACAATTCCGGTTCGCTCGGGCAAGCGGTCGGGCACCGGCGCTGCCGCCATCAGCTACATTCCCCGTTTCTCATAGTCGGGGCAGACAGTAGCATTGGGGCGCTCGGGATGATGGCAGGCGCCACGCCAGTCCCACTTGCAGGTGTCGCACAGAATGACCTTCACGCCCAGGAGCCGCTTGACCCGCACCTTCGCCCTGTCCAGCCATCCAGGCGCACCGTCTATCTTCTTGGGCATGGCATGATCACACCATCAGCACCGTTCTGATGAGTCTATTCTAGGCAGCGTACCGTTCGAAATCAAATCCGTGCACGCTCCACCGCGTTCGGTGTGAAGGTTTCCTTTGACTATCAGTCTGAGCACGGCTACAATACACGCAGGAGGTTCCGTGGAGCACATCTGGGCGCCCTGGCGAATGGAGTTCATCCTTAATGACAAGCCGAGCGAGTGCGTCCTCTGTGAGAAGCCGGCGCAGAGCGACGACGACGGCAACCTCATACTGCATCGCGGCCGGCTCAACTTCGTGATCCTCAACAAGTACCCATACAACCCCGGGCACCTCATGGTGGCCCCTTACCGCCACATCGCCACCCTGGAGGACATGGATGACGAGGAGCTCCTGGACCACTTCAGCATCGTCAGGAGATGCACCCGGGCCCTCCGCGCGATCTTCAACCCCGCCGGCTTCAACATCGGCATCAACCTGGGAAAGGTGGCCGGCGCCGGCATAAGCGATCACGCCCATACGCACATCGTGCCGCGATGGTCGGGGGACACCA
>CAYPDY010000175.1:0-4151 GCA_964409515.1 uncultured Dehalococcoidia bacterium
CCGGAATGACAGGGCAGGACGGCGCATACCTGGCCCAGCTGCTTCTGCAGAAGGGCTACAAGGTATTCGGAACCTACCGCCGGCTATCGACGCCAAACTTCTGGAGGCTGCAGTACCTCGACATATTCGACAAGGTCACCCTCATCCCGGCCGACCTGGTCGATTCCTCTTCCATAATGTCCGCCATCAATATCTCCGAACCGGCTGAAGTCTACCACCTGGCTGCGCAGAGCTTCGTGGGGGCCTCCTTCGATCAACCAGTAGGAGCCGGCGAGATAACGGGCCTGGGGGTGACCCGCGTACTGGAGTCCATCAAGGAGGTCAACCGCGATATCCGGTTCTACCAGGCCTCCACCAGCGAGCTCTACGGCAACGGCAACTCGGCCCCCCAGAATGAACGAACACCGTTCCGCCCCTCCAGCCCCTACGCGGCGGCGAAGCTGTACGGCTACTGGCTGACCACCATCTACCGGGAGGGCTACGGGATCTTCGCCTGCAACGGGATCCTGTTCAACCACGAATCTCCGCTCAGAGGCATAGAGTTCGTGACCCGCAAGATATCCAATGCGGCGGCCAAAATATCGCTGGGCCTCAAGGACAAGCTGTCACTGGGCAACCTGGAGGCGAAACGCGATTGGGGATACGCCCCCGAGTATGTCGAGTCCATGTGGCTGATGCTGCAGCAGGACAAGCCGGACGACTATGTCATCAGCACCGCCGAGACGCACTCAGTGAAGGAGTTCGCCCAGAAGGCGTTCGAGGTGGTGGGGCTGGACTGGCAGAAATACGTTGAGGTGGATGAGAGGTTCCTCAGACCGCTGGATGTCGATCGGCTTGAGGGGGACTGCTCCAAGGCCAAGGCCAAACTGGGTTGGAAACCGAAGGTCAAGTTCGAAGAGTTGGTGGAGATCATGGTGCAGGCGGATCTGAGCCGCTGGAAGAGATGCCAGAAAGGCGAGGCCTTCCCCTGGGACGCCCCGAGCTACCCCAGCGAAGCCCGGATAATGACGCGGTCCCTGAGTGTATGACCATCATGAGAGACCTGATTCCCATTGCTGAACCGTCCCTCGGCGAAGAGGAATTCAACAATGTGGCCGAAGCCATCAGGAGCGGCTGGATCAGCTCCCAGGGCAAGTTCATCCTCGAGTTTGAGCAGAAGTTCGCTCGATACTGCGGCGTCCGCCACGGCGTGGCCACCTCCAATGGCACGGTGGCGCTGCACCTGGCGCTGAAGGCCCTGGGGATTGGAGAGGGCGACGAAGTGCTGGTGCCCACGCTGACCTTCATTGCCACGGCCAACACCGTGACCTACTGCAATGCCCGGCCCGTCCTGGTGGACTCCGATCCGAAGTGCTGGTGCATCGACCCGTCCAGAATAGAGGAGAGAATCTCCAGCCGGACGAAGGCCATCATACCGGTCCACCTCTACGGCCACCCGTGCGACATGGACGCCATCGGTGACATCGCCCGCCGGCACGGTCTCAACGTCATTGAGGACGCCGCCGAAGCGCACGGGGCGCTGTACCGGGACCGGAGAGTCGGCTCCTTCGGCCAGGTCAACTGCTTCTCCTTCTTCGGGAACAAGATCATCAGCACCGGCGAAGGCGGCATGTGCCTCACGGACGACGAGGACCTGGCCCGCAGAATGAAGATACTGAGAGACCACGGCATGAATCCGAACAAGAGATACTGGTACGACGTCGTCGGGTTCAACTACCGGATGACCAACCTGCAGGCGGCGGTGGGAACGGCCCAGGTGGACAAGCTGGACCGGCTGGTCGGCAGGAGGCGGCAGATGGCGCAGTGGTACAACGATGCGATGAGCCCCCTGGCGCAGCGCGGCTTGATAACCCGGCCGCCGGAGATGCCCTGGGCGAAGAGCGCCTACTGGATGTACTCCATTCTGCTGGAAGACGGGTTCGGGATCAGCAGAGACGAGATGATCAACGCCTTGAAGGACAAAGGGATAGAGACACGGCCTCTCTTCTACCCGCTGCATCTGATGCCGCCGTATCAGGGCCATGATGCCATGGCTTTTCCGGTGGCTGAAGAGCTGAGCCGAAAGGGCCTCAACCTGCCCAGCGGCCCCGGGGTAGACGAAGGGGAAGTGGCCAGGATTGTCAGCGCAATAGCCTCCCTGCGAGGGATAAGAGTCTAGGAGGGATCTGGAGAGTGAGCAGCAGGCTGTCCATCGTCATCCCCACTTACAACGAGGTAGGCAACGTTGCCCCCCTGATAGACAGGATCTATGCAACCATGCGTGCCGCGGTTCCTTTGAGAGACACCACCCAGGTTGTCGTCATTGACGACAACAGCCCCGACGGCACGGGGAATATCTGCCTGTCGCTTTCGGACAAGTACCCTTCCCTCAAGACAGTCATCCGGACTGACGCCAGGGGACTGGGAAGCGCCGTGCGCCGCGGCATCCTGGAGTCGGACGGAGACACCATCGTGGTAATGGACGCCGATTTCAGCCACGATTGCGACCTCATCCCGCAGCTGGCCGCCGCGGTCGAGAGCGGGGTCGCGGATATTGTCATCGCCTCCCGCTACGTCACCGGAGGCCAGATGGTCTCATCTCCCCATCTCACCTTCGGCAGCAGGGCGCTGAATCTATTTGTCAGGACCGTCCTGGGGATACCGGTAAAGGACCTCACGGGCGGGTTCTTCGCCGCGAAAAGGAGATCCCTGCAAGCCCTGGAATCGGAGACCGTCTTCACCGGATACGGGGACTATTCCTTCGCTCTGATCTACAAGGGATTCAAGCGGGGATTGCGGATGCAGGAGATTCCCTTCGCCTACTACCCGCGGCAGGACGGAATGACCAAGACCAAGTACCTCAACACGGGCGTGACCTACGCCCTGAGGGCAGTGAGGCTGAGGCTGGGTCTGCAGTAGGCCCGCGTTTCAAGGGTCATCCGAACGATGAGTTTCCTTCTATATGATGATGACTTTGTAGCCAGAGGGATCAAGGGAGCATACACGGACGACACCCCGGTAGCGCTCAATCCCCTTGAGAGACTGCTGTTCTGGCTGGTCAAGGCGGGCATGGCCGCCTCCCAGATTGTCATCTTCGTCATCTGCAAGATACCACTGCTGTCATCTCTGTTTGAGACGTTCGCCCGGTCCTACTCCCGTGGCGCCCTCGGTTTCTTCCTGAGGGGTGCCTACCACAGCAACAGGCTCAAGAAGATGGGCCGGAACGTGTTTCTCGACCTCGGTGTCACCATATGGCAGCCGGAAAACGTGGAGATCGGCGATGGCGCCCACATCGACACCTACGTCACCATACTGGGCGGAGCCGAGGGGCACGGGTCGGTCCGCGTCGGCAAGTACGTGCACGTGGCCAGCTACTGTGTCCTGTCAGGCCGGGGAGGCGTGACCATCGGGGACTACTGTGCAGTGGCGGCGGGGAGCAAGATCTACAGCGGGAGCAACTACCACACAGACCCGGATCATCCGGATGCAGCCCTGGTGAGCATGTCGGCAGCGGCGCCAATGCGCATGCAGTACGTGGTGGAGAAGCCGGTCAACATCGAAGAGTACGCTTTCATCAGCCTCAACAGCGTGATCCTCCCCGGGGTGACGGTGGGCAAAGCCACGGTCATAGGCGCCGGCTCCGTGGTGAATGGCGACATCCCACCCTTCAGCATCGCGGTGGGCTCGCCCACCAAGGTGGTGAAGCAGAGGCCCCAGTTAGGCGTCTTGAAGTCCTAGCTCTGGCTCACGTAACCCGGGTCGGCAGGGGACGGCAGTTGATTAGATTCTTCAAGAGACTGGATTGTCGGCGCTGCGGCGCCGACGCGGTCTTCATCCTCTTTCTGCTGGGATTCTCCTTCTACCTCATGCGACCCCTCTTCGACTGGAACAACAGGGTCCTGGCCAGCGATCTGTCCGGCGCCTGGGCCCTCTTCTACTGGCTCAAGGAGTCCCTCTTCACCTTACATCAGATCCCCACGTGGAGCCCTCTCTGGATGGGAGGAATTCCCTTCTTCGGCATTATCCCGCCAGCCAGCTACTTCCTCATCCTGCCGATCTACGTGGTCACCGGCGACATCCCGGCTGCCTACAACATCGCTGCCATCCTTGCCTTCACAATGGCCGGGGTGTCAATGTACGTGTACCTGAAGCACCTCTCCCGGAGCTCCCTC
>CAYPDY010000176.1:0-4101 GCA_964409515.1 uncultured Dehalococcoidia bacterium
CGAAGGACATCGCCTGTGTGGTGGCCACCGGCTACGGGCGGGTGAAAGTTCCCTTCGCCCACCGGACCGTCACTGAGATCGCCTGCCACGCCAGGGGCGTGCATTCCGTCTTCCCCGGCGCGCGCACGGTGCTGGACATGGGGGGCCAGGACTGCAAGGCTATCCGGGTGGACGACCGCGGCCGTCACCAGTCCTTCATGATGAACGACAAGTGCGCCGCGGGGACCGGGCGCTTCCTGGAGGTGATCGCCCGCACCATCGGCGTGCCGCTCGACGAGTTCGGCCCGCTCTCGCTGGAGGCCACAGACTACCTGAGGATAAGCAGCGTCTGCACCGTCTTTGCCCGTTCGGAGGTGGTCCGGGCCCTGAGAAAGGGTGTCCCCAAGCCGGACATCGCCGCCGGCATCTGCGAGGCCACGGCGGAGCGGGTGGTGACCCTGCTGAAGCGCGTGGGGGTGGAGCCGGAGCTGGTCATATCGGGCGGCATCGGCAAGAACATCGGCGTCGTGAAGCGCATCGAGGCCAGGCTGGGGATGGCGGCCTGGATTCCGCCGGAGCCGCAGCTGATGGGGGCCCTGGGGGCGGCGCTGTTCGCCAAAGACGACGTCGCGGGCTAGCCGGGTCGCCGGCAGCCAGGCAGGCCAAGGGGAACGGCCCCATCCGGGGGCAGGAGTTCCGGAAAGAAAGAGGTGGCGAATGGCTATGGCTCTTGAAGGCATCAGGGTACTGGACTGGACGCAGTTCCAGGCGGGGCCGGTGGCGGGGATGATGCTGGGTGACCTGGGGGCCGATGTGATCAAGATAGAGGAGCGCACCGGCGGTGACCTGGGCCGGGGCGTGGTGGCCACCGGCGGCAAGGAGTTCGCCTCGGTGCAGCGGAACCCCTACTTCGAGATCGGCAACAGGAACAAGAGGAGCGTCACCCTCGACTTGAGGAAGGAGAAGGGGAGGGACATCATGTACCGGCTCGCCGAGAAGTCCGACGTGTTCCTCCACAACTTCCGGCAGAAGGCGGTGGAGCAGCTGGGACTGGGGTACGAGGCGCTGTCGCGGCTCAACCCGCGGCTGGTCTACGCCCATGTTTCCGGATGGGGTCCCAAGGGTCCGGACAAGGACGCCCCTGGCTTCGACCCGGCGGCCCTGGGCCGGTCTGGGTTCTGGTCGCTGATCACGGAGCCCGGCCGCGATTTCCAGTGGCCGCAAGGGGGCTATGCGGACCAGATGGGCGCCTTCACCGCTGCGTATGGCATACTGGCGGCCCTGATCGCCAGGGAGAAGACCGGCCGCGGCCAGAGGGTGGACGCCTCCATACTGGGGGGCATCAGCCACCTCATCGCCTATCCCTTGACGTTCCACACCCTCTGGGACATGCAGATGACTGTCATACCCCGGAAGAACCAGTGGAACCCTCTCTACAACCAGTACAAGTGCTCCGATGGCCGCTGGATAGCCATAGTGCTCCTCCCGCCGGACAAGTACTGGCCCGCCCTGTGCCGCGCCACCGGGATCGAGCACCTGGAAAAGGACCCGCGTTTTAACTCCATGATTGCCAGGGCCACCAATGCCAGCGAGCTCATCGCCATCCTCGATGAGCGGATGGCCACCAAGTCCAGTGAGGAGTGGGCGGCGATACTGCGGGCTGACGGGCTGATCTTCGGCCGGATCAATACCCTGGAGGAGTTCGCTGCTGACCCCCAGGCTGTGGCTAACGACTACGTCACCTCGTATGACCACCCGCTCTGGGGGAAGGTGCGCGTGGCGGGCTTCCCGGTAGGATACAGCGAGACTCCCTGCCGCATCAGGCGGGAGGCCCCGGAGTTCGGCCAGCACACCGAGGAGGTGCTGATGGAGGTGCTGGACTACACCTGGGACGACATCGGCCACCTCAAGGACGAAGAGGTGATCTGACCTCCGACTCTGCCTGGCCGGCCCGCGTGGGGGGCGGGCAGGTTCAGCAGGGTGGCCAGCCTCGTATGGCCCGGGGTGTTGTACTCGTTCTGGTCGCCGGGAATGACCACCCCCATCTTCTTGAAGTTCTTGTATATCCGGGCCATGATGCCGGAGTACCAGAGAGCGTTCAGCACCTCGTTGTAGAGCATATTCTTTACCTTGAAGCCGGTGCGCTGCTCGTAGTGCTTCACGGTTTCCTCGACGGTCGGGCTGCCCTCGAGCCGCGGGATGCCCACGCCCTCGCTGTGCTGCCAGTCCATGAAGAGGAACCAGGCCAGGTCGGACTGGGGATCACCGATGAAGGCCATCTCCCAGTCGAGCGCGGCGACCACGTTGAAGTCCGGGTCGTACATGGTATTAGGCGGCCGCGAATCGCCCCAGCAGAGGGTGATGTGCTCCGGGGCGTAGTGGTTCTCCCTCAGCCACTTGAGCGATGCCTCGAGCACGGGCTGGCTTTCTTCCGGGCCGTCCTTAATCCAGTTGAGGAACCCCTCGATGTAGTCCAGCCGGCGGTCGACGGGGTCGGTGCCGCCCTTGGGCACGCCGAGGAAAGAGAACCCCAGCTTCTTCCAGTCCAGCAGGTGGACATCGGCCATGGCGTCAACGGCCCCCCACCATATCTTGGCCCGCTGTGAAGGTGTGGCATTGAAGTACATGCCAAAGGAATGATACGGGGGGTAATCGGGAGGCACGGTGCCTTTGAGCTTGGCCATGAGGTAGAAGGGGGCGCCCAGCACCTCGACGTCCTCCTCCATCCAGTAGACCTCGGGCACGGGGACGTTCGTCTTCCCCAGGATCTGCATGATCCGGAACTGGTTGTTGAGCTCGTACTGGGGGTGGACCGGGAACGACTTTGGAGGGAGGCGGAGCACCATCCCCCTGGACTGTGGTTTGCCGCGCTCCTTCCAGCCCAGGTCAAACAGGAAGGTCTCATTGGAGAGACCCGATCCTGACCTTTCTATGTTGGCGATGGATATGTCGGTAGCCGCGGGCATCTTCTTCTGCAGCCAGGCCAGGAACTTAGACTGGGACCCGGCGAAGTCTATCTGTCGGACCTGCATGGCGCACCTCCACTTAGCGTTCCGCTTCGATCGCCGGCGATCGCGCCGGGTCACCGCACGGGGGGTCTAATACGCCTGGTAGCCGTACCTGGGGAACTTGCCGGTGACCACCAGCTCCAGCACCCCGTAGCCGACCTCGCTGCCGCAGCGCAGCTCGCACGAAGTGTCATCCAGGAAGGAGACATCCTTGAGGACCTCCTTGTCCGTGAGGTCCAGCTTGAAGCCATCCATCCAGTCTCCGCCGAACCACTGGCCGTGGACGAATCCCCTGTACCCGAAGTAGCCCCCGGCCTTGAGGCAGGCGTAGCTCAGCGGTTTGAAGGAGATCTCGGTTTTCGCCCCGTCCGCAGCCACCAGAGCGACCTTGCCGGTCGTCATCTTCCTGATGTCCGGCTGGAACTTGAAGTCATGCTCCACCCTGACGGTCCTGATCTCCTTCTTCGGGGTTCCGTAGGGGTAGAAGATGCCTCCGCTGGAGAGGGTCTGCTCGCCGTCCCACTCCTCACGGATGTGGTAGCAGGCGCCCCAGCCGGGAAACTGCATGACCGCCCAGCTGTAGAGCCCTCCGTCCGGGATATCGATCTCCACCATCGGTTCCGGCACTCCGCCCGCCCGCCTTATGCCCCAGGAGTGGTCTCTCTCCACGTAGCAGGTCCGCTTGTCCAGCTTGATGGTGTGGCCGTCGTACTTGATCCAGCCCGCGCCCCGGCCCACCTGGTTGTAGCGGTCGCTGTCCTCGATGACCCGTCCCTTGAACCGGCGCCACTGGTGGTCCTCCTCGTGACAGGGCATGGTGGCCTCGAACTCGATGTCGTAGCTCAAGCCGTGCTGGTTGTCTTCCAGGCGCGACCGCACCCTCTTCATCGGCTCGAGGATGTCGTAGGAGAAGGGGCCCACCCGGACTTCATCCCGGAGCGGGCGCAGCTCACGGGACGCCCGGACGTTGTACTGGGTCTTCCCATCGATGGTGAGGCAGGCGAAGGCATCGATGATGTTGCGGTTGGGGTAGAGGCCGAAGCCATGGCTGAGATGGTACTTCCCGGAGCTGTCGTGATAGTGGGCAATGACCCTCTCGGTGTACTCGCGGGCG